>QHCC01000135.1 GCA_003243915.1 Pseudonocardiales bacterium | reverse complement strand
CCTCGATCCTCAATCAGATCCATCTGCGCGGACGCCAGCCGTTGGTCTTGATGACCAGCGCTCGCTGGGCCTCCGACCCTGTAGCACCTGATGCTACGCTGATGTGGTGACTAAGCAGATCAGCCAGCGAGAACTGCGGAACGACAGTGGTCGCATCATGCGTGCGCTCGACGATGGCCAGACGTTCGTGGTGACCCGCAACGGACGGCCAGTGGGGGAGTTGCGCCCGTTCCGTCGCGATCGCTTCGTGGACGCTGGGACGGTGGCCGAGCTATTCCGGCATGCTCCGCGGTTGGACTGGGAGCGCTTCCGCGAGGATATCGATCAGCGCGTCGACCAAGAGGTCGAGCCTCGTGCCTGATCGACTCTCGCGAGCCTTGCTGGACACCTCAGTCGTTATTGACCTCGACCGCATTCCCGCGGACGCGCTGCCGATCCAGGTCGCGGTGTCTGCTGTGACGATGGCTGAGTTGGCGGCCGGCCCGGCTGCCACGAAGGATGAGACCGAACGTGCGCGAAGGCAGGATCGACTACAGCGCGCCGAGGCGACCTTCGAACCACTGCCTGTAGACACTGAAGCTGCTCGGGCTTATGGCCGCGTCTATGCCGCCGCTCGAGCACACGGCCACAACCCGCGACGTCGGTTTGCTGATCTGCTCATCGCCGCAGTGGCGCTGGCTAACGCGCTCCCAGTGGTGACCCGCAACGCGGCCGACTTCGCGGGCCTCGACGAACTGATCGCCGTCGTCGAGATCGAGCTGCCGCGGCGCGAAATCGCGAGCTGACGACCGCATCGACCACCACATTGTTGATGTGGTGGTCACGAGCCGCAGAGAACGCCGAATCTGGTGCAGCCGGTTGTCCGGGCCGAAGGCTGGCGCACGTCGATACGCGCCCTTGAAACTGAATCTGTCCCGCGACACGTGGGCTCGACAGCAGTACCTGACCGGGAGCCCAGGTTCCACGGCGCTTGTTGTGATCATGCAGGGTTTGCTGGGTGCTGATGCGTTCTCTATGTCGTGAGGTCAATTGAGGTGAGTGCTGGTAGCCGAGCGCTGACGAGCTTCGTTGCGGAGAACCAGCAGGCGCTCACGCGATTTGCCTACGTGCTGTGCGGTGACCGGTACGTGGCCGAGGACCTCGTGCAGGAGGTCTTCACGGCGATGTTCGCGCGCTTCGGTGATTGGCTGACGCTCGAGCACCCGTTCGCCTACGCCAGGACTGCGATCGTCCATGCCCACGTAAGCCGAGGGCGGCGCCGGTGGACGAGGGAGCGGCCCGCCGGGCTTGCCATGATCGAGGGTCGCGGGGTGGTTGAGACCGAGTCGCCGCTCAAGGATCGCATGTGGACGGCACTGGGAGCGTTGCCTGAGCGGCAACGCGCGGCGCTCGTGCTCAGGTACTACGCCGACCTCAGCGACGCTGATATCGCGGCCGCGCTCGAGTGCAGGGTCGGCTCGGTCAGCAGTGCAATCTCCCGCGCAACGGCGCGGCTGCGTCGTGACGCCACCCTGGCCGAGGAGGACAGATGAGCGGATCGGATCGACAAGGCGATACCGTCCAAGATTGGGAGGACGAGCTACGCGACAGCCTACGGGCGCACGCCCGCGAGGTGACGTCGGTAACGGCGTGGCACCCCCCAGTGAGCTTCGTACCCGGACGTCCACGGACGCGCTGGCTGGCACCCCTCGCCGCGGCGCTGGTCGTGCTCGCGGCGGGTGGTCTGGTCTTTCTGGTGGTCCGTGGTTCGGGGAATGAGGGGCTGGTGTCGCCCGCAGCAAGCGCGGCGACGTCGTCGACCCGGTCGTCCGCGTCGCCATCCAGCGCCACGTCTTCGAGTCCGACGCACAGCGCGACGACGTCTGCCTCAGGTTCGGAGTCGCGACCCCACCCCGGCCCCGGGTCGAGCTCGACCGGATTGCCCGTCGTTTCGTGCCGCACCGGCCAACTGCACCTCAGCCTCCGGGATGTGCAGGGCGCCGCGGGCACCGGGTATGCGACGTATCTGTTGCGCAACGCCGGCGATGCACCGTGCACGCTGTTCGGCTACCCAGGCGTCTCGGTCCTCGATTCGCGCGGGCGCATGATCGGTATCCCGGCCACTCGGATCGCCGGTTCACCGCGGCAGATCACGTTGCCGCAGGGAGGGTCCGCGGCCTTTCAGGTGACGAGCAACGCCGTCGCTTGCTCGGGTTCGAGTTCGAGTTCGCCCGACGACGGGAGACAACTTCGGGTCTATCCGCCGAACAACACTGCCGCGCTGACGCTGCGCGGCTACTTCACCGCTTGCGAACTACGTGTCGGACCGGTGCGATCGGCCTAAGCGCCAACCACTGCCGCAGTGATCCTGGCGAACTGTCCGAGGAACTGGTGATCGAAACAACGCGGCTTCCGCCGATCAGTCAGATTGATCGGAGCGGAGTTCGTCCGCGCACGACGTGCTCGAAATCGACGGCTACGTGCGCGTCAATACGCACTCTGTCCGCGGCATGAGCGTGCGGTGGGAACGGTGCGATGGCTGTTTCCGCTATCCGTCGGGTGCTTCGATGGAGCCATGACCAGTCACGATGATGTCGTGCGCGTCGCCAGCGCCAGCCGCGAGATTGCCGCACCCGCCCGGACGATCTTTGAGCTCATCGCCGACCCAACTCAACAGCCTCGCTGGGACGGCTCGCAGCGCTCGCGGGGCGCGAGCGACGCAGATTTTCTTCGAGCACACCTTGCGGCCTGAGCGGACATGCATCGTGGCCGGCGGCCGAAGGTTCTCAGGCCGAGCCGAGCCAAAGTTGACTGCAAGAGCGCCGGGATGACCCTGCGCGTCGAGTGCGTTCATCGCGACGTTGTGCCGGGTCGAGACGGCCGGAGGTGCTCGGTCCTACTCTGGGTCGATGGCGAGCGTGAAGCAGGTGCAGGTCACTTTCGATTGCGCGAATCCACGAGCCGTTGCGGAGTTTTGGAAGGCCGTGCTCGGGTACGTCGACCCTCCTGTCCCGCCGGGGTTTGATTCGTGGGATGCGTTTGATGCCTCGCTTCGCGTTGAGAGCCAGGGCTCGACCTGGGCTTGCCAGGATCCGGACGGGGTCGGCCCACGGTTGTTCTTCCAGCGGGTGCCCGAGGCCAAGACGGTGAAGAACCGGCTACACCTCGACGTGCGAGTCGGGGTGGGGCTGACTGGCGATGAGCGAGTCTCTGCGCTGGAGGCCGAAGCGGCTCGACTGGAAACGCTCGGCGCTCGGCGCCTGCGCCTGTTACCTGCCGATGAGGAAAACGAAGCCTGCCTCGTGATGCAGGACGTCGAGGGCAATGAATTCTGCCTCGACTAGCATTGAAACCCCCGTCGAGCACGAGACGATCATGACTCACATCGCCCGCGTGCTGAGTGTCAGAAGCGGAAGCGGGTCAGGCCGCCGGGCTCGGCCGATGACACCGCAGTCGCCGATCGTGGCTCGATTCGATAGACGTTCCACGGTGGCGGTCCTTGCGCGGGCGCGTTAAACGGTGCAGAGATGCCGGTCCCGCTCTGATCTGGTTCGGCCGGCCATCCGTTGTCCGCCCATGCCTTGGCGATGCGCGCCAGCGCGCCCGACTCAGTCACCCTCACCGCTTGTCCCTCGATCACGACGTCCGCGTCGCGGATGGACACTGACAGCGCACACCGCGGGTCGCGCACGACATTGCGTCCCTTGCGCGTACGCATGCCCGTCTGGAACCAGAACGCGCCGTCCATCCACAATGCGCCAACAGCGGTCACATGCGGACTGCCGTCCTCGTTGACGGTCGACAGCCATGTCGTGCGCGCGTTCAGCGCGTCGGGGGCCGGCGCCGAGCCCGCATCGAGCTTCGCGACGATGACGGCCCAGTCGACCGCTGGCAGCCCATCGTCGTCACCCAGATTGATGATCTCCATCTCCTCATCCCTTCTGTCCTGTGCTCGGTCTGTCACTCACCCATCGATTGGGACGGAACGATTTCGACACGGCGGCTCAATTATCTCGGTCGCATGTGGGAGTGCGCTAGCGCTCCGCGCAGATCGATCTGGAGGCAGACCGAGCCGAACCAGGTTGCTCGCTATCGAGGGCTACCGCGCCCGACGCATTGCCGATTTCGCGCGCCTTGCCGAGCCCTACCAATCCCCGTAGGTACGCCCGCGACCCGGCGTAGAGGCAGGTCATGAGGTAACCAGTTCGGCGAGATGGGCGAGCGAGTTGCCCAGGTGGTGCGGAGAGAACGGCGGGCGGCGGGCTGCTGTAGTGGACGTACTCCAATACGACAGCCTGCCGTCATCGATGAACAGGGTGACCTCGCCGCCCGGCGAATCACCGGCAGCTTCCTCGACGCCTTCGACGGACCAAAGCCGTCCGCGCACCTCGGCACGCGGGGCGTCGTTGGCAACCGTCAACTCGACCGATGGGCATCCGCAGTCGCACCGTCGGGGTGACGCTGACCTCGCGCGCCTGCTCGCGCAGCTCGTCGACGCCCTCGACCTCAACCGACAGGAGCAAGTCAAGGACGTTGCGCTCGCCCTCGGAGAGGGGACGTGTTTCGGTCTGCATCCTGAGAGTTTGACGGAACAACGCGCTCCGCGGAGTCCGACTTTCCTCAGCTCCTTCCGCATCGCGGCAGATGAGCGCGTTCCCCGAGGACTGCCAGGACTACGAGGGGCCTACCGCTGAGAGCGGCATTGGCTCGGCCTGGCGTTCCACCCGCGTGTCAGAGGGGACGGGGTGGATGCTGTAGTCACCGTCGATCGTTCCGGAGCTCCACGTCCGGCCTCACCTCAGGTGCCGGGCGAAGAACCGGTTCCCGTCGTCCACCTCGAACCACGGGGTGCCGGCGTGCCCGCCAAGATTGGCATGCAGCGTCTTCTCCTTGGTGCCGAAGGCGTCGAACAGGTCCAGGGCCAACTGCCGGTCGTTCCCTTCGTCGTCCCACTGCAGCAGGAACTGCAGCGGAATGGTGACTTGCCGGGCCTCCTCGCGCTGGGCGCGGGGCACGAAACCCCCGGCGAAGAAACCGGCGGCCGAGATGCGCGGTTCGACCACCACCAGCCGAATGCCGATGGCGGTCATCCCCGAGTACCCGACTGGGCCGCCGATCTCGGGCAGCGAAAGGAGGGCGTCCAGGGTGCTCCGCCATTCCGGGACCGCCCTTTCGACCAGCGGGACGATGAAGGACTCGAAGATCTCGTCGACCGGTGCGCCGGCCGCCATCGCCCGGCGGAGGTCGGCGCGGCCCTGCTCGTCGACAGCGGAACGGGGCCGGTCGCCGTGCCCGGGGTGGTCAATGGCGGCCATCGCGTAGCCGTACTCCGCCGCAGAGTGCCGGGCCCGGGCCACCAGCCGCGACTCCCGCTTGTGCAAGCCGCCGTTGTGGCCGATCAGGATCAGCGGAGCCGGCGCGGATCCAGACGTCCACAGGACGCCGGGGATCTCGCCGAGGGTGAAATCGCGTTCGAGGACGCCGTCGTCGAGGCGCTGTTCAGAAGTGAATCGCATGGTCGTGCCCTTCGGGAGTGTTCTTGACGGCGCTCCCGGACGACCTATCGCCCGACCGTGACCCCGGAGGGGAGCACCCATGTCGATACGTTCACGGGTACCACCTCCTCGTTCTCTCGCACGGCCTCCGGAAAGCTAGCAGCGGTCGCCGTGGTTCGCCAACGGTTTCTTGCGAAGGGTTGATGACTTCCCGGACTTGGATCGGCTGATTCGGAATCACGTCGCGTGGATCACCTGGTCCGAGATCGCAGACGTCGCGAAGCAGCAGGCACTTAGTTCCTCGACGCACCTCGAGGGACCTCGGGGTCCGCTGCGAGGCTGTGTCAATGAGTCATCTCGGCCATCGCGTGGCACAGCTGATCGTTGTCCGAAGAATCGCCGGCCGTGGCCGCCGAGTCAACCGCCATATCGTTCCATCGGCTCCTTGGCACCAGCCTTCTCGGGCCGCGCCGAGCGACGGCGGGGCGCGCGACCGCGCGCAATATCAGCGGCATGAGCGTGCGGACGGGACCAGCGCGGCTGCTGTAAGTTGGCCTATCGTTCGCTGTCGAGCTGCGCCATCGCAGCTGCGGGGTACCGATCACCCTGGACCGCGTCGCGTGGGACGGCCTGCCCGATTAACGCAAGCTCGTCCGAGCTCAGGGTGGCTGCCGTCGCTTGCACGGCCTCCTCGAGACGCTTCCTGTTCTTGATGCCGACGACTGGGACGATGTCGGCGCCCTGCGCAGCGACCCAGGCGATGGCGAGTTGTCCGAGGTTGACGCCGGCGGCTCGGGCGATCGGTTCGAGCCTGGTCACAAGATCCCGATTGTGGTCGAAGTTCTCGCCTTGAAAGCGAGGGCTCATCGCGCGGAAGTCGCCCGGCCCGAACGAGGCGGTGCCGCCACCGATGAGCCCACGTGACAGGACGCCGTATGCGGTGACGCCGATGCCCAACTCCCGGCAGGTCGGCAGGATGTCGTCCTCGATGCCGCGGGTGAGCAGCGAGTACTCGATCTGTAGGTCGGAAATGGGGTGCACTGCTGCGGCCCGCCGGATGGTGGCGGCCCCAACCTCGGACAGCCCAATGTGGCGCACGTACCCCTTCTCGACCAGGTCGGCGATCGCGCCGACGGTGTCCTCGATGGGGACATTCGGGTCGAGCCGGGCCGGGCGGTAGATGTCGACGTACTCGACCCCGAGCCGAACAAGCGAGTAGGACAGGAAGTTGCCGACCGCCTCCGGACGCCCGTCGAAGCCGCCCATGCCTCCGCCCGGCGGGCGCATCGCCCCGAACTTCACGCTGAGCACGACGTCGTCGCGATCGAGGTCGCGCATTGCGCGTCCGACCAGCAGTTCGTTGTGCCCCATCGCGTAGAAGTCGCCGGTGTCGACGAGGGTCACTCCGGCGTCGACCGCGGCGCGGATCGTAGCCACGCTTTCGTCTTCGTCGGCGGGACCGTAGACCCCGGACATGCCCATGCATCCGAGGCCGAGCGCACCCACGATGGGGCCGGTGGCGCCGAGTTGTCGTGTCTGCAGGTGTGATGTCGTCATGCCATGAGCCTGCGCGGTCGGTGGCATGCGCGCCAGAGAGCGGTTATCGGGGGACGTGCTACCCCTGGCTCGGCCGGCGCCGCTGAGGCACGCTGGGGCGATGGACCGAGCCGCGCTCGCCGACCTGCTGCGCAGCCGCCGCGAGCGGCTGACACCTGCCGACATCGGGCTGCCTCCCGGCATCCGCCGCCGCACGCCCGGCCTGCGCCGCGACGAGGTCGCTGGCCTGGCCGCTATCTCGACCGACTACTACACGCGTCTCGAGCAGCAGCGCGGCCCGCATCCCTCGGCCGCGGTGCTGGCCTCGCTTGCCCGCGCGCTGCGATTCACCGACGACGAGCGTGACCACTTGTTCCACCTCGCCGGGCAGGCGCCGCCGTCGCGGCAGGTCGCGAGCGCGCATTTGAGCCCTGGGCTGCTGCACCTACTCGATCGGCTGACCGACTGCCCGGCGATGGTGGTAGACGACCTAGGGGTCGTCCTGCGCCAGAACGCGATGTCGCTCGCGGTCACTGGCGACATGTCGACGTGGCGCGGACGGGACCGCTATTCCGCGTGGCGCTGGTTTTGCGTCCCCGGTTCCCGCGCTCGAATCCCGCAGGAGGACTGGGACGAGCACTCGCGCACCCAGGTGGCAGAGCTGCGTGCGACTCACGGTCGGCGAGGGGCCGATCCGGACGTGGCGCAACTTGTGACCGACCTGAACGCCGGTTCGGCCGAGTTCGCCGGCCTCTGGGACGAGCACGTCGTGGCCGTGCGGCGCGCCGACGCCAAACGCGTCGATCATCCCGAGGTCGGGTTGCTCGACCTGTTGTGCGAGACGCTGGTCAGCGCTGTCGGCGGCCAGACGGTCGTGGTGCTCTATCCGCGACCCGGCACCGGCACGCGCGAAAAGCTGGATCTGCTACGCGTCATTGGCTTGCAGGATCTCTCCGTTGCACCATAATTGTGCTCCTTGCCCCTCCGTCGACAGATAGTCGCGGGGCGCGCTCCCTCATCGGCATGGTCGCGCGATGCGCGCTCATCAGCTACTTGTCCGCATCGTTCTTGCGATCGGAGCGCGCGCGCGACGCCGAGTGGTTGCGGGTGTCCGCCGACGACTGTGAATCCTTGCTCGAGTGCTGACGGAACGGTGGCAGTTTCTTAGGCCGGCGCCTCTGACGGCGACTCAGTCGGGCTGAACTCGCCGCGAAGGAGGCGACATTTCTTCTGGATGAGCGCCTCCAATACTTCTCGCCCGCGTCCCTGCACCCAAGCAGGATCAAGAACGTCGACCGTCAGGTGCGCCTCGGCCACCGCGGCCAGGCCCATCCATCCCCCGGACAGCGCCTGATGCTCTTTCTGTCGTCCACGACTATCAAGAAAGCCCGCGACCGCGACTAGGCCGCTGGCGACGAGTGCGATAACAGCGGCTGGCACCCGGCCGGCGGCGTCACCGAGGCCCACGGCGGCGGCGACTGCGGACAGCACAGCGGCCGATGAGCCCACCGCAAGATGTACCGAGCCCCACTTCGCTGCACGGTAGCCCTCGTCGGCACCCCGCTTGGTCGCGTCGTCGAGAAGCTTCTGCAGCGCGGCTGCGATGCCCGATGACGGCGTAGATGTGGCAGGCGTAGACGGGGTTGCCGTCACGGAGAAGCCCAGGAACGCCGACTATGACCTCTCATCATCCGGCCACCTTGACAGGTCGACGGGCGGTTGGCTAGCGATGGTTCGCGCATTCATGCGACATCAGCGATGGCACCCAAGGTTCCCTTCCGACGATCGGCGTGGACCCGTAATCGTGTGGTCGCCGCCGACCGAGGTTCGGCACGCATACGGCCTTTTCGGCGCCCATGACGCTTCGGCAACAGGCAGGTCGGCGTACCGGAAGCGCGCGCCTCACCCCGGGTGGTGGCCGTTCGAGTCCCTCAGTGGTGTGGAGAGAAGCGTCTACTATTGACTCAGTATATATACCGGGTTTATAGTACGACTCATGAGTGTTCCCTTCGCATTGTTGGGACTGTTGGAGCGTGAGCCGAGCTATGGCTATGAGCTCAAGCAGGAGTACGACAGTCATCTGGGGCGCGGGCGCCCGGTCCAGTTTGGGCAGGTGTATCAGACCCTGGGGCGGTTGGCGCGCGACGGCAAGGTGAGCGTGGGCGTCGCTGAGCCAGGTGCCGGGCCCAATCGCAAGCGGTACAGCATCACCAGTCTGGGGGTCGGGGAGTTCGAGCGGTGGCTGGCGACGCCGGTCGCGCCGGAACCTCACCTGCAGACCGAGCTGTTCATGAAGGTCGTTCTGGCGATCTTGGTCGGTCGCTCGGCTCAGAAGTATCTCGACCTGCAGCGCTCGGCGCATTTGAAGCGGATACGGGAGCTGACCGCGGGTAAGCGGTCCGCGAGCTTGATCGACAGGCTGCTCGCTGACCATGCGCTGTTTCGTGTGGAGGCTGATCTGCGCTGGATCGACCTGACCGAAGCGCGCCTGGACACCTTGGCACAGGAGTTACACCGATGACTGATCACTCGCCGACCCCACCGGCTGGTCCGGCCGCGCACCTGCTCGTCGCCCACGACGTCTACAAGTCCTTCGGACCGACGACGGCCCTATGCGGGGCATCATTCGCGATCGATGCTGGGGAGGTCGTGGCGATCATGGGTCCGAGTGGATCGGGCAAGTCGACCCTGTTGCATTGTCTGGCTGGGATCCTTCGCCCCGACCGTGGCCAGACGTGGTTTGCCGGGCAACGCACAGACGAACTCCGAGACGGCGCCCGCACCGAGTTACGTCGCCGCGCGTTCGGGTTCGTGTTCCAGTTCGGCCAGCTCGTGCCTGAGCTGAGCGCCGAGGAGAACGTCGCACTTCCACTGCTGCTGAACGGCTCAAAGCCGGCCGCCGCGTTGCAGGCCGCGCGTGAGTGGCTGCAACGACTTGGCTTGGAGGGCATGGGTCAGCGCCGATCCGGTGAACTGTCCGGGGGTCAGGCTCAACGGGTCGCCTTGGGCCGTGGACTGATCACCAAACCGCGGGTGCTGTTCGCTGACGAACCCACCGGATCGTTGGATTCCCTTACCGGCGAGCACGTGATGCAGCTACTCACTGATTCCGCCCGCGCCGAGGGCACCGCGGTCGTGCTGGTGACCCACGAGCCGCGCGTGGCGGGCTACGCCGACCGAGAGGTGATGGTGCGCGACGGACGCGTCAGCTCCACAGACCTCGAGCTGGCCACCCCATGATCTGGCTCGCCCTTCGCCTCACGGTGCGCAGCGGACGCGAGGCGCTCACCCGGCTGGTCGTGATCGCGGCAGCAGTCGCGCTCGGTGTCGTGCTGCTGCTGACAGCATTGGCGAGCTACTCCGCGCTGCACCGGCAAGACGCCCGTACCGGGTGGCTACAGACCTCCACCCACAACCACCAACCCAGCATCAGCGAAGGGGCGTCGGACCACCTGTGGTGGCTCACGACGCACGACGAGTTCGGTGGGCAGTCGATCCAGCGTATCGACGTCGCGGCGACCGGACCCCACGCTCCGATACCGCCGGGCATCGCCGCGCTCCCGGGACCAGGGCAGTTCTACGCCTCACCCGCCCTGGCTGCACTGCTAGCCCGGACCCCGGCCGACCAACTCGCCAACCGGTATCCCGCACATCAGGTCGGCGTCATCGGCCACGCCGCGTTGGCCTCACCCGATGACTTGATCATCATCGTCGGCGATCAGGCCCGACAGCTCGCCGGTCAACCCGGTGCCGTCGCGGTGGGCAGCATCGAAACCGCACCCACCCCACACAACCTGTCAACCTTTCAAGAGGTCGGTCTCGCTCTCGGCGCTGCCGGATTGTTGTTTCCGATTCTGACGTTGGTCGCGATGGCGACCCGCATCGCCGCCGCTCGTCGCGAACAACGCCTGGCCGCCATGCGTCTGGTCGGCGCCACCATCGGCCAGGTCGCGTTGCTCGCCGCAGTCGAAGCCGCCCTCGCCGCGTTGGCCGGCGCGATCGCCGGCAACGGGCTGCTCTTTCTTCTGCGCCCGCAGTTGGCAAGGCTCAGGATCACCGGCGTCCGGTGGTATCCCGCCGATCTCAACCCCGGCGCGATCACGATCGGCGCCATCTGCCTCGCTATACCTCTGGCGGCGGCCGCCGCCGCCATGGTGACTGTTCGCAGTGTTCAGCTCTCACCGCTCGGTGTGGTGCGACGCGCGACGCCGGCCGCGCCGAGCATCAAGCGGTTGATACCGCTCGGGCTCGGAGTCTTCATGCTGGCGATCTTCGCTCTAGCCGGGCGCACCTACTCCCGCGGCGCCAGCGCCTCCTACGCACCCACTATCGTGGCCGGCTTCGTTCTGATCATGATCGGCATCATCGCCGCCGGCCCCTGGCTGACGATGGTCTGCACTCGGGTGCTCGCCCTCAGGTCCGGTCGGGCCGCCACCCTCATCGCCACCCGGCGCCTGGCCGACAACCCCGCCGCGGCGTTCCGCGCCGTCAGCGGACTGATCCTTGCCGTCTTCATCGGAACCGTGTTCGTCGCCGGTACCGCGACCGCGACCAGCGGCACCGCGCTCGGGGATGACCCCGCAGCAGCCACGACCGCCATAACCCATCCGACCGGTGCACCCCTGGCCGCCGCCACCGCCGCAACTCTGTCCGCGAACCTGCGATCCCAGTCCGGCATGCGCGCGCTGACCCTAGTCCGCACCTACACCGGGGACGTCAACGGCTCCCCGCAGGGGCTACTGGCCTGCGGCGAACTTGCCGGCACACCAGAAATCGGGCGCTGCGATCCCGGGACCCAGGTCGCGATCATGCCGCTCTACGCCCTCGACGCCGGGCACACCCAGCCCCAACAACACTGGCCCAATGCGCACAACACCCCCAGCAACCTCACCCAACTGACAGTGCAGGCGGTCGTCATCGCCACCGACGGCACACCCGCGACCCTCGAACGGATCCGTACCGCAGTCGACACCATCGCTCCGCGCCAACTCACCGTCGCCCAGACCTTCGGGCAACTTTCAGCAGCCTCCATCCGCGACGCCACACAACTCCAGCACCTCGGCGACCTAGCCATCCTCATCAGCGTCATCCTCGCCGGCTGCAGCCTCGCCGTCGCCGTCGCCGGGAGCCTCGTCGAACGCAGACGCCCCTTCGCGCTACTACGACTGACCGGAATGCCGATCCGCTCACTGCGCCTCGTCGTCCTGCTCGAAGCCGCAGTCCCGCTGATCGGCCTCACCATCGTCTCCGCCGCCGGCGGACTCCTCACCGCCGAACTACTCATCAGGGCGCTGCGCGGCGCCACCATCCGCATGCCCGGCCTGCCCTACTACCTCACCGTCCTCGTCGGGACCGCGATCGCCCTCACCCTGGTCCTATCCACCATGCCGCTCCTACAACGAATCAGCTCACCCGAACACGCCCGCAGCGAATGAACCCAAAACGCCGACGGACGCACCAGCTTTAGGTCCTCGCCAAGATCGCCTATCGAGGATCATGTCGACGCCTAAGGTGACGCCGGACGCAGGGCGTGCCTTCTGCCTTCATCTGCCAAGGCTGGCGATCGATGTGGCGCTCTTCCATCGTGAACTCAGGTTCGGGGCGCCACCTTCCGAACGGCCGGGGACGCGTCAGATGACGAACCTCTCCCGCATCTGTGCCGACTGGTCAAGGCTTCGACGTGCATCGAGAATCACTCCGGCGATGAGCCCCGGGATCACCGCACCGGCCATCGTCGTGTTGATGCGCATGGCCCGAAACCCATTCCAAGCCTGCAATCCGGCTCATCGCCGACGCTAACGCCAACGACGTTGCACCACGGCTCATCAGTCCGGACAGCCCGTCGTTCCGAGGCGTGACCGTGGCAGCGGCGGATCGCCCTACGGGACGGCCTGATAAGTCTTCGTTTGAGCGCGACGGTCAGGGCGCCTGGCAGCGACGCCATGTCGCGGGGCGATGGATGGTTCGCGCCTGATGCCTGCCGAGCGGTCGCTCGTCTAGCGAAGTCCGTTGCCGCCCGCGACGTCGAGCGGAGTGCTCTCAGGCGAGTCGGCGACGAGCGCAGCCATTGACGCCGCCCAAGCTTGGATCTGCGCGCTGCTGCGAGCGCTTTCCCATGCGTCTTTGCTCGACCAGACTTCAGTCAGGTACACGATGTCGGCTGAGTCCGGCGCGGTGCTGACTACCATCACTTCGCAGTCAGCGTTCTCACGCTGCACGTCGGCAGCCTCAAGGAATTTCGCGACAACCTCGTCGCGTTTGCCGGGCACAGCAACTAGACGGGTGTGCTGAGCGAACCGGGACGTCATCAGTGTCTCCTTCGTGGACGACCCTACCCGGCGGGTCTGGGCGGTGGGCGGCCCTGTCCGTCGGGCAAGCAAGCTCACGATTGTCCTCCGGGTCAATATCGGTCTACGGCGTGCCCGCTAGCCATTCGGTGATCATGGTGCCGTTGGCGTGTAGGCACACCATGTCGGCGATCGACGACCATCGCGTGATTGCCTGTCTCGAGGCCAACCGCAGGACGCACCGGGTCACGCTCACGGTAACGGCATCCAGTGCCCGGGAACGGGTTGACGGGCGCGGTGGGGCAACCCGGATGGCAAGCCGTTCCACGGACACCGCCGCACTGCGGTGCTCCACGGTGAGGTGCGCTTCGACGGGTTCACCGTTCCAGCGCGGGCGCGCGCTGGCTGCTGGTACTGCTCGGACGGCTGCGCCCGCGAGGACTTCCTCCGCCTCACGATGAACCCCAGGCCGGCCGCGACGACGATGGGCCGCTTCGTTCACTACCTCGGGTCGACCCGGCCGGCCAGCTCACCCGCGCCTACGTCGAAACCTTCGATTTGCGACGACGCTGCTGCCTCTACCTGAGCTACTACGCCACGGCGACACCGCAAACGTGGCATGGCCTTGCTCGGCTTCACGCACGCCTACCGGGAGGCCGGGATCACCCTGGACGGTGGCGAACTGCCCGGTCACCTCGGCCTGGTCTGTGAGGTTGCGAGGCGGCTTCGTCAAGGGCGATGCGCAGCTCGACCCACTGCGCGGTTCTCGCGCAGCAACATCAGGCGAAGCCGCCTCGCCCTACATCGACGTGCTCGACTCGATTCGAGCTGCCTTCCCGAGCCCGCTCCGCGTGACCTGGAACGAGCTATGGAGTTGGCCCGCTCCGGACCGGCCGCCGAAGAGGTCGGTCTCGAACCGTTGGTCCGGCCGGAGTCCATGGGTGTCCGCAGGTGAAGAGCCGACGGTGGCCGGCTCCGCTCGGGCCGTTAGGCCCTGTTGGCCGGCCTGCCTGGCAGACAGGCTGTGAAGATGTCGACGCTAGAGCTGGACTGTCAGGGAGTTGATGCAATCCGCTCCGATGGCGGCCTCGTTCACATCCGAACGGTTGCCACGAGTGATCTGGGCGGTTTGCGGGCCCTACAGGCACGCGCGTCGGACAGGTCCATCTACCTGCGGTTCTTCAGCCTGAGCCGCGAGGCCGCGGATCACTATCTCGACAGGTTGGTGCAGGTGGGTAGCCGAACACACCAAGCGCTGGTGGCTTGCGTGCGTGAGGAGATCGTCGGCGTGGCGGCGTTCGAGGGAATCACCGACAGCTCGGCCGAGATGGCATTGCTCATCGCCGACGACAGGCAGCACGAGGGGATCGGCACGTTGCTGCTCGAGCATCTGGCCAGCGTCGCCCGGCTTGTCGGCATCCGGCGGTTCGTCGCCGACGTGCTGGCCGAAAATGCCGCGATGATTCAGGTTCTGGGCGACATCGGTTTCGAGACCCACATGACCCTTGACCACGGAACCTTCCGGGTGGTCTTCGACTTGGGCCCGGCGGACGAGATCGTTGCCGCACTCGGCTATCGGGAACGCGCCGCCGATGTCGCGAGCCTGATCCCGCTGCTCGCGCCGCGATCGATCGCCGTAATCGGTGCGAGCAACCGCGTGGGATCAGTTGGGCACCAGGTTCTCGGCAACATTGTGCGCGGCGGCTTCACGGGCGCTCTGAATGCGGTGAATCCACACCACACGTCGATTCTCGGTGTGCCGTCGGTTCGCTCGCCCGCCGAGTTGCCAGTTGCTCCGGACCTGGCGATCATCGCAGTGCCCGCTGTCAGCGTCGCGGCAGTAGTGCGCGCCTGCGGCCAGCGCGGTGCACGCGCGGTGTTGCTGCTCAGCGCGGGCTTCGGCGAGGCAGGCGGCCGGGGCAGGGCAATGCAGGACGAGGTGCTCGCGATTGCGCGCGAGTACAGCATGCGCCTGGTAGGTCCGAACTGTGTTGGTGTCGTCAACACCGACCCGGCCGTTCGCCTGGACGCCACCTTCGCGGTGTTGCCGAAGCAGGGCGGCAGTCTCGGGCTGCTGTCACAGTCAGGTGCCTTCGGCATCGCGTTTCTCACTGCGGCGGCGCGCCGCGGACTTGGTGTGTCGCAGTTCGTCTCCGTCGGCAACAAGGCCGATGTCAGTGGGAACGATCTGCTGCTGTCATGGGAATGTGACCCTCGCACCCGTGTCATCGCCCTGTATCTGGAATCGATCGGCGACGCGCGCGCGTTCGTGCGCATAGCCCGCCGTGTCGCGCAACACAAACCGATTCTCGCGATCAAATCCGGACGTAGCTCCGCCGGACGACGCGCGGGACAGTCCCACACGGCCGCTGCCGCTTCCTCCGAAGTCGCCGTCGAGGCCATGTTCACCGAAGCCGGCGTGCTGCGCGTAGCCACGATGCAGGAAATGCTCGACGCGGCGCGCGTGCTCACCGACCAGCCGCTGCCCGCGGGCCCGCGGGTGGCGATCATCGGCAACTCTGGGGGCCCAGGCATTCTCGCCGCCGATGCGGTCGCGGTGGCCGACCTGCAGGTCGTCGACCTCGGCGCTACCACCCAGGAACGGGTGCGGCACGCCGTACCGTCTGCGGCGTCGACCCAGAACCCGATCGATCTCGGAGCCGGTGCTCAGGCTGACGAGGTGGCCGCCGCCCTGGGGGTGCTGCTCGAGGCCGACGAAGTCGATGCCGTGCTCACAGTCTTCACCGAGATCGCGGTCGCCGACCCCGACGCCATCCTGGCCGCCACCGTTTCGGCTGCGGGCACATCTGAGAAACCGCTCATCGCCACCCAGGTCGGAGGCATTGAGCGCTCGCTCCCCATCGCCGGGACGACGCGGTCGGTACCGGTATTCAGCTTTCCTGAGCCGGCCGCGGCAGCTCTCGGTGTCGCCCACCGCTACGCCCGGATCCGTGCCGAGCGGCCCATGCCGGTGGTGCGGCCGGCCGAGGTTGACGTGATCCCTGCCAAGGAGTTGGTCGAGCAGGCGCTGGCGTCCGGAACCGAGTGGCTGGAGCCGCGGGATGTCGCCCGGCTGCTCATTCACTACGGCATACCCGTCTGCCCCCAGCGCGTGGTCCGCGGCGCCGACGACGCAGCGCAGGCTGCCACGGAACTCGGTTACCCGGTCGCACTGAAGGTCTCCGGCCCGGGTGTGGTTCACAAGACGGACGTCGGCGGGGTCCGCCTGGGTATATGTGACGTAGCGGAACTGCGCCAGGCCGTTGCCGACCTCACCGCGGCAGTCCCCAATGCGTCCGAACTCATCGTCCAACCGATGGTGACCGGCGCAACGGAAGTCATCATCGGCGCCGTGCAGGATGCGCAATTCGGACCACTCGTCATGCTCGGCGCCGGCGGGGTTCTTGCCGACATCGTCGATGACCGGGCGTTCCGGCTGGCACCTCTGGCCGCGGACCATGCCGACGCGATGATCGCCGGCCTTCGGCTCGGACGGCTGCTCGACGGGTATCGCGGGCGCCCCGTCGTGCCGCGCGCGGCGCTGCGCGACGTGCTGGTGCGGGTGGCTGCGCTCGCCGACGACCTACCCGAGATCGCGGAGTTGGACCTGAATCCGCTGATCTGCAACGTCGACGGAGTACTCGTCGTGGACGCACGAATCCGCGTCAGCCCGCCGGCTCACCTCGACGATCCGCTTGTTCGTCAGCTTCGCCGTACCACTCCCGAGAAGAGGAAGAAATCATGACAACCAACGACTCACCGGTTGTTGTCGGTGTCGACGGATCCCCCGGTGCCGACGCGGCACTGGCCTGGGCACTTGACGAAGCGCGCTCGCGACAAGCGTCGGCCCGGCTGGTCTACGGGTTCGGCCGGGACCTGACCTACGGCTCGATGGCGATCTACGGCAACCTGGCGGTGCCCGAACTCCCGCATGTCAAGGCCATCGCACGACGCCAGCTAGCAGCCGCGGCCACCCAGGCCCAGACACTCGCACCGGACGTCGTCGTCACCACCCACGACTACGCCGACGATGCGGTTGCCGCTCTTCTCGAGGAGTCCGAGCATGCGTCCACAGTCGCTCTCGGCTCGCGCCATCTCGGTGCCATCGGCTCGGCGGTACTTGGCTCGGTGGGCGCGGCCGTGTCGGCTAGGGCCGCTTGCCCGGTCGTCGTCGTACGCGGTCCGGCGGCCCTCCCCGCCGAGAGCGCCGCGGTCGTTGTCGGCGTCGCCGCGCGCGAGGACTCCGAGGCCACTCTGGCCTACGGCTTTGACTTCGCGAGGCGACGGTCACTGCCGCTGCACGCCGTGCTCTGCTGGCACCTCGACCTGCTCGCCGAGATGATGTGGCGCTCCGAGCCGCCCGCTCCCGCACGGGTCGAGACGTGGCTCTTGGAGGCGCTGGCCGGTTGGCGGGAGAAGTATCCGGACGTCGAGGTGCACAGCGCTGTCGTCCGCGAACACCCGGTCGCCGGGCTCATCGCCGCCTCGAACGCGCAGCACCTGCTGGTCGTCGGTACTCGCGGACGGCACGCCCTGGCCGGCACGCTGCTCGGATCGGTGAGCCAGGGCGTGCTACACCACGCGACCTGTCCGGTGGCCGTCGTTCCATCCTCTGCCGGCTGAGCTGCAGATCTTCTCTACGGGTCCCGGAGGCAGCGATGACATCGAGCACCAGAACCTGTATGTCGCGACCAGGCCAGGATGAAGTCGCGAGGAGCCCAGCGCCCACGTACGACGCGGCGCGATCCGGGAACTTCGTCGGCGTTTCGCCGCTGTGAGTCCTGTGGATGCCAATGAGGTCGTTCCTCATCCCCGCCACCTATGACCTGCGCCGCTCGATCAGCGCAGACGTCTTGCCCCGAGATGGCGACACGCCTGGCTGAAGCCAGGCTTGCCGGGTTGGGTGCTCCTGCGGCCGAGGCGGAGCGAAAGGCTGCCGAATGAGCACTGCAAGCCGAGCGGGAACCTGTTCTCGTCGCCTCGACGGTAAGGCGACGCGGTTCGGGTCAGGACCGGTGTCGATGCCGTCCAGACCCAGGCGACAGGCCAACCCTGTCAGGGGCGTTGTCGCCATATGAGGCGGTGGACGCCCAGGTGGCGGGGTAGTGAGCGCAGTCCGGGGACGAACGGGACGAAGGTGAAGATGAGGGTGAGCGCGGCCATCAGGCCCCACACCAGGGCGTCGGCGTTGGTGGAGGTGGAGAACGGTTTGACCTGATACCAGAACGTGTAAAGCCACATCCAGGGCTGGCCGGGGTAGTTGCCGGTTTCGTTCATCATTCCCCACTGATCACCGCCCAGGTGATCAGCGCGAGCTTGTTCCTCGAGGTAGGTGCCGTCGGTGAGCAGCAACAGCGGCTTGGTTTCGTCGCTGCTGTAGAAGGTGCCGCCGCTAGTCAGCAGCCCTTCCAGGGATCCGCTGCGAGCCAGGCTCATCAACCGGTTCGCCAGTATCGGGACCGGGCCGTATGTCCCGGCGGCGACCTTGGCGGGGTCGCCGTCCGCGACGGCGGCAAGGGCGTCTGCGTAGTGCCCGGCCCACGTGGTGCGCTGAACGTCGGAGGCCGACCGCCACGTACGCAGAGCAACGGACAGGGCCGCGTCCCCGGTGACGGCGCTCAGTGGGGAGATGACGAGGTCATTGGCGCTGTCGATCGGGATCCGGACCCCGCCGAGGCGCTGCAGCCGCAGCGGGCCGAGGTTCTGTCCCGGCGCGGCGTGGTTATAGGGGGGCCCGTAGCCAGCGCTGGTGCTGGTGCCGGCGAGCTCAGCGGTCGCGGTGGCCACCACATCGTTGGGTGCAGCCTTGGCCCATGCGGCGAGGGTGACTGCCTTACGGTCGGGTGAGGAGAACACCACGGCCAGCAGGACTGTCAATATTCCGACGACGAGCATCGCGACGACGAACTCTTTGACCAGGTCATAGGGCCGGGTGGGGAACAGGTGCGCGTCTCGGGTGGCCTTGCTGCGGCGAGACCGGGCTGTGGCGCTCATCGCAGCACAGGTGCGACAGGTTCCGGGCTCAGCGCGTCATCCGCCCCGGGCGGCCCGGTTACCTCAGCGTGGTCGCGATCTGGCGGGATTGCGTCAAAGGGCGGCACAACACCATGCCTGCGAACCAAAACGATGTGCAGCACGATCAGGACACCGAGCACCAGCGGCAGCAGCATCACATGCCACAGCAGCATCTGCCCGGTATTCAGGACATTGAACACCGAGCCGATGCCCACCGCGTTGAGGCCGTCTTTTGCCTGCCCGGCGGTCCATTGGGAGTCGAAGTTCGACTGCGAAAGATAGCCGGTGAACGCGGTACCGACCGAGCCGATGAACGCAACCGCCCCGGTGATCCAGGTCAGCGCACGGCGGCCCCGCCACGCGGCCATGAAGAACTTGCCCCACAGGTGAATGACCATGAACATGAAAAACAACTCGACACTCCACAGGTGCGTGGAGTTGACGAAATGACCGGCCGATGACGTGTGCCACCAGGCCGAACCCTTGAGCGAGAGGACCAGACCCGACGCGATGACGTAGACGAATGCCGCCAGGCTGGCGACCCCGAAGACGTAGATCCACGAACGCACGTAGGCGGGTTGACGGTCGGGCAACAGCTGGCCCGCGGGCACCGTCCGGGCCAGCCTGGTACGCAGTCGTACCGTCCAGCTCCGCGGGTCGGGCTGGTTAGTGGTCATCGGCCTGCTCCTGCTCTACCGCAGAGTGCTGAGCGTGCGGGAAGGGGATTATCACGGCGAGCAGGAACAGCACAGCCATCATCACGATCACGAGGAGATTCGCCAGCGAAATCTGCACCACCCCCCAATGCAGAAAATGCGCGTGACCCGACAACAGCCCTCCAGCAGTGATCACGCCGGTCGCCCCCGTCGGATCTCCGTCCCGGCGTCGACCGGTGCCCCGTGCGCACCGAGTTCGCATTCTGCCGAGGTTGTCGCCGCGGGGGGATGTGTTCCGGCAGAGAAAGTGAAAGTGTCGGTGCTCGCCATGTCACGCGCCAATCCAGGCCCGCTGAGGGTTGGGCCGCCGATCGCCAGGGGCGAGCCGGCACCGGCGCCAGCGTGCGAGATACCCTCGGTGAAGTCAGAATACTCCCGCGCGGGATCTTTGACCTGCCTTGACCCCGAATGCCATTCGCTGCCTTCCAGCCCACGCTCGCACTTTGACCAACTGCTGGCGGTTTGCGGGCCGAGCGCACCCTCGACGCGATGGCGACGCCGTGGTCGCCGCCGACATCTGATGTCGCCGGGCCACTCGTCCCCAACCCGCATTCACATGTGCGTGAGGCCCTAGCCACTGCGCACATACCGTGGCTCCGGTTCCCCGACGAGGAACGACGCGGCAGGGTGTGCCGAGTGGCAGGACGAGCAGGGAACCTGAGTGCGAATTTTCGACCACAATTCTCGGGCCAGTTCGTGGCATTTGGCCCGCTAGTGATCGAGGTCTTGGACGAGTAATACGTCGGAGACGGATCTGCGTGCGGTGGAAGGCGGTGGCTCGCCGACGGCAGGGTATCCGATTCGGAGCATCATTTGCGGGTGGTCCATCCAGCCCATCACGGTTTGCAGCCGCGAGCGGAAGGCCAGTAGATCAACGGCCTGGCTCAGCGCGCAGGTCGCCAGCCCCTGCAAATCAGCCTCGATCATCAGATTCATCATCGCTTCGCCTGCCTGCAGATGGGCGAGCGGGCCAAACGACGTGGTGAGCACGATCGCCAGCAGGGGATGTTCGTCGACATCGAGATCGATGAGCTGTACTCCCGGGACTGCCTGCTCGAAGTTGCGCAGCGCGACGTCGCTGTGGCGGGGATGCACGATGCTGAGATGCGGCACCGACGTGACCGCGACCCCGTCGGGATGGCTGGTGTCAGGACGTACCCAGCTGGTCAACTCCTCGACATACGCGGCGTTGTGTCGCTCGATACGGTCGGCTTGTGAGATTGCGACTGCCAGCTTGATGTAGTCGTCGTCTTGCCCGGCCGTGAAGTCGGCGTACACGCCCGGCTGGCTGGCCGCGGCCCGTAGTTGGTCGACAACGTGCGGGGGAACCGGGCCTTTGGCGAACGGTCGCCGGTCGCTGTGACGGTGCCAGGCAGCAGCCACCCGGTCGGCGTCGAGGCGGGATGGCTCGACCCGCTCGAATGGACGCAACCGAGCCAGCAAGTCAGGATCAACCGCCTCGGGTAGACGGTCGACCGTGACGGACCAGCCAGCTGCGCGCAGACCCAGCTCAGCCAGAGCCAGAGCCGCACCGCAGCTGAGCACCAGGGAGTGCCCGTCAGGGTCAGCGACGGCGAGCAGCCGTGATCGGTCCGCGCGCAGGGTCAGCCCCTCTGGCCCTAGCTCCCAGCGCCAGGGTTGGGAGTTGTAGATCGACGGTGCGCGGGCCGCCACCGCTAACGCCGCCTCGACCGAGGCGAGATCAAAGCGAGCGGCTGCCCGGACCGCCGCTGGCGTGGCCTGGTCGGGCAGTTGCTGCGTCATCCTCGATAGCCGTCCTCATTCTAGGTGCGTCGCGGCGAGCACTTCTGCGCGCGATGGTGGAACCTAGCGGTGGCATCGCCCCAGTTCCGCGCGATCCGCCGGACGCGAGTCGCCCTGCCATCTACCTCTCTACCCTTGACGAAGGCCTATCGGCAAGGCCTGCTCGACCAGCTCGCAGGAACGCGGCACGAGCGTTCCGCGAAGGTACGGGTGCCAATCGGCTCCTTGGACTCTGTGGACAATCCGGCGTGTGCTGTCATGAAGGGCGTGTATCGACGAGTAGAGGGCCGGCAGTGACGGTTGCGACCGTGAAGCAAGCCACCGCCGACGCCGCCGGCGGCGTCGCGGTCGCTGGGGCGCGGCCGGATCACCGGGTGCTGCGTGGTCTCGGTGTTAGCGCCGACGGGCTGTCGGTGGATGAGGCGCGCCGGCGCCTGGTCCAGTTGGGGCCGAACACGGTATCGACGCACCGGGCGAGGTTCCTGCCGGTGCTCTGGCATCAACTGCGGTCCCCGCTGCTGGGGCTGCTGGTGGTCGCTGCGATCGCGTCCTATTTCGTGGGGGAGCGCAGCGACGCGGTCATCATCGCGATCATTGTCGCAGTGTCGGTCGGGCTCGGTTTCGTCAATGAGTACCGGGCCGAGAAGGCGGCCGAGGCGTTGCACTCGCAGATCCACCACCGTTCGGTCGCGGTGCGCGGGGGGCGACCGACTGATGTCGACGTCACTGAACTGGTCCCCGGTGATGTGGTCGAGCTGCGCCTCGGTGACATCGTGCCCGCTGATATCCGTCTGCTCACGACCGTCGGACTCGAATGCGATGAATCGGTGCTGACCGGCGAGTCGTTACCGGTCGATAAGGACACGACGGCGGTAGCTGAGGGCACCGTGCTCGCCGAGCTCACCTGTTGCGCACTCATGGGAACGGTCGTGCACGCGGGTAGTGGGCGTGGTGTCGTCGTTTCCACCGGTTCGCATACGGAGTTCGGCAAGATCGCGAGTGGGTTGAGCACCCACCAGTTGGACACCGAGTTCCAGGTCGGCTTGCGACAGTTCTCCATGCTTCTGGTTTACGTCGCGGCCGTACTGACGACGGCCATCTTCATCGCCAACGTCGTGCTGCACAAACCGATCCTCGATGCGCTGCTGTTCTCGCTGGCCATCGCCGTCGGGATCACTCCCCAACTGCTGCCGGCGGTGGTGTCCACAAGTCTGGCGGCGGGTTCTCGGCGGATGAGCCACCGCAAGGTGCTCGTCAAGCGGCTGGTGTGCATCGAAGACCTCGGAGACGTCGACGTGCTGTTCACCGACAAGACCGGGACCCTCACCGAGGGACGAATCAGCTTTATGCGTGCCGTTCCTGCGGAAGGTCAGACCGCGGACGACGTCGTGAGATGGGGCCTGCGGGCGTGTGAGATCGCGGTCGAGGAGGGACGTGCGGTCGGCGGCAATCCGCTTGATCAGGCGTTGTGGAACTCCCCGGCGGGGACACCGAGCGGGCGGCGCCAGCTTGGCGCAAGGCCGGCCTTCTGCCGTTCGATCACGAACGCCGGATGATCTCTGTCGTCGTCTGCGACCCGGCGGGCACTCAGACGATGGTCACCAAGGGCGCGCCCGAGACCGTCCTGCAGCGGTGCGTCGACGTTCCCGCTGCTGCCCGCGCTGCCCTGGACGCAGAGTTCGCTGCGGGCAACCGGGTCGTCGCGGTAGCCACCCGACCCGCGCCCAACCTCATGGTGCCGACCGCGGCGGACGAGCACGACCTCATACTGGTCGGGCTGCTCGTCTTCCTGGACGCACCCAAGCGGGGCGCGGTCCAGGCGCTGCGCCGCCTGGCTGATCTGGGCGTCACCGTCAAGGTGGTGACCGGCGACAGCGCGGCCGTCGCCGTCAAGGTGTGCCGCGATCTCGGCTTGACTGATGGCGGCACGATGACCGGTGCCGACCTCGGCGCGCTCGATGACGACCAGCTTGCCGCGGCGATCGCGAAGACCACGGTGTTCGCGCGCATCGGCCCGGAACAGAAGGCCCGCATCGTGCGCGTCCAGCGGCGCACTGGCGGTGACGTCGCCTTCCTCGGTGACGGGGTCAACGACGCGCTGGCCCTGCATGCCGCCGACGTAGGCATCTCGGTGGATTCGGGAACCGATGTCGCGAAGGACGCAGCGGATGTCATTCTGCTCGAGAAGGATCTTGACGTGCTCGCCGACGGGGTGGCCGAGGGGCGCCGGATCTTCGCCAACACCATCAAGTACGTGTTGATGGGCACGTCGAGCAACTTCGGGAACATGTTCAGCGCCGCCGGTGCATCATTGTTCCTGAAGTTCCTGCCGATGCTGCCCTCCCAGATCCTGCTCAACAATCTGCTGTATGACGCCAGCCAACTGGCCATACCCACCGACAACGTCGACGAGGAACAGTTGCGCCGACCGTCTCACTGGGACATCCGGTTCATCCGCCGTTTCATGATGTTCTTCGGCCCGATCAGCTCGGTGTTCGACTTCACCACCTTCGGCGTCATGCTGTGGGTGTTCCACTCCGGCCCCGCCCAGTTCCGCTCCGGTTGGTTCGTCGAGTCGCTCGCCACCCAGACGCTGGTGATCTTCGCGATCCGCACCCGTCGCATCCCCTTCTTCCGCAGCCACCCGAGCCTGCCACTGACGCTAGCCGCGCTGGGAGTCGTCGCGACCGGTACGCTGCTGCCCGCGACGCCGCTGGCCGACACACTCGGATTCCATCCGTTACCGATCGGGTTCTTCGCAGCGCTCGCTGGCATGGTCGTCGGCTACCTCGCTCTCATCGAGGTCGGCAAGCGACTGTTCTACGGCGCCGTCCCCGCGCCGGTCAGAAAACAGGTACCGCGCCCGCACCGGCAGATTCGGCGCCGCGCGGCGCGGTTCAGCACCGCGAAACGCTGATCGTCACATCACAACCGATGCCGATCGGTCTGCACCCGCAGAACACCCGGAACCGTCCGAGCTAACGCCATCACGCTTTCGCGTTGGGAGGCGTCGTCGAAGTGTCCAGCGATGCGAACGACGCCTTCATCGACGGCAACCTTCCACCGGGCGCCCTCGCCAGCGAAATCGTCGAGACGCTGAACAACCTCGGCGCGAACCAGATCGTCATCGCGAATGAGGGTGCGAAGCAGATCGCGGCGGCTGACGATGCCTACGAGGTGCGCGCCGTCCACGATAGGAATCGCGCGGAGGTTGTTGTCGAGCATCAACGCGGCCAGATCGGCGATGTCGGCGTTCTCGCCCAGGCAGATGACGATATTGTTCATCACGTCGCGCACTAGGTGGCCTGGGTCAGGCCGTTGGTGCGTTTCGGGCCGCAGGTGGCTGCGTGGGTCGTGCGGCATCCGGTTGCGGATGACGTCGACCTCGCTCAGGATTCCAATGACGCGATCGTCCTCGTCCAGGACCGGCACCGATGTGATGCCGTGTTCGCTCAACAGCGCTGCGGCGTGCTGGACCGTGGTGTCGCTCCGCACTGTAACGACCGACCGGGTCATGATCTCGCGTGCCCGCATCGCGGTTCTCCTCGCTTGTGGATAGTCGCGCTCATCATATTTCGGCGCGCTGCGATGCGTGCCGTGAGCTCCGGCGCGCCGTGACTGGTAAGCAGTAAACCGTCGCCTACCTGATCGATCTGCGCGCTACTCGTTCGTGGGCAGCCTCTCGGTATCGACGGAATCGGGTGGCTGGCCGCGTTCGCGCACGCGCCGATCCCCGCCACGAGGTCGGGATGCCGGAAGTGCTCGGCGAACGGCGCCACCGTCGGATGCACCAGCCGCCCCTGGGCGATAAGCAACAGCAGCCCGGAGACGTCGTTTCGACGCCGTGGGGTGGTGATCAGATTGCGGGAGAGCTCGTGATGGTGGCGCCGGACCTGGCGATGTCGCGCAGCCGGACTCGTTGTCCAGTGCGGAGGATCGCGCGGACGTAGATGGTCGCGGCGAGGCGGGCGATAACCGCAGTGGCGGCCAGGTTGAGCAGGACAGCGATCAGGAATTGCCACCAGGTGACCTGGCCGAGCGCGACGAGGACCGGCATCGCGAACGGCGCGGTCGGGGGGAGGTAGGCGAGCACGTGGACGAAGTTGGAGGCGTGGCCTGCGGTGATTGCGGTCAGTGAGGTGATGTAGCCGAGCAGGAGCGGTATCTGCAGGGGGAAGGAGAGGGTTTGGATGTGTTCTTGTCGGGTGGCCAGGGATCCGGCCGCGGCATAGACCCAGCAGTAGAAGATGTAGCCGAGCACGAGCCAGACCACGGTGGCGAGCACGTTGGTCGGGTTGTCGCCCTTGAGCAGGTCGGAGCCGACTGCGCTGCCAAGGCCGAGCGCCACGGCCATGATCAGCGAGGCTTGGAGGAGGGCGACGAGGCCGATTCCGAGGACTTTGCCGGCCAGCAGTTGGCGGGGTCGCAGGGTGGCGAGCAGGACTTCGACGACGCGGCTGGATTTCTCCTCGACGACGCCGAGCAGGATCCAGGTGCCGTATTGGCTGAGTAGGACGAACAGCAGGATCAGCCCGTAGATGGTGACGGGGTGCCCGGCCTGGGGCTTGTGGGCGGGGTGCAGCCCGGTGATGGGCAGCGGCGTGGGGTGGGTGAGCGCGGCGGCTCTCTGGGGGGTCAGGCCGTTGGCTTGCAGGCTGGTCTGCAGGCTGATGGTCAGCGCCATGGCCTGGGCGAGCTGCGTTGTGGTCGAGGAGTCCTGCGCGTTCGGGGAGGTGTTGACGAGGATGCCGGTCGTGCCGTTCAGCACGATGTCGACGTGACCGGTGGCCAGGTCGTGTCGGGCGGTGGCCAGGTCGGGTTCGCTCGCCACGGTCACGGCGGCGCCCAGGGCCGGGCCGAGGGTGACGATCGACGCGCGTAGCGGCGCTGAGACGGTGCCGAGTATTGCGACACGTTCGGGGCTGGAGGAGGAGCTGTTGTGGTGCAGGCTGGGGATGACGATGCCCGCAGCAACGGCGAGCAGGATGATGATCGTCCCGACCCGGAACACCCGCCCACGGGTGCGTTCCCGAATCTCGCGCGCGGCGACCAGGGCGACGTCACTGTGCAGTCGGTCCGAGAGTGGCACGGAGACGGCCGCCAGGGTGGTCTCAGGAGTTGCCGCGCGTCGGCGGCGGCGCCACACCCGCAGGGCAGCCAGGCACACGATGGCGGCGAGGATCAGATAGGGAACCATCGCGCTCACGTCCGCACCGTCGTCAACGATTCGCGGAACACTTCGGACAGGCGGCGCCGTTCGAAGCCGAACTGCAGTACCGGGCCGGCCCGCATCGCCGCCGCGAGGATGCCTTGGGCATCGGTGTCGTCCTCGAGCACCAGCCGCACGGCCCCGCCGTCGACCCGCGACACCCGCGCACCGGGTAGATCGCGCGCCCAGGCGCCGGCATGATCGCCATCGACCTTGGCCACGAGCCGGCGGCTGCCCTGCGTGGTTAGGTCCTCCACCGCGCCGCTGGCCACCAGCCGGCCGTGGTCGATGATCGCCACCGAAGTGCACAGGTCCTCGACCAGGTCGAGCTGGTGGCTGGAGAACAGCACGCCGCGACCCTGGGCAGCCTGCTCGGTCAACACCGCGCTGACGGCGTCGATCCCAACCGGGTCCAGTCCCGACAGCGGTTCATCCAGGATCAGCAACTCCGGTTCGTGCACCAGCGCCGCCGCCAACTGCACCCGCTGTTGATTGCCCAGCGACAGCGTCTCCACCTTGCTGCTGGCGCGGTCAGCCACGCCGAGACGCTCCAGCCAGCACATTGTTGCGGTGCGGGCATCAGCGGCGCTCAACCCATGCAGCCGGGCCAGGTACTGCAACTGTTCGCCGATGAACATGCCCGGATACAGGCCCCGTTCCTCGGGCATGTACCCGAAGCGGCGGCGCGCCGCGGCATCGATGGGCTGACCGTCCCATCGGACGCTGCCGGAGTCGAGCGCGACGAGGCCGAACACCGCCCGCATCGTGGTTGTCTTCCCCGAACCGTTCGGACCGAGGAACCCCACCACCTCACCGGCCGGCACCGTGAACGACAACTCATCCAGCGCCACCGTCGCCGTAGCGACGACTCAACCCATCAAAGTCCAGAGCCACGACGTCTCCACTTCCACTCGGTGTCCCGCCTTGTATAGGGATCAGCTGATGCGTCAGTGTCTGCCGAGTAGCCAGTAGGCAAGCGAGTTGCCGGGATTGGCGAGCATCGCGACGCGCCACACCCGCTTGCTGCCCCGGACCGCGCTGTCGGGTCTGCGGGCCAGATCGCGCCAGGCGAGAACGGCGGACCCGATCTCACCCGCGACCAGCACTGCGAGAATCTGCTTTCTCATTGTGGTTTCCCTTTCCTTCGGGTGGTTCGAACAGGCGGGGGCGGGTCGCCGGCGGGCAGCAGCACCGTGGCGAGGATGCGGCGGCTACGGCCGCGTTCGGGGCCGTTGGCCAGGCGTGGTTGGACGACGGCGTACAGGTCGCGAGCGAAGTCCGTGAGCTCGGCGTCGCTGAGCCAGAGTCCGGCGAGGTTGTAGCTGGCCCCATCGCGGAGCGGGTTCACGTCATCGCGGGCGAGGTAGCGTTCGGCGTCGCCGATCAACCCGGCGACAAACGCCAGGAACGCCTGCCGGTGCTCGTCCGTGCTCATCGCGGCGACTTCGTTCGCACCGATCCTGGCGGCGGCGACGCGCATCACGTAGGTGCGTTCCACCGCACCGCGCACGCGCCGCTCAGCCACCACTGACAGCACCCCGCGCGAGACGAGCCGTGCGATGTGCCGGTACAGACTCGCTGTTGGCACGTCGTCGAGTTCGGCCCGCAGCTGGCTGGTCGTCAGAGCTCGGTCACCGAGAAACGCCTGCACGATCCGCAACCGCACCGGATGCAGCAGTAACTCAGCACTGGTCACCCAGCCACCCTAGCCCGGTATTCTCATAGGCGATAACATTCCCGATGATGAGAACAAAGGAGGTTCGACCGCGGTGACTGCGCAGCTGGCCGTGATCGCTGCGCTCGTGCTCGCCGCGCTCATCATGGTGGTGCGGTTCGAGATGTTCTGTCTTCGCGATCTTGCCCAGACCAGCGACGCCGGCCTGCAGTACCTGACTCGGCAAGGGTGGATCGTGCTCATCGTGGTGGCGATCCCGCTCGGCGGAATCGCCTACCTCTACGGCGGGAAGACACGCTGACGGGCCACGGCTGTGAAGTTCGCTCAACCAGCTTCGGTGATGACGCGGATATTCAGCTCGCGCCGTTCGACCGGCCGGGTGGTGATAGCAGTTCTCGGCGTCGCCGGCCTTGAACGCCGCCGGGGCCGGCGTGCGGCGGAGCTGGCCACGCAGCGGCGAGAGTGGTCGTCAAGGATGTGCAGGATCTCGACGTCGGTGTCCTCGGCCAGGGCCCACGGGGCATGTCGGCCTGCCATCCCACGCCCAGGTGTGAACGATGTCCCGAGACAGCTGTGAACGAGGTCCCGACCTTGGACACCCTCAGCCCCATTCAGCTCCACTCTTGTGCAGGAGCACGCGGTTCACCCGGCGATGCCCAGGACGAAGGGGTACACCTGCCCGGACCCGGCTTGACGCAGCAGGCGGGCGACGACGGTGAGCGTCCACCCGGTGTCGGTGCAGTCGTCGACGAGCAGGATCGCCCGGCCGGCCAGGGCGGCGGCGACGTCGTCGGGAACAGCGTAGGCGGGCCACACCTCGCGCAGCCGCATCGCGCTGTTCGAGCGCCCCCGCGATGACGGGCCCACGTGCGGCACCTGGCCGAGGTGCGGCAATCGGCCGAGGGTCCCCAGCCGGGCGGCGATATCGGCCACCAGCAGCGGGCGCCGCGCCGACCCGACGTGCACCACCGCCTCGGGGCGCTGTTCCCAGTCCCACGACGCCAGCACCTCGACGGCGGCTGCGGCCAGGTCGTCCGGAACGGGGCCGTCGGGCGCCTCGGCGGCCAGGACGCCGCGCACCCGCTGTCCGAAGCCGAGGTCGGTGAAGCGAGCGATCGCCCGGCCCGGCTGGGCGGTTTCGCCGGCGCCGATCTTGCCGCGGACGTCGATGCCCAGCCCCGGCATCGCGGTCGGCCACTGGCGCCGGGGTTCGAACGGCACCCCCGGTCGATGCAGGGTGGCGGCCGCCGCGGTGACGCTCTGCTCACTGGTGCCCGCGGCGAGGGTCAGCCCGCCGCAGTTGTCGCAACGGCCGCAGTCGGCGGCATGCGGGTCGTCGAGCTGCTCGCGCAGGTAACGCATCCGGCAGGCACCTGTCGCGATGTAGTCGCGCATCGCCTGCTGCTCGTCGCGGCGCACCTGCGCGACCCTGGCGTAACGCTCGGCGTCGTAGCGCCACGGCTGCCCGGTCGCGACCCAGCCGCCGCGCACCCGCTGCACCGCGCCGTCGACGTCGAGAACCTTGAGCATCGCCTCGAGCCGGGAGCGGGACAGCTCGACCTGGGTCTCGAGCAGGGCCGTGCTCATCGGCTCGCCGTCGGCGCCCAGCGCAGTCAGGGCTGCGCGCACCTGATCCTCGCGGGGGAAGCCGACCGAGGCGAAGTAGTCCCAGATGGCGTGGTCCTCGCTGCCGGGCAGCAGGATCACCTGCGCCCGGTCGACGCCGCGGCCCGCCCGGCCCACCTGCTGGTAGTACGCGATGGGCGACTGCGGCGCCCCGAAGTGGATCACGAAGCCGAGGTCGGGCTTGTCGAAGCCCATGCCCAGCGCCGAGGTGGCGACCAGCGCCTTGACCCGGTTGTGGATGAGGTCGTCCTCGGCCGCGAGCCGCTCGGCCTGTTCGGTCTGACCGGAGTACGCGGCGACGGCCAGTCCCCGCTCGCGCAGGTAGTCGGCGACCTCCTGGGACCCGGCGACGGTGAGCGTGTAGATGATGCCCGAGCCGGGTAGCTCGGCGAGGTGCTCGGCCAGCCAGGCGAGGCGATGCGGCGTCGAGGGCAGCGCCAGCACGCCGAGGTGCAGCGATTCGCGGTCGAGGCTGCCACGAAGCACGAGCACGTCACCGGGACTGCTGCCGCCGCGCCCCAGACCGAGCACGTCGGCGACGTCGTCGACGACCCGGCTGTTCGCTGTGGCCGTGGTGGCCAGCACTGGGATGCCGGCGGGCAGTTCGGGAAGCAGCGTGCGCAGGCGGCGGAAGTCGGGGCGGAAATCGTGGCCCCAGTCGCTGATGCAGTGCGCCTCGTCGACCACGAGCAGGCCGCAGGATGCGGCGAGGTGGGGCATGACGTTGTCGCGGAAGTCGGGGTTGTTGAGCCGCTCGGGCGAGAGCAGCAGGACGTCGACGTCGCCGTGGTTCACTGCTGCGTAGGTGCGCGTCCACTCCTCGACGTTGGTGGAGTTGATCGTCGCGGCGTGGATGCCGGCGCGCTCGGCCGCGGCGATCTGGTTGCGCATCAGCGCGAGCAGCGGCGAGACGATGACGGTCGGGCCTGCGCCGGCCGCCCGCAGCAGCGCCGTGGCGATGAAGTACACCGCCGACTTGCCCCAGCCGGTGCGTTGCACGACCAGGGCCCGGCGCTGATCGGTGACAAGGGCCTCGATGGCCGTCCACTGATCGTCGCGCAGCTCGGCGTCGGGACCGGCGAGTGCCCGCAGATGAGCCTCGGCATGGGCCCGCAATGACGTGCGGTCGGCCGCCGACGGCCCGGCTGTCATTGCCCCTGTCTAGCAGCCGCGCCCGACAGGAGCCGGGGCCGATCACCGTACCCAGCGTCGCCACCGGGCCGGTTGCCGTGATCAACACGCTGTAGGCGTGGCTGCAGGCATGTTCGCGGGCTGTTGATCACCGCGTCTCGCCGGGATTCACGCCGCCCCCCGATCGCGTCTCGCCGGGATTCACGCCGACCCGCGATCACCGCGCTGGCGGGTCAGGGACGGGGCCTTCGCGCGATCAGTTGACCTGGCGGTCCTGACCTTCCCAGAACGGCTCGCGCAGCTTGTACTTCTGCAGTTTCCCCGTGGCCGTGCGGGCCAGCGTCTCGACGAACTCGATGCGCTTGGGGCACTTGTAACCGGCCAGTGACCCCCGGCAGTGTTTGATGAGCTCCTCGGCGGTGACGTCGGAACCGTCGGTCACCACCAAGCCGGTGACCAGCTCGCCCCACTTCTCGTCGGGGATGCCGATGACCGCCACCTCGCGCACGGCCGGGTGCGACGTCAGCACGTCCTCGACCTCGATCGAGGAGACGTTCTCCCCGCCGGAGATGATGACGTCCTTCTTGCGGTCGGAGATCACGAGGTAGCCGTCCTCGTCGAGGTAGCCGCCGTCACCGGTGTGGAACCAATTGCCCCGCTGCGCCTCGGCCGTGGCGTCGGGCTGCTCCCAGTAGCCGTCGAGGTTGTGGTTGGACGCGGTGATCACCTCGTTGTCGACGTCTACCTCGACCCGCACCCCGAGCGCCGGGGCGCCGGCCCGGCCCAGCCGACGGGCCTGCTCGTGGGTCGGCAGGTCGTCCCACTCGGCACGCATCCGGTTGACGGTGACGATCGGAGAGGTCTCGGTCAGGCCGTAGATCTGGCAGAACTCCCAGCCCAGCTCGGTGATCACCCGCTCGATGGTGCGCGTCGGCGGCGGAGCCCCGGCCACCACGATGCGCACGGTGCCGGCCCCGGGGATCGGGCCGTCCCAGTCGGCCGCGGCGTCCAGTGCCGCGTTGACGACCGCCGGTGCCGCGCACATCAGGGTGACGCCGTGCGACTGGATGCGGCGCAGGATCTCGGTGCCGTCGACCTGGCGCAGCACGATGTGCTTGCCACCGATGCCGGTGACGGCGTACGGCATGCCCCACCCGTTGGCGTGGAACATCGGCAGGGTGTGCAGCAGCACGTCGCGGTCGCTGATCGTCTCGTGCAGCCCGAACACGGTCGCGTTCAGCCACAGGTTGCGGTGGGTGAGCTGCACCCCTTTCGGGCGCGCGGTCGTGCCCGACGTGTAATTGATCGTTGCCGTGGCGCTTTCGTCGGGGTCGTCCCACGGACGCGGCTCGGTGTCGTGCAGGTAGAGCGCGTCGTCGTCGCCGAGCACGAACTTGTGCCTCACGACCCGGCCGTCAAGGGAGTCGAGGACGTCCTTGAGGGCAGGGTCGGCGAACACCACGTCGGCGCCGCAATGGCCGACGATGTACTCGATCTCCGCGGGCGCCAGCCGGAAGTTGATGGGCACGAGAATGCGACCCCAGCCCGAGACGCCGAAGAACGAGGTGAGCAGCCGGGCGGAGTTCTGCGAGATCACCGCGACGCGGCCGCCGACAGGCACGCCGAGCTGGTCGAGGCGGGCCGCCTGGGCGCGCGCGTGGGTCGCCATCTGGCGGTAGGTCAGCTGACCGAGGCTCGGGGCGGGCTGGTCGGGTTCGTCGACGACGGCGACCCGATCCGGGTACACCTGCTCGGCCCGGTCGAGGAAGTCACGGACGGTCAGCGGGTAGAACACGGCGCACCTCCGGGTCGGGCTAGCACTACGCCTCGATTAGACCGGACCGGCGCACCGGCGGCCAGCCCGCGGCCGGCGGGAACGCTCAGCGCGCCACCTTGTCCAACGCCCGGCGCGAGGCCCGCTTGGCGCCCCGCGCTCTGGCGCCTGCCTTGGCCGCCGCCCGTACTGCCTTCGCCTCGGCCTTGGCCCGGGTCAGCTGCGCCGAGTGCGCCGCCTTCGCGGCGCGTGCCTCGGTCCTCGCCCTGCCCAGCTTCGCCGCAGATCTCGCCTTGGTCGCGCTGCGCGTGCCCGCTACCCGCACGTCGTGCGTCATCTCCATGCGCTTGGTGCGCGCCGGATCGAGCACCGCGTCGGCCACCAGGGCCGCGCCGATGCCCAGCATCCACGAGTCCTTGGCAATCGCGGTGCCCTGCTGGGTAGGACGGACGCTGCCCGGCTCGTGCATGCCGGGCGTGCGCCACCACATGCCGAGCAGGCTGCCGGAGAAGCCGGCCAGCGCCAACCCGGCCAGCCCGGCCGGCACCACCGGCAGCAGCAGCGCGCCCCCGAGGGTGATCTCACTGGCGGCCAGCGCCTTGAGGAAGGGCTTCGGCGGGACCTTCGCCAGGGCCGGGTAGGCCCCCGCTGCCATCCCGTGAATCTGTTTGGCGGTCTCGTCACCTGCGCCGAGCTTGCCCAGGCCAGAGTTGAGGATGAATGCGCCGGTGACGATCCGGGTCGGTGCCCGGCGGAACTTGGCTGACAGGCTCATCTGCTCTCCTCATCAACGTGGCGAACGGGCGGCCCTGCAGCAGGGACCCGCTAATGGGCTCATACCCACGACGGTAGCCACATATGCGCGTGCCAGGAATCGTAGGTGAGCAGGCGGTAGGTGAAGATCGGCCACATCCAGGCGAAGTCGACGACGACCAACCCGAGGTAGGCGCACACCCCGGCCAGGCCCCAATGTCTGCGCCGGTAGCTGCGGCGATCGCGGACGACGTCGCCGGTGCGCCGCATGGCCGGACCGAGCATCACGCCGAGTCCGAGCGTCACCGCGATGATCAGGAACGGCACGAGCGGAGCCATGTAGAAGAGAAACTTCGTCCGCTTGGCGTCGGGGAACCACACGGCCCAGCCGGCGATGAAGGCCACCCACACCGCGCCGGCGCGCCAGTCGCGGGTCGTGACCCAATGCCACGCCAGCCAGAGCAGGGCGGGCACGAACGCCCACCACATCAACGGCGTGCCGATCAGCAGGATCTCACGCGAGCACGTCGAGGCCCCGCACGACGTGGACGAACCGTCGTAGGCGAAGTCCACCGGCCGCCCGAGCACGAGCCAACTCCACTGGCTCGACTCGTACGGGTGCCCGCTGTCCAGCCCCTCGTGGAAGCGGTAGGCCTGCAATGTGTAGGACCCGAGCGAGCGAATCGGCCCGGGCACCCAGGCCCAGTTGAACGGCAGGTGCACGCCGAGCGGGAGGTTGAGGCGGGTCGACGGGCTGTGGGTATCGGCGTAGTGCCGTCCCCAGCTGTTCTCCCCGGTGAACCAGCCGATATAGCTAAGCAGGTAGGCGGCCACTGGGGTGGCGAACAGCGACCCGGACGCCGGCAGCACCGAGCGACGCAGCGCGTTACCGGTGGGCCGCAGGACGCCAGCGGACTTCAGCGCGGCGCGATCCCACACCAGGCTGAGCAGCGCGAAGAGCACGAAGAACGACAGCGCCGACCACTTCACGGCGCAGGCGGCACCGAACATGGCGCCGGCGGCTATTCGCCACGGTCGCGGGCCGAGGGTGGGCGCCCCCCGTGCGAGGTCGGCCCCGTCGGCGATCAGCGCCGCCAGCCGGGCGCGCAGCCGGTCCCGGTCGACGACGAGCGCTCCGAAGCCGGCCAGGACGAACGTCTGCAGGAAGATGTCGAGCAGGGCGGTGCGCGAGAGGACCAGCGACAGCCCGTCGAGCGCGAGCAGCACACCGGCGATGGCACCGAACAGGTTCGAGCGAAGCATCCGGCGCACGATGCGGGTGATCATGATGACGGACAGGACGCCGGCCAGGGCCGGGGCGATGCGCCAGCCGATCGAGTTGTTGCCCCAGACCTGGGAGGAGAATCCGATCAGCCATTTCCCGAGCGGTGGATGCACGATGAACATGTAGCCGCGGTTGTCCTCGTAGCCGTAACGCAGCAGTTCCTGCGCCTCGTTGGCGTAGTAGACCTCGTCGAAGCTCTTGCCGGACGGGAACCCGATCGACCACAACCGGGTGGCGGCGGCCAGCACGGTGACTAGAGCGGTGACCAGCCAGCCCACCCACGGATGCGGGTCGCGCCACGGTGCGAGCGCGGCCGGCACCGGTCGCACGGGCATTGGCGGCTCGATGGCGTCGCCACCGTCGGTCGCGTCGGCGATCGCTGGGACCTCGAGCGTCGCCGTCACACCGCCGATCTTAGAGACGTCACGGCGAATAGGGTCTTCGCATGGCGGATTCCGCGGCAATCGGCCGGGTGGTCCTCGCTGGCGTCCCCCTTGGCCAGGCCGGCGACGCGTCCGCGCGACTGCGGGCGGCGCTGGCTGCCGCTCCGGTCATTGCGGCCGAGGACACCCGTCGCCTGCACAGACTCTGCGCGGATCTCGACGTCACCCCGACCGGGCGCGTGGTGTCCTTCTTCGACGCGAACGAGGCGGCGCGGCTGCCGGTTCTGCTCGACGCGCTGCGGGCGGGCCAGGACGTGCTGGTGGTCACCGACGCGGGCATGCCGTCGGTGTCTGACCCCGGCTACCGGCTCGTTGCGGCTGCCGTGGCGGCTGGGTTGCCGGTGACCGCGTTGCCCGGTCCGTCCGCGGTCACCACTGCGCTGGTCGTGTCGGGGTTACCGGTCGACCGGTTCTGCTTCGAAGGCTTTCTGCCGCGCAAGGCGGGTGAGCGGCGCCGCGTGCTGAGTGCGCTGGCCCGCGAGCCGAGGACAATGGTGTTCTTCGAGGCGCCGCA
>QHCC01000134.1 GCA_003243915.1 Pseudonocardiales bacterium | reverse complement strand
CAGCCAGCTGACGGCCCTCGTGGGCGGGGTTGCGCAAGGGGTCAGCCCCGACGGTCTGGACTTCGACCGGATCGGCGGGGCGGTGCGGGTGGTGGTGGACGTGCCGGCGAACCGGCTCTGGATCGTCGTGGTGAACACGCCCAACGGCCAGATCCTGGAGTACGACGCCACTACCCTGCGCCAGCTTCGGCGCACCGGCTGGCCGCAACCGATCGCGGCCGCGACGTCACTGGGCGGGTTCCTCTACTTCTCGAGCCCGGCCGGCGTTGCCGCCTTCCTGCCAGGTGTGAGGACACCGCAAGTCCTGTCCGCCCTGCGCGGTCCGACCGGGATGATCGTGGCTGATCCGCGGCGCTCGCGGTTGCTGGTCCTCGACTACGCGACTTCTCCGGGCGCGGGCGGATTCCGTTCGCGGGTGCGCGCATACCGTCCGGGCGGCGGCCTCATTGCAGCGGTAGGCCAGCTGTCGTTCGGCAAGGGAACCGTTGTGGTGAGCGGTGACGGCACGATATGGGCCGGAGGTTTCGGCACCACCGGGGCGGTCCTCACCCGGCTCGACCCGACGAGCTTGCAACCCGGCGAGATGAGCCCGCTGGCGTCCCTGCTCGGTCCCGGGGCCGACCTGGTCGCCGCCGGCCAGAGCGACATCTGGGTCCGCAGCGGCTCCGGGGGGACGGAGCTGTTCTGTATGGACGGCCAGACCGGTCGCGACAACGAGCACTGGAGCGACCTGCCGGGTCGGGTTACCTCGCTGCACGGCGCCGCGTACATCGTCTCCGGCACGACGGTGCGGCCGGTGTCCATCGGCGGTTGTGCCGGCTGACATGGACCAACGCGGCGAGGTCGAGTTCGTCCTCGAGGACGGCTCCGCGCTGCTGGGCGAGGACGAAGTGATGGACTTCACTGCGGACCGGATGCCGCGCTGGGCGATCGCGTTGGGAGTGCTCGGCGTTGCGGCTCTTGTCGCCGCGCTCGGGTGGCACGTGCGCGACAGCCCAGCGGCGATCACGCCACCTGCCGCGAGCGTCCCACCCGCCGCGCCGTCGCCGTCGTCGTCCGGGCTCGGCACGCCGTTGGCCATCGGACCCGCCTCGCGCGCCGGCGGCGTCGCCGGGACTGCCCCGCTGTACCTTCTCCAGCCCGGCCGGCTCTACAAGATCACTGCTTCGTCCACGTCCGGCGTCACGCTGGACGGGCCGGGCTTTGCCAGGCTCACATCCTCACGACTGGTACTCGACACCGCCGCGAACCGCGTCTGGGCCGTCGTCCTCGACATCCCCGGAGGCGAGATCGTGGAATTCGATTCCCGGACTCTGCGCCGGCTGCGCACGATCCATTCGCCCGAGGCGATCAGGGACGCGGCTGCGCTCGGCGGGCATCTCTACCTGGCCGCCACGAGCGGGGTGGCTGACCTCGCGCCGGGTGCGGCGGGGCCGGTATCGGTTCCCGGCCTGGGTGGCTACGTGGCCTCGGTAGCGCCGGACCTGAAGCGCGCGCGACTGCTCGCGCTCGTCCTGGGCGCCCGGACATCGATCCGCGTGTTGACGCTCGCCGGCGCAGTAGGCCGCGCGGAGGCGATCACACCGGTCGGCGGCGGCACCCTGCGCGTAACGCAGGACGGCACGATCTGGCTCGCCGGTTTCGGCCCCGCGACGGACGGGGCGGTCCTGGTGCGGCTCGACCCGACGACGTTGCTGCCCGTGCGCGGTAGTCCGCTGGCGGCGCAGCTGGGTCCGAGCGGCTGGATCGAATCGGCCGGGGACCGCGTCATCTGGATCCGCACCGGTGGCGACGGCGAAGCACTGTGGTGTGTCGACGGCCGCGACGGCAGGTTCCTGCAGTACTGGCCGCGGGTGCCGGGCACCGTGACGTCCCGGTCGGGTTCGGCGTACGCGGTCATCGACGGCGCCCTGGTGCCGCTGATCATGAACCGCTGCGCCGGTTGACCGCACGCTCGCGCCGACGAGCGGGGTGATCCGGGCAGGCCTGAGCGTCAGGCAGAGATCATCGGCGACTGGCCAGCGACGCGGTCCGGGCGGGCCACACTCCAGTACCCCTTGACGAATATCGCGTCGTGGGCAATGCCACGCGTTTCCAGCAGCGCGCGCAAGGCCACCATCGAGCGGGTCTCACCCATGAGATAGGCGTGGCCGGTGCCCGGGGGCAATGCCAGCGCGTCGACGGCGGCGCCCAGCAGAGCGGGCGTGCCCATGGCGGCGTTGCCACGATGCACCCAGCGCGCCTGCGCCGACAGCGGTAACGGCAGTTCGTCCCGGGCGTCGCCGACCTCGATCAGGGCGAGAGCCCTTTCGGCGGACGGCAGCGCCTCGCAGACGGCGGCGATCGCCGGCAGGGCCGACTCGTCGCCGATGAGCAGGTGCCAGTCGGCCGCGGTCAGCTCCAGCTTGCCGCGGGGGCCCTGGAACTCCACGGCATCCCCTGGCCGCGCCGCCGTGCCCCAGGTCGAGCCGGGGCCGTGGCCGTGCAGCAGGACGTCCAGATCCAGCTCGCCGCTATCGGGCCACGCATGACGGATCGTGTAGCGCCGCTTCACCCGGCGGCCGCCGCCCTCGCTCAGGAACAGCTCGACATCCTGGGCCGGCCGGGGCACGACGCCGATCATCGACTCGGCCCGCACGGTCACGCGCCGCATCCGCGGCGTGAGCTGGCGCGCTGCGACGACCCGCCCTGCATGGGTCGGAGAACGGCGCACCACCCCAGGGCTCACGTCCCGGACCCTATCGGCGCCCGTCCGTGGATCGCGGCCCCAGTGTCGCGGCACTGGCTCGCCCCAGTGTCGCGGCACTGGATCGGGAAGCGGGAGCCCCCTACGGTCGTTGTGGACCCACCGCCAGCCCCGCTTGAAGGAGCGTCAATGCCCATCGAACTGACCAAGGTCGCCTACACCACCGCAGCCAGTGCGAAGGGTGGTCGCGCGGGACACGTCACCTCCGCCGACGGCGTGATCGACCTCGACCTGGCCCAGCCCGGGACGCCCGGTGACCCCAAGGCCAACCCCGAGACGCTGTTCGCCGCCGGATATGCGGCGTGCTTTCAGGGCGCACTGGCCAACCGGGCGAAGACGCAGGGTATCGACACGTCGGATTCCACGGTGACGGCACAGGTGTCCTTCGGACCGTCCGAGGACGGCGGTTTCAGTCTCGCCGTCGACATCACCGTCCAGATCCCGGGGGTGGACGCGGCGAAGGCGCAAGAACTCACCGACCTTGCCCATCAATTCTGCCCGTATTCCAAGGCCACCCGCGGCAACATCGCCGTCACGGTCAGCGCCGGCTGAGCAGCGCCGTGGGAGCAGCGCAGCAGCCCAGTCCGTGCAGCGCAGCGCAGGTCGGCGCGTTCAGCGAACCGTGATCGGGGCAGGCGCGCTCACCAGGTAGAACGCCCCGCCGGTCTGCGGCCCGTCGGCGCCTGAGTTGAGCGGGTCCAGCCGGTAGCCGAGTACCGCGACGATCGCGTACTCGCCAGCGGCCAACGGCGAGCGGGTCTGATCACCGGCTGCACCGGGGCACCCGGACATGCGCACCGAGGTGGGCAGCACCTGCGCCGGGCGAGCGGCGCCGGCCCGCAAGGCGAGCGGAACAGCGAAGTCGGGCTGCGCGGCGTCGGACTTGCCGACCACCACGCCGTGCTGGGTGATCAGCAACTTCGACATCGACGGGCCGGTGATGATTCGCGCTCCGTCCGCGGTGACGTGCAGCGTGGACCGGACCGCGACGTCGGCCCCTGGCGCGGCCGTGCTCGCAGCGGACAGACGCAGCTCGGCAATCCGCGATGCCGGCCCCGACGAGACCGGGATCGACCCGCATCCGGGCGTCGGGCGAATGGTCACTGGCGCTCCGCTCTTCACCGGCGCGCTCGACCTCGCGTGCTGCCCGGACCGACTGGCGCACCCGGTCAGGACAGCGCACACGACCAGCGCTGTCACCATCGATCGGGGGTACATATGAGCTCCCACATCAGGGTAGACGGTTCGACGGCACCCGAGCGTTCCGTCCTTGCCTGATGTAAAGAGACGGTAACTTCTGCCCGCGAGCTTGCGTGCCGGGCTATTACTAAGGCAAGCTCCAGCCGGACCGACCCTCGGGGGGTTGGCCTCAGCGTGGAGGTCGGCATGGCGCGTGCGCCCAAACATTCCAAACTCACGTCGTTGCTCGTAGCGACGTTGGTGGCGCCGCTGGTCATGGCGTTCTCGCCGCCCGCTAGCGCGTCGCCAGCGCCAGCAAAGGACGACACGCCCACCCTGCTGACACCCAAGGGTGAACACGACAACGGCTCGGACGAGGCGTCCTTCGACAAGCTGCGCGACGCGTACTACGCGAGCCGGCTGCTCTCCGGTGATCACCCGTTGACGCTGGACCAGGCATCGGTGCTTCGCTCGAACGGCAGCGCGAAGGCCTCGGGGATTCCCACCGCAACGGTGCCCGGCGACACCCGCGGCGGGACCTGGACCAGTCAGGGCCCCAACCCGATCGTCCAGAACGGACGTACCACGAACAAGTTCCAGGCGGTGTCCGGCCGGATCGGCGCACTGGTCATCCGCAAGGACGGCACCATCGTCCTGGGCGCGGCCCAGGGCGGCGTGTGGACCTATGACCCCGTCGCCAAGACCTGGACCTCGCGGACGAAGGACACCGACACCCAATCCGTGGGTGCGCTGGCCATCGCGCCCAGCAACGACAACGTGATCTACATGGGCTCCGGTGAAGGCGCCCTGTCCGGTGACAGTTACTTCGGTGACGGCATCTACAAGTCCGTCGACGGTGGCCTGAGCTGGACGCACGTGTCGAGCAAGTTCCTCGGCCAGGCCGTATCAGACATCGTCGTCGACCCGACCAACTCCAACCACCTGTACGCCTCGACCGTCAGAGGTCGCGGCGGCGCACGCCGCACCACCCATCCCTCGGTCCCGCCGTTCGGGGTCTATGAGTCCACCAACGGCGGCCTGAACTGGAAGCTGCGCAAGGGAACCCACCTGGAGATCCACGGCGCGACCGACCTGGTGATGGATCCGCTGAACCCCAAGCTGCTGTTCGCCGCGTTCTGGGGTGACGGGATCTACAAGTCCACCGACGGCGGCCTGACCTGGGCGAGCGCGCTGGGCAACCTGCCGGCCGGCAACTTCACCGAGGGCGGCACCCGGTTCTCACTGGGTATCTCGCACCCGGTGGGCCAGCCGACGGCGACGCTGTACACCGGCTTCGACTACTTCGACCTCAGCGACACCTACCACCCGAGCCGGATCTACAAGACCACCACGGACGGCGCCTCCTGGACGGCCACGCCGACCGGTTCAGGCACTGACTCGGTGCTGGGTTACTGCGGCACGCAGTGCTTCTACGACAACGAGGTCAAGCCCGACCCGACGAACCCCAACGTCCTCTACGTCCTCGGTTCCTACGGCTACAACAACGTCCCGCAGTCCGGTGGCGTGTTCCGCTCGAAGGACGGCGGCCAGACCTGGCAGAACCTCGGCTACGACCTGCACCCCGACTTCCACGCCTTCGCCTACCAGCCCAACAACACCGCTCACGTCGCGATCGGCAACGACGGTGGCGTCTGGCAGTCGCAGGCAGGCGGCGGCCGCAACGGTGCGGGCGACCCCCTCTCGGCGGCTGACTGGGAGGACCTCAACGGCACCGTGGACCCGGCTACCGCAGCGCTGATCCACTCGACCGGCCTGGCCATCACCCAGTTCAGCTCGATGGCAACCGTGCCCAACATTCCGGGCCAGTACTGGGGCGGTACCCAGGACAACGGCACGCTGCGCAAGTCCGTGGTGAACAGCCGGTGGTTCGACCAGGCCAGCGGTGACGGCGGCCAGGTGATCATCGACCAGACGACCGTGAACACCATCAACCCATCCGTGCCCGCCTTCGTGTTCGGCACCTACTTCGGCATCTCGCCGTACCGCTACGACCCCGCCCACGCCAACACGTTCTTCGGCAACGAGGCCATCGACGGTGGCATCAACCTCACCGATCGCGCTGAGTTCTACGTGCCCTGGGTGCAGAACCGGGGGAATGTCAACCAGATGTTCCTGGGCACCTACCGGCTGTACCGCAGTGACAACGTCGAGGCTCCGTCCAGCGGCGACGTGCACTTCAACGTCATCAGCCCGGACCTGACCACCGGCTGCACGGGAACCGCACCCAACGGCGCGCGCGGCTGCCTGATCAGCGCAGTCGGCCTGGCCGACGGTGGCACCGGCGTCTACGTGGGCACCGACGACGGCGTCGTCTCGGTCAGCCCGGATGCCGTCACCACCACCACGCCGAGCTGGGCGCGAGTGGGACAGGCTCAACTGCCCAACCGTCCGGTCACCCAGTTCGCCGTCGACAAGTCGAACTGGCGCGTCGCGTTTGCCAGCTACGCCGGCTTCGGCGCGGCAACTCCGGGCAACTCGGGTCACGTCTTCGCGACCACCGACGGTGGCCAGACCTGGCGCGACGCCAGCGGCAACCTGCCGGACGTCCCGGTGAACTCGGTCGTGCTCGACCCGTCGACCGACAACACCCTGTACGCCGGCACCGACGTGGGCGCGTTCGTGTCCGTCGACGGCGGAACCACCTGGGAGCGTCTCGGCGACGGCATGCCGAAGGTGGCCGTCTGGCAGCTCGACTACGACTCGCGCAATGGTGTCCTGGCGGCGGGAACGCACGGCCGTGGTGCCTACACGCTGACCAACCGCAGCGCCCTGCCCGCGCTGGTGGTCTCCAAGTCCGACAGCGGTGTGCCGGTCGGGCCGGGCCGCAACATCGACTACACGATCACCGTCAAGAACCAGGGCAATGCGACCGCCACGCGGGTGTCCATCCGTGAGCCGCTGCCGGCCAACACCAGCTTCGTCTCAGCCGACTCCGGCGGCCGATTGATCAACAACAGGGTGCAGTGGAACGGCCTGAACATTCCGGCCGGCGGCAGCGTCTCGGTCAAGTTCAGCGTCAAGATCTCGGCCACCCTGCCGGCCTCGGTGAAGGCCATCGTCAACGACGGGATCTACGTGCACTCGAGGGAGCAGGTAGACACCTCGGGCAGCCCGCACAGCACCCCGATCGCGCCGGCTCATGCGGTGACGCTCGTGCCGGCCAGTGGGCTCGAAGGAGCCAGGGTCAACACGTCGGCGACGTTCATCGAGCACGTGACGAACAAGGGATACCAGTCAGACGCGTACACCCTCACCACGACGGGTGGCTGGCCGGCGACGACCTTCGACGCCACCTGCACGACACCGCTCAGCACGACACCGACCGTGCAACCAGGTGCCGTGGTGGATGTGTGCGTCAAGGTGGCGGTGCCTGGCACTGCGGCCGACAACGCCCGCAACGACACGGTGCTCAAGGCGACATCGGTGGCTGATCCGGCAGTGAGCGCCTCGGCGACGCTGACCACCATCGCGGTCGCCGTCGACACGCTGCTGGTCGACAACGGCAACAACACGCCGCCGAACACCGACATCGAGAGCGTCTACCAGGCTGCGCTGACTGCCAACGGCATCAGTTTCAGCACCTGGGACCTGCTCACCAACCCGGAGCTGCCGCAGTCCTACCTCACCGCGCACAAGAACGTGGTGTGGTTCACGGCTAACAGCTACCCGGCGCCGATCACCCCGTACGAGGCCGAGCTCAAGGCGTTCCTCGACGGCGGCGGCCGGCTGTTCATGTCCGGGCAGGACATCCTGGACGGGGCGGCGGGAACCACGTCGTTCGTCAAGGACTACCTGCACATCGCCTGGGACGGCAGCGAGGCCCAGAACGACAAGGGCACGGTGAATGTGCACGGCGTGACGGGTAACCCGGTGACCAACGGCGTCGGTGCGGTGCCGCTGGATCACAGCGTCCTGAACGCGGCCTTCGAGGATCAGATCACCCCGATCGCCCCGGCAACGCCGGCGTTCACCGACGACACCACCGCCCCCGACGCGCTCAGCGTCGCGGTCGGCACATACAAGGTGGTCTTCCTGGCCTTCCCGTTCGAGGCGTACGGCACGGCCGCCCAGAAGGCTGATCTGATGGCGCGGGCGTTCGCCTACTTCAACGCCCCGTAAGACACGCGGGTTGTGGACGGTTGCTCGAGGTGAGCAACCGTCCACAACTGTGTGTGACCAGGCGGATCCGGTTCACCCACGCCGTCGGGCAGCAGCGCATGATGGTCAGGTGGCCATCAGCGTCTTTGACCTGTTCTCCGTCGGCATCGGGCCGTCCAGTTCGCACACCGTCGGCCCCATGCGGGCCGCGCGCAGGTTCGTTGAGGGGCTGTCCGACGACGGCGTGCTGGGCGAGGTAAGCCGAGTTCGCGCCGAGCTGTTCGGCTCGCTCGGTGCCACCGGACACGGTCACGGCAGCGACCGTGCGGTGATCCTCGGCCTCGAGGGTGAGCGGCCGGAGACCGTTGACACCGAGACGGTGCGCGAGCGGACGGACGCGGTGCGCGCTGCCGGCCGTATCAGCCTGCTCGGCGAGCACGATGCGGCGCTGGGCGATGACGATCTGGTGCTGCACCGGCGCACCAGCCTGCCGTTCCACCCCAACGGCATGCGTTTCTTCGCCTACGCGGCCGGCGGGGGCCTGGTGCGCGAACGCACCTTCTACTCCGTCGGCGGGGGCTTCGTCGTGGACGAGTCGGCGGCTGGCGCCGACCGGATCAAGCCGGACGAGACCCCGCTGCGCCACCCGTTCACCACGGGCGACGCGCTGCTCGAGCGCTGCGCGCAGTCCGGCCTGCCGATCAGCGGGGTGATGCTGGCCAACGAGACGGCCTGGCGCAGCGAGCAGGAGGTGCGCTCGGGCCTGCTGAAGATCTGGGCGGTCATGCAGCAGTGCGTGCAGAACGGCTGGACCCACGAGGGGGTTCTGCCCGGGGGACTGAAAGTGCCGCGCCGCGCCCCCGAGCTCTACCGGCGGCTGTGCTCAGAGACGTACTCGACCGATCCGCTGCGGGTTATGGATTGGGTCAACCTGTTCGCCCTAGCCGTCAACGAGGAGAACGCCGGAGGCGGGCGGGTCGTCACGGCGCCGACGAATGGCGCGGCCGGGGTGTTGCCCGCGGTGCTGCATTACTACGTGCGTTTCGTGCCCGGTGCATCTGAGGACGGCGTCGTCCGGTTCCTGCTCGCCGCGGGGGCGATCGGTGTGCTGTACAAGGAGAATGCGTCGATCTCGGGTGCGGAGGTGGGGTGCCAGGGCGAGGTGGGCTCAGCCTGCTCGATGGCGGCCGGCGCGCTGTGTGAGGTACTGGGTGGGACACCCGAGCAGGCCGAGAACGCCGCCGAGATCGGTATGGAGCACAACCTCGGACTCACCTGTGATCCGGTCGGTGGCCTGGTCCAGGTGCCGTGTATCGAGCGCAACGCCATGGCTGCGGTGAAGGCGATCAACGCGGCGCGGATCGCCCTGCGCGGCGACGGACGGCACATCGTCAGCTTGGACAAGGTGATCAAGACGATGCGTGAGACCGGTGCGGACATGAAGGTGAAGTACAAGGAGACCGCGCGCGGCGGTCTGGCGGTCAACGTCATCGAGTGCTGAGCGACTCTTCGGTCCGCAGCCCTCAGCGCCCCGCTCCGGGCCGGAACAGGGCGCTGAGGCTGCGGGAGGGACGGCTCAGGCGGCGACGGCGACCTCGGCCGGTGGCAGGGTGGGCACCTCGTCCTTCTTGATCCTGATCATGACCACCGCAATCACGATCGCCACCACGGCAAACATTGCTGCGGCGAAGAAGCCCTGCCCAGAGGCGTGCGCCTGCAGGTCGTGGCCGAAGCTGCGGTAGGGCCCGTTGAAGAAGGCCGCCGCGGGACCGCGGTCACTGGCCGGCAGTCCGCTGATGAACTTCTTGATGTCGGACTGCTGCAGGCCATTGCCACCGGAATGCTGGACGAAGTCGCCAACCGGCTGGCGCAGTCCGGCGGGCAGCCTGCCGACCGCCTGCCTGATTGCCGACGTGTGGTCGCTGGCGTAGTTCTTCGCCGAGGTGGCGAACACGGTCGCGAGCACCGACAAGCCGATTGCGCCGCCGACCTGCTGGCCGACGTTGAGCAGTGCCGAGGCGAGGCCGGCGTCGGTGTCGGCGATCTTGGATACCGCGACCGTAGTCAGAGGCACGAACAGGAATCCCATCGCGACGGCCAGCACCAGCTGTCCGGGCAGCAGAACGCCGGCGTAGCTCGAGTGGGCGTCGACCGTGGACAGCCACAGCATCGCGACCGTCAGAACGCAGGTGCCGATGACGATGAGCACCTTGGGCCCGAACCTCGGCAGCAGCTTCGCGACCACCTGCGAGGTGATGCCGATGACGAACGCCACGGGCAGGAACGCGAAGCCGGTCTTGAGTGCGCTGTAGTCGCGCACGCCCTGGATGAAGAAGGTGATGAAGTAGAACATGCCGAACATCGCGGCACCGACCACCAGCATCACCAGATAGGTGCCCAGACGGCTGCCGTTCTCGAAGATCCGCATCGGCATCATCGGCGTGGCCGCGACGAAGGCCTCGTAAAGCCCGAAACCGACGAGCAGCAGCACCGACGCGGTGAACACCACGAACGTCTCGGTGTTGCCCCAGCCGTCGTGCGCCACGTGGATGAAGCCGTACACGAGTGAGACCATGCCGGCGACGGACAGCAACGCGCCGAGGAAGTCGAACTTGCCCTTGAGACGTTCGGTCTGGTGCAGGTAGAGGAACGCGCCGGTCATCAGGGCCACGCCGATCGGCACGTTGACGAACAGCACCCAGCGCCAGCTGAAGTAGTTGGTGAGCACGCCGCCGAGCAGCAGGCCGAGCGCGGCACCCGCTCCTGAAACGGCGGCATAGACCGCCAGCGCGCGGGTTCGCTCGCGACCTTCCTCGAATTCGTTGGTGATCAGTGAGAGCGCCGTCGGCGCAGCGATGGCCCCGCCCAGGCCCTGGACGACGCGTCCCGCGAGCATCATCGGGAAGTTGACGGCGATGCCGGCCAGGAAGCTGCCGATGCTGAACAGGAACAGGCCGACGATGAACATCCGCCGCCGGCCGAGGATGTCACCCGAGCGGCCGCCCAGCAGCAGTAATCCGCCGAAGGCGAGGGAGTAGGCGTTCAAGGCCCACGTCATGTCGGTCTGGTTCTTGTGGAAGTAGGCGCCCATCGAGGGCAGCGCGACATTGACGATGGTGCCGTCGAGCACCACCATCAACTGCGCCCCGGCGATGAGGAGCAGCACCACGACGGAGCTGGCTTGGCGCCTGGCTCCCCGCGCGCCGGCGGTTCTGTGCGGGGACTTGGTGTCGGTCACGGGAGGCTCCGTTCGAAGGTGGAGACGTTCATCGTCACGGCCGGTGCAAACGCTTTAGTGGACGGATGCGTTCACTATTCAGGTAGAGTAGGACGCTCGCTTAGAGAACGCAACCGTGCACTAACGAGTGTTCGCTCACAGCATGACGCAGGGGGGTGACATCGCATGACGGCCGAGTCTGCCGCGCTCCCTTGCCCGGCGCAGCGCAAGCGTGGCGTGGCGCTGGAGGATGCCATCCGCGAGGCGGCCTACGCCGAGCTGGCAGACGTGGGCTACACCCAGTTCTCCGTTGAGGGGGTCGCGGCGCGCGCCCGCACGGGCAAGGCGAGCATCTACCGTCGGTGGCCGACCAAACAACTTCTGGTGCTGGACGCGCTGTGCGCCGCTCTACCGAGTCCTCAGCAATGTGGAATCGCCCCCGATAACTACAAGGACATGTCGACGGCCGATGCCCTGCGCCAGGTCGCCCGGGCGATCACCCTGACGCTGAGCAGCCCCGCGGGCGCCGCCATGCGCGCCGTGAAGTTCGAGGCCGCGTCCGATCCAGAGCTGGCCCGCGAGGTCGACGAACGGTTCCAGGCACCCCGTCGGGCGGCGCTGCTCGACCTGCTCCGACGCGGCGTCGAGCGGGGCGAGGTACGGCCCGAGGCGGTGAATCCGCTGGTCGCAGACGTCCTGCCGGCCGTCCTGATGTATCGGGTGATCCTGCAGCGCGAGCGGATCACCGAGCGCGACATCACCGAGATCATCGAACAGGTCCTGATCCCCCTGGTCGAGGTCCGCTAGGGCGGCGACCGGCTCGAGAGCGGCCCAGCTGACGACGCTTTGACCTGAGTACGGCACGATGGGGCATGCGCGCAGCGGTTGCGCGCATGCGTCCGGCACCGCCGGGCAGCATCGGCGGACCAGAGAGTCGGGCACCCGTGTCGACGGCTGTGCAGCGCCCGGCCATCGAGGCCGCGCAACCCGGCCGCGGGCAACGCTTTCGCAGCGGCTATCTGCGGCGCGCGCCCGGCATCATCGCCACCATCTCCGCGTTGCTCGGACTGCTGAGCCTGCTCGGCGCGCTGGACGCACATGAGCGCTTTCGCGTACACGCCATCACCAGGGTCATCCCGGTGCCTGCGAGCGCCGCGGCCACGGCGGTCGGCGCGGTGTCCGGGCTGCTCCTGCTCCGGCTGGCCGCCGCCCTTCGCAAGCGCAAACGGCGGGCCTGGCGGGCCGCCGTCGTCGTCGCGGCGATCATGACGGTGGCACACGTCGTGCGCGGCGTCCACGTAGGCGAGGCGGTCATCTCGCTGGTTCTGCTCATCCTGCTCGTCACCGCACGCTTGCGCTTCACCGCCAAGTCCGACCCGCGCACCCGCTGGTTCGCAGTGCTTGTCTTCTTCCAGTTCACCGCCATCGCGATCACCTACGGGCTGCTGATGCTCTACGCCTATCGCAGCAGGCTGGTGGGTCACCCGTCGTTCTGGACCCAGCTGAAAGAGGTGCTCGCCTCGCTGGTCGGCGGCGGAGGTTTCGTCAACATCCGCGGCGAGCGCTTCGACGACATCCTGCACGTGACCCTGTTCGGCTTCGGGCTGATGACCGCCGTCGTCGTCGCCCTGCTGGCGCTGCGGCCGTCCGAGCCGATCGCGCGGCTGTCGCCGATGGACGAGCAGCGGCTGCGCGAGCTGCTGGCCAAGCACGGCGGCCGCGACTCGCTGGGCTACTTCGCGCTGCGCCGGGACAAGTCTGTCGTGTGGTCGCCGACGGGCAAGGCGGCCATCACCTATCGCGTCGTGCAGGGAGTGGCCCTGGCCAGTGGCGATCCGATCGGTGACCCCGAGGCGTGGCCGGGGGCAATGGCGGCCTATCGCCAGCTCGTCGAGGAGTACGGCTGGACGGCTGCGGTCATGGGCTGCAGCGAGCTGGGCGCCACGGTGTTCAAGCGGGAGTGTGACCTGGCCGCGCTCGCTCTCGGCGACGAGGCCGTCGTCGATGTCGCGGACTTCACCCTCGAGGGGCGCCCGATGCGGGGGGTGCGGCAAGCGGTCACCCGCGTGTGCCGAGCGGGCTACGAGGTCCGGGTCCGCCGGGTGCGCGAACTCGGGCCCGAAGAACTGGCCGAACTGGTTCGCGTGGCCGAGGCGTGGCGGGGTGACGCGGTCGAACGGGGGTTCTCCATGGCACTGTCCAGGCTCGGCGATCCGGCCGACCCGGATTGCGTGGTGGCGACTGCGTACCACGACGGCGTGGTGGCCGGCGTGCTGCACTTCGTGCCGTGGGGTTGCGACGGGCTGTCACTCGATCTGATGCGCCGGGACCGCAACGCCGACAACGGCCTGAACGAGTTCATGATCGCCAAGGTGATGGAGCACGCCGCCGACCTGGGGATCCGACGGGTGTCGCTGAACTTCGCGGTGTTCCGTGACGCCCTCGAACGAGGTGAGCGCATCGGTGCCGGGCCGATCCTGCGCGCCTGGCGGGCAGTCTTGATCTTCGTGTCCCGGTGGTGGCAGATCGAGACCCTGTACCGCTTCAACGTGAAGTTCCGGCCGTACTGGGAGCCCCGCTTCATCTCCTTCCCGTCCACCCGTGACATTCCCCGGATCGCGATTGCGGCGCTGGAGGCCGAGGCGTTCATCGTCCGACCGCACCGGCTCAAGCAATTGCTCGGCCGCACCTGAGATCGCAGGTCCTTTGAGGCGCTCGCCGCGACCTTGTAGGCTTTCCGCCCGGTGGCTGCACAGCTCGTCGCGCGTGCTGCGCGGCCCCTGGAGGCTTCGCCTAGTCTGGTCT
>QHCC01000133.1 GCA_003243915.1 Pseudonocardiales bacterium | reverse complement strand
GGCCCCGATGACGCAGACGCGTGAGCTCATGACTGCCCCGTCTCTCCGGCCGCTATGACCGGGTGGTCACCGGTAGCATGCCAGGATGCCACGGACTACGTGGGAGCGCCTGGACCAGCGCCGCCGCGACCGCGTCCTGCACGCGGCCATGGCCGAGTTCGGTCGCCGCGGCTATTCCGGGGCGAGCCTCAACGTGATCGCGCGCGAGGCCGGGGTGGCCAAGGGCTCGCTGTTCCAGTATTTCGACGACAAGTTCGACTTCTTCGCACACGTCGCGGAGCAGGCGTCGCTGACCATCTACGCCGCCATGGTGCCGTCCCTGTCCGGACCAGCCGAGGGTGAGTCGTTCGCGGACTACTTCGCCGAGCTGGTCGACACCTGGATCGAGTACATGGCGACCCATCCACTTGAGCGCGGCGTCACGGCAGCGACGACGATGGAACTCGATCCCGATATCCGGCAGGCCGTGCGTGAACCGGTGCACCGGCTCTATGCGCAGGCGCTGCGTCCGATGCTGGCCCAGGCCATTGCGGACGGCGACCTGCCGCCCGGCACCGACACCGAAGCGCTGCTGTCGATGTTCGTGCTGCTCCTGCCGCACCTGGCTCTGGCCCCCTTCGAGCCAGGCCTGGATGCCGCGCTCGTGCTGCACGGCAGGTCCGGAACCGAGCGCTCGGCCACCGCCCGGCGACTACTCGCCACCTTGCTGTCACCCACCCCCGCTCACCTGCCGCGATGACCGGCGCGTACCCGCCTGAACCGTGGCGGCTGCGCGGGCACCTGCACACGTCGATCTTCCTGGTTCGAATCGACGACGTGCCGGTCGAAGTGCCGCCAGGGTGGCGTCCCATGCGGCTCGGTCGTTACGGCGTGGTGGGCACGGCCTGGGTCTCCTACCTCCCTGGCGGCGTACTCGCCTACGACGAGCTGATGTCGACGTTGCTCGTGCGGCGTGGCGCGCGGTTGCTGCCGACGATCACCCATATCTGGGTCGACAGCGCCGCCTCACGCGACGGTGGACGCGCGCTGTGGGCCATCCCCAAGCAGCTGGCCACCTTCGCTCGCGGCGGTGGGACGTTCCTGGCGAGCGACGATCACGGAACGATCGCGGCCGGCGCGGTGGTTCCGCGGGTTTCGATGCCAGGCCTAGTGCCGTTCAGCTTCCATGTGGTGCAGCGGCTCGGAGGTTCGGCCAAGGTCACTCCGGTGCGTGCCCGCGCACGTGTCGGACTCTCGCGGGCCACCTTCGACGCCGACCCGAACGGCCCGCTCGCATTCTTGGCGCAGCGTCACCCCGTGTTGTCGTTCTCGCTGCGGGACTTCCGGATGACGTTCGGACAGCCCTGAAGTCAGCGGCCGCGGGGGTGGAGATCGGCCCGCGATGGGGGTTCAATGAGGCGCATGACCGCGGTACGCACCGAGGACGGTGCCGACCCCTATTGGGAATACGCGCCGCTGCGGATCCCGGCGGACGTCACTCGGCCTACCGCGGCGGCGCAGCTTTCGTTGCACGCCGAGTTCGGCGGGTGGGAGCTGGCCCGGGTGGTGCGCGATGTCGACGGCACGCGGCGGGTGTGGCTGCGGCGCCTGCGCCGGCCGGCGGCGGCGTTGCCGTTGCCACGGTTGTCTGTCTGAGGGTGCCGCGGCGGCCGCTCTGGGTTCACATCGGCGGTGGTGTCTCGACTCCCGGTCCGAGCGGCCCAGCCGCGGGAGCGGGCGCCCGCAGGCCAGCGTCGGCGAGCTCCAGACTTGCCAAGGCGTAGATCACGGCCGGGTCCTTGCGTCGCCAGCTGTCGGCCGGATCCGCGCTGACCCGGGCGAGCAAATGCATCGGTTGGGTCGACAGGGCGCGTAACGCGAACAGGTCAAGATCGCCGGCGGACGCGACCAGCCGGCGCGACACGGTGGCCCGGCGCACGAACCGGATCCGGCGCGGCAGCCAGAGCATCGCAAGCAGAGCGATCGGGATCGCCGCCACGCACACCGCGAGGAACACCGCCACGTCGTGGACGGCGTGCTCCTGTGCCATGCCGATGCTGATCAGCGATCGGCCGGCCGCGCCGACCTTGCCGAACGGCGCGCTGACCTGGTGGCCGATCACCGGCACGCCGTTGACGCGATCCTGAGCTGATGTCATGTCGCCATTGAGTGTCCGGCCGGTCGCCTCCAGCTTCTGGCCGGCCACCGCCAGCTTGGACACCAGCCGGTACAGCTCCAGGGCCAGCGCCACCCACAACCACGTCCAGAACACGAACCACCCGTCGGCGAGGAGCTGAGAGGTGCGGCGGACCGGTGTCTCGGCGTACAGCTTCAGATACATAGACGTATTCAACCGGCTCCGTGCCATCGCGCGGACCCGTCGAGCCGAAGCAAACTAGTTGCCGCGAGCCCTCCACCTGCCGTCAGCGCCGGTCGACACCATCGTTGTTTCCCCTGTCGAACCGAGCGGGAATGCAGCGGCGGCAGTGGTTGCGTTTCGGCGTTGTCCCAAGGATCCGAACGGCGCCTGACAGGGCGGGATCTCTCCCGACCCGCAGCCGGTTACGGCCGCTCGTGCAGCAGGCGCACCGTGTCGATGGTGTCCGCCTCGCTGGCCGGCTTGTCGTCGCGGTAGCGCAGCACGCGGGCGAAGCGCAGCGCCATCCCGCCGGGGTATCGCGAGGACGTCTGGATCCCGTCGAAGGCGATCTCGACGACCTGTTCGGGACGCAGCTGCACGACCCACTCGTCGGTGGGGCCGTCGGCGAGGGCAAGGAAGTGCTCGGTCTGCCACGCGAGCATGGTGTCGGTCATTCCCTTGAACGTCTTGCCGAGCATCACGAATCCGCCGCTGGCCGGGTCGCGGGCGCCGAGATGGATGTTGGACAGCTTGCCCTGCCGCCGGCCGGAGCCCCACTCGACGGCCAGCACCACCAGGTCGAGGGTGTGCACGGGCTTGATCTTGAGCCAGCCCGCGCCGCGCCGCCCAGCCTCGTACGGGGCGGTGAGCGACTTGGCCATCACACCTTCGTGCCCGTTCGCGAGCGTGGCGTCCAGAAAGGCCTGCGCCGCGCCGGCATCGGCGGTGACGAGCCGCTCGACACGCGCCGATGCCGGCACCACCGCGTCCAGAGCGGCCAGCCGCTCGCTCGTGGGATGCTCCAGCAGGTCGGCGCCGTCGACGTGAAGTGCGTCGAACAGAAACGCGTGCAGGGGGACAGCGCCGCGGGCGGAGTCGACGTCGGTGCGACGCCCGAAGCGCGACGCGGTCACCTGGAACCGGTGTGGCCGCCCGTCGGGCCGCAGCGCGATGGCCTCGCCGTCGGCGACCAGCGACGTCACCGGCAGTGCGAGCACAGCTTCCACGATTTCGGGCAGCCGGGCTGTGACGTCGTCGAGGGTGCGGGTGTAGATCGCGACATCCGCACCGGATCTGTGCACCTGCACCCGAGCTCCGTCCAGCTTCGCCTCCAGCAACGCCGATCCGCCGAGCCGGTCGAGGGCATCGGTGATTCCGGTGGCGGTCTGGGCCAGCATCGGACTGATGGGTCGGCCCACCTGCAGGCCGAAGTCCGCCAGTGCCGCGGCGCCCCCGGCACGCGCCGCCGCCGCCACCGCCGGCAGGTCGCCGCACAGCATGGCCGCGCGCCGTACCTGGGCGACGGGCACCTCGGCCGAGCGTGCGACGGCGTCGGTCATCACGCCCAGTAGCGCGCCCTGGCGCAGGTCGCCGCCGAGCAGACGGCGCAGGAACAGCTGCTCGCCTGCCGTCGCGGAGCCCAACACCTTCGCGAGCAGGGCGGCCCGGCGCGCCTGGGAGCCTGTCCCTGACGTGGCACCGATCACGGTGAACGCCGCGTCGACCTCGCGGACGGTCAGCGCCGGCGCGTCGGCGGGTGCTGGCAGCGTCCGCAGCGCAGCCCACCCGACCCCGATCTGGCGCTGCGGCAGTTCACCGGCCAACCAGGACACCACGAGCGGGATCTCCTGCGGATCGGCCAGCCGGAGCAGGGCGGCCAGCCGCCCGACCTTGGCCAGCCGGGCCGAGGTCGCCCCGACGTCGGCCGAGGCGGCGGCGAGCTCTGCCAGCAGCACCCGCTCAGCGTCGCACGCGTCGAGTGTCGGCGGTTCAGCAGTTCGAAAGCAGCCGATCCAAGACCCGGACACCGAACTTCAGCCCCTCGATCGGCACGCGCTCGTCGATGCCGTGGAACAGCGCGGTGAAGTCCAGGTCGGGTGGCAACAGCAGCGGTGAGAAGCCGAAGCAGCGTATGCCCAACGTCGAGAACGACTTCGCGTCTGTGCCGCCGCTCATCAGGTACGGCACCGGGTGGGCGCCCGGGTCCTCGGCCCGGAGCGCCGCGGACATGGCGTCGACGAGCGCGCCGTCGAAGGTCGTCTCGACAGCGATGTCGCGCACCAGGAACTCCCGCTCGACTCCCTCGCCGATCAGCTCGTCGATTTGGGCCAGCAGCGCGTCCTCCTGCCCCGGCAGGAAGCGCGCATCGATCGTCGCCTCGGCCGAGGACGGGATGACATTGGTCTTGTAGCCGGCCTCGAGCATCGTCGGGTTGGCGGTGTTGCGGATGACGGCGCCGATCATCCGGGCCATGCCGCCCAGCTTCGGTACCCACTCGTCGGGATCGTCCGGATCGAGGTCCATTCCGGTGGCCGCGGCTATCGCCTCGACCATCGCGCGAATCGTGTCCGTGACCAACACCGGGAATTCGTGCGTGCCGACCCGCGAGACGGCCGCTGCCAGGCGCGTGACCGCGTTGTCGTCGTGCACCATCGAGCCATGACCCGGGCGGCCCGTCGCCCGCAACCGCAGCCAGTCGATGCCCTTCTCCGCAGTCTGGATCAGGTAGAGCCTGGTGTTCTCGTCCAGCGAGACGCTGAACCCGCCGACCTCGCTGATCGCCTCGGTGCAGGCGCCGAACAGGTCCGGGTGGTTGTCGACGAGGTAGTGGGCGCCCTGCCGGCCGCCGGCCTCCTCGTCCGAGACGAAGGCCAGGACGAGGTCGCGCGGTGGCTTGCGCCCGGCACGCGACCATTCGCGCACGAGAGCAAGTGTCATCGCGTCCATGTCCTTCATGTCGATCGCGCCGCGACCCCACAGGTAGCCGTCGCGAATCTCGCCGCCGAACGGGTCGACCGACCACTCGCCCGCCTGCGCCGGCACGACGTCCAGGTGTCCGTGGATCAACAGCGGGGCGCGGGACGGGTCGCTGCCCTCGATGCGCGCGATCGTGGATGCCCGGCCAGGTGCGGCCTCGATGATCTGGGACGTGATGCCGACCTCGTCCAGCTTGGCCGCGACCCACTCCGCGGCGGGACGTTCGGGATGGGTCGGATTGGACGTGTTGATGCGGATCAGCTCGCCCAACAGGTCGACGACCTCGTCCTGCGCGGTGACCTCGGTAGTGGTACTCGAATGCGACTGGCTCATGCGTTGTTCCTACCAGTCATCGGGTGCTCGCGGATTCTGCTGCGCGGGCCCCCCGGGCGCCCCAATCGCTACCGAAACGCCCGTCTCGCGTGGGCTAGACTCGCTGGGCGCTCGTCCGGGTGGCGGAATGGCAGACGCGCTAGCTTGAGGTGCTAGTGCCCTTTACGGGGCGTGGGGGTTCAAGTCCCCCCTCGGACACATTGAATCGGCCCATAAACCCCCTGAAATACTGGGCCTCAGCCTTGTAATTTGCTCCGGATTCCGGCCCGTGGTCACAACGTGGTCACAAGGCAGGGCGAGATGGGCAGTCCGTCGGTTTCAATGACGTATTCAGCTTCGCCCCGTCGCGTTTCCACCAGGGCCGCGATTGCGGCACACTCGCCGCACCAGGGCGACGTGCCCACCACGCGGTGCTTGCGCGTGCCGCATCCGCAAACGAACTCCTCCACGGCAACACCCGCGCTCACGAGGAAGTCTCACCGTTGATCAGGGCGGCGACCCGCTCCGCCGCGTCGGACTGCATCGCCGGCGAGACGTGCGAGTACGTGTCCAGCGTGATCGAGATGTTCGCGTGCCCGAGCTGCTGCTGGACGATTTTCGGGTGCACGCCCGCCTCGAGGGCGATCGTCGCCCAAGTGTGGCGAAGATCGTGCAGCCGGATCTTCGGCACGCCGTGCTTGCGTGAGCGGTCGCCGAAGACTCGGGACACCCGCTCCGGGTGATAGGGCCGGCCGTCCGGCCAGCAGAGGACAAGATCGTGGTCGGTGTAACCGGCACCGATCATCAGACGCTCACGCGCCTGCTCAGCCCGTAGCGCTCGCAGCACGGCGACCGTGCCGGCGTCGAGCTCGATCTTTCGGTTGCCGCTCTTCGTCTTCGGGTCCGACCAGACCGGCGCGTCGTCGTTACGGTCCTCGACGTCGACGAGCGTGCGACGGATCGTCGCAGTGCCCTTGTCGAGGTCGACGTGGCGCCAGCTCAGCCCGAGCGCCTCACCCCGACGCATCCCGGTCATCGCGAGCAGGTGCCAGACCGAGACGTAGCGGTCGCCGCGCTCAGCGGCGAGGAACCGGCCGAGTTGCTCCCCCGTCCACGTCTCGAACCGGTCGGAGCCGTCCGCACTCGCTGAAGCCTTCGGAGGCTTGGCCAACCTCGCCGGGTTGGTTTGAATCACCCCGTGCTCGACCGCGGCGCCCAGCGCGGCCCCGGTGATCGTGTGGACGTAGCGCACCGTGCGGACGCTCAGTCCGCGACACTCCCCCGCTGGGATCTTGCCCTCGTCCTTCATCCCCGACGCGCGAAGATCGACATACAACTTCGTGAGCATGCCACCCGTGATGGCCTGCAACGGACGGTCGCCGAGCACCGGGAGCACGTGCAGGCGCAGGTAGCGCGAGTAGCTCTTGTGCGTGCTCGGGCGTAGCTGCGACTGCACCTCGGGCAGCCACGTGCCCTCGACGAAGTCCCGGAGTGTTGTCTTGGCCGGCCGGACAAATGACCCGCGCTGCAGATCAGCGCGTGTCTTGTTCAACGCCGCCCGCGCTTCGACTCGCGTGCGGAACCGGCGCTTGAGTTGACGTCGCGGCTCCCCCGGTGCACTTGTGTCGATCACCCAGAAATAGCGACCTGCCGAATCCTTCTTCACCTCGGGTCCATCCGCGCGCTTTTTGGTCATGATCGACGCCCTCTCGGCTGCCGCGGTGCGTTGGTCGGAGCGGGCAAGAGATCGGTTTCTTTCCGCACGCGCATTACCCACTTAGCTGCCGTCGAGTCGGAGACCTGCCCCCATTTTGCGATCGCCTTGGTGGTCGATCGACGGCGCGCCTGGGCGTCGCGGTAGACGTGTGCGATCGCCTCGAGATCGGGAACGCCTCGGCCCCGCTTACGTCCCGTGGCGCGCTGCCTCTTGACGCTTGCCTCGATTCCGTCGGCGATTGCCCGGAACTCTTCGTCGTCCTCGGTGGGCGGCAGACCCTCGGCTCGGAATAGCGTCGCGAGATCCAGCTGTGCCTGCTGCACCTCCGCGCCGATGTCCTCGAGAATCTGACCAAGCGGAAGGTCGCGCAATGTCCGACGAAGTAGCGGCGTTGGATTCTGGTTCCACTCCGGCAGCTCTGGTGGCCACCCGCCGTCTGACTTCTCGCGGAATGCGCGCAGTTCGACGCCGATGCATTCGACGCGGCCCTTCGACTCGCCGACATCGATCCTGACCAACCACTTCGGACCGCGTGGCGATGGCGACCATGTGACCCACCGCGAACCCGGATGCGCCTCCTCCAAACTCTCGGGAACGTCAGCGCGCGACTTGAATCTCATGACCTGACCGTAACACCGATGGAATATCGGTGCAAGGGGAATGCGTGTTCCCCCGGGGCACCAAGTAGGAACGCCCCAACCCCTTTGCGGCCGGGGTGCCGGTGCAACATGCTTTCCACATGACAGTAACGAATCCGAAGCGCGGAGATCGCATCGCGTTAGTGAGCCTCGCGCGCGCTGTGCGCATGGCAGCGTCCGGCGATGCGCGCCACGTTCGCGAAGCAAGCGGGGTGGCCCTTGCGCCGATGTCCCGCGCAACAGGTGTCAGCACGGCGACGCTCTCCCGCTGGGAACGCGGGCTGTGCCGGCCGTCCGGCGCCGCGGCCGTTCGATGGGTCGAACTGCTCGACCAACTCCGAGAGACCGGTGCGCGTGATGCTTCCTGACCCTGTCGAGATTCCCCTGCTCCGTCCGGAAGAACTCATCGGCATCGGCGGGATGAAGCGCACGACCGTTTACGAGGGCATCAAACGCGGAGACATCCCGTCGATGCGGATCAACGGGCGGATCTACGTCCCGACTGGCGAACTGCGCCGGCGATGGGGAGTTGATGCCGCGTGAGGCCACCGGAAGCTGCCGAGCTGTGCGTCCAGCTCGGCCGTCGGCGGGAGGCATCGCGGCGCCTCGAACCGATCCATGACCGTGACCAGCGACGGGATCATCCGCTCGACAAGCCCCGGCCGCGGCCCGTGATCATCGTCCGCGCGATCGGCCGGAACACGGTCGAGTTCGCCGGCTGTGATCACGCCGTCTTCGAGGCGATCCGCACCCTGGACGTGAAGCGGATGCGGGCCCGTGGAGGTGGAGCGTGGCTGGTCCCCCAGCGAGTCGCCGACGACGTCATGGCGCTGCTCGCGGCGCGCTCGTACCTGCTCGACGTGACGCTGTGAGGGGCGCCCTGGACACTGGCACACTGGCTCGCTGCTCGAAGACTGGGGCGGCATCGTGAGAGCGCCACCAGACGCCGAGAGCCGCTCCCGAGAGAGCGGCACCCAGCAGACCGGCGAGAGTCTTGATGTCAAGATACATCAATTTCGCGCAGAGCAGATGCATGAGACCGACGGCGCGCCTGCCGGGGGAATGCCACACCGGCCGCACGCCGTCCCCCCGCGCCAGAAACGCCTCAACGCGGCCGGCTTTCGCCGGTACCTGGTTGAGCTCGGGGCGACGGGCGTCTGGACGCCGTGGGCCGAATTCGTCGACACCACGCACAAGTACCTCGCCCCGGTTCGAAGGGCCGACAACTCGCTCGAGGCTTGGGGGCACGTGCGCGAACGGGTACTCGGCGAGCTGTCCGAGCTCGGCCTGGACGCGCACGTCGTACGGACAGACGGCGAGACGCCCGAGCTCGGCGAGCACGAAGCCGACCTGGCCGGCCTGGTGCGCCTCTACCCGGACCGGGGGCCGTGGTCGCCCGAACCGCTGAGCGTTCCGTCGTCGGTCTGGTACTCGCGCGACACGTATGCCCGGCACGCGTTGCGAATGCTGGGCGAGCACGGCTTGGTGCTCGCCGACGAGCGGATACCCCGCCGGCCACGGTCATTCTGCGGCCAGAGCGCGCTGAGCAACCACGAGGTGCAGGCGGACCGGTGGGACCACGTCCATTCCTGGGTCGGCGTTGGCGACGAGCCGGCGCTCACTGTCGCGCCGTACAACCACGCCGGCGACCCCAGGGCACTGATGACGATCGTGCGCGACTACGTGCGCGCGGAGCAGCTGCCCCTCGTGGCGGCCGGCCCCTATCCAGGCGTGTGGCACGAGTCGACGACCCTCGTCGTGCTCCGTTACGACACCGCGGCCGCGCCGCTGCAGGCCGAGCATGCGGTCTGGCGGGCGTGGCCGTGGGCTGGCGCGAAGGCGCTGCTGGCGGGCGAGAGCAACTACCTGCGCGGCGGCTCCTGGGAGCGCGCGTGACAGCCGGCAGTCATCTGAAGGACACCGAGCTCGGTGCGTTCACGCATTCCGTGCTGGCGGCGCGCTTCGCGAACGAATCCCTAGCGGGGACGACACGCTGGGCCAAAGGCCTGGGCTGGATGCGTTGGGACGGCCGTCGATGGAGCCGACAGGCGGACGAGGCGGTCGTTGAGGCGGCGCGGCTGTGGGTGCTGCGTTGCTTCGAGGTCGCAAGGCATCGGATGAAAATCAGCCAGGGCGACAACGTGACGGTCGGTAAGTGGATCAGCACGGCGTCAGCCAGCAACCTGCGGGCGATCGTCGGCCTGGCAAAAGGCATCGAGGGCGTGCACACCGACGCCGCAGCGTTCGACGCGCACCCCGATCTGCTCAACGTCGCCAACGGCGTCGTCGACCTGCGTGGGCACAAGCTGCTCGACCACGACCCCGAGCTGCTGATGACCCGGATCGCGCACGCCGCGTACCGCCCCGGCGCGCGCCATCCCGATTGGGACGCCGCCCTCGAAGCGATCCCGGACGAGTGCCGATCATGGGCACAACTGCGCTACGGCCAGGCGACCACCGGCCACATGACTCCCGACGACGTCTTGATCGTGCAGCAGGGCGCGGGCGAGAACGGCAAGACCACGATCACCGGCGCGATCGCCAAGACCATCGGAGACTTCTACGTGCTCATCTCAGACCGTGTGCTGCTCGCCCACCCAGGCGACCACCCAACCGAGCTGATGGACCTGCGCGGCGCGCGGCTGGCGCTCGTCGAGGAGACGCCGGAGGCCCGGCGACTGTCCGTCGCCCGACTCAAGAAGACCGTCGGGACGCCGCAGATCAGCGCGCGCTACATCCGGCAGGACTCAGTGACCTTCGATGCGACGCACAGTCTGTTCCTGTCCACGAACTACCGGCCCATCGTCGAGGAGACCGATCACGGCACGTGGCGCCGGCTGAAGCTGCTTCGCTTTCCGTACCGGTGGCGCAAGCCGTACGAGCAACTCGAGTCGCCCACGGACCGCCGCGGTGACCCCGGACTGCGCCAACGCCTCGAGGAGGGCGCGGGCGGCCAGCACGAGGCCGTGCTGGCGTGGCTCGTTGACGGTGCGGTCGCTTGGTACGCGCTGGACAAGACGATGCCAGAGCCGCCCCGCCTGGTCGAGGCGGACAGCTGGGCGTGGCGGGCGGAGTCCGACGTGATCCTGGCCTACGCCGACGAGCGGTTGTGCTTCGACGCCGACGCACACGTGATGTCCACCGAGCTCCTGGCCGACCTCAATGAGTGGCAGGTGGCGCACAGCCAACGACCGTGGGGCGACAAGACCTTGGCCGCGCGCTTCGGCGATCACGAAGAGGCGGTCGCCCACCAGGTCGAGAAGCGCCTGATTCGCGCTACCGACATTATGCACGGGACGTTGTCCCGACGGCCGCTCGCAGGCTTGGTATCAGGCGTGCCGTTGCACTTGCCGCCGCCGACAACGAAGTACAACGCGTGGCTCGGTGTTCGGTTCCGCGCTGACTCGGATGACGACGAGGTCGCCGTTCTACCCCCCATAAATACTGGGCCGCCACGGCTGCCTCGGCAGCCTCAGTTAACCCCTAGTAATTCCTCTCACGAGACTTATACGAACGAGCCAAGGCACCCAAGACAAACGATCTTGGCCGGGGTCAAAGCGCCTGTCGGCGAGGTGGCGGAGTGACCACTCGATCCTCTCGGCGCACTCGGCGCACTCGGCGCACGGCGAAAGCGGCACGTCGCTCGATCCACGGGATCACGGGACGACCAGGGCTCGACCACAATGCAGGCCGCTGGCTCTCAGCGGTCTGTACGCGCTCTCTTCTCGCTGCGCCGTCGTCTGTTGGGTTGAGAACTGCGCAGCGACAGGACGTAACCCGACCACGCCGGCTAGGACGAGCCCTCCCGCGCAGCGGGATCGCCGCCGCTTGTGACCAGGACTGTGACCATCGCGGTCATCAGGGCCGGTCAGCGCCGGGTCTCCCCCGCCATCGCGGGGGCGGCAGGGCTACGCGACGGGTGATCCCGTGTCCCCCCTCGCTCGTCGAGGCGACCCGGTGATCGAGCCTGACGTGACCGTAATCGGCAGCGATGGGCCCGATTCGGCCGGCCCGGGCGGCACCGACGAGGCGCCGCTGGCAGAGCCGGTGTCCCTGCCGACGTCGGACTGCAGCGTCTGCCGCCACCCGGATGCCGCCTCGATCGACGCGGGGCTGCTGGCCGGGACGCCTATCCGGACAGTGGCCGGGACGCACAGCCTGTCCCGCTCGTCCGTGCACCGGCATCGTCAGAACCACCTCAGCGCACAGGCGATCACCGAGCCCGACCCGGACGAGCGACGGGAGCCGCTGACGTTGGTCGACGTACACGGTCAGTTGACCTCGCTCGCCGACCGCCTCGAGCGCGTCGTCGAGCTGGCGACGAGGACCCGGAAGGCGATGGCAGCGGTGGCCGCGATGCGTGAGCTGAGGCAGACGCTCGAAGTCATCGCGAGGATTCAGGCTGACCCGGAATTGAGGAAGATGGCCAGCGGTCAGGAGATTAGGGCTCGCATCGACGAGGACCTCGGACTCATGATCGCGAACATCATCGACTTCGTGCTGTCTGCCGCTGGGTTGGACGCACACGATCCGATGTGGGCGCGAGTGATCGTCGGGTGTTTCGAAAGGGTTGATGACCCCCAGGCCGCGCATAGTTTCGCCGGCCTGGTCGACACGAGCGAGGTGACGAAGCATCTCGAACGGCAGGCGCTCGACCGCGCCGCCCGTGTCGAGGCCGAAGTCCGACGCCGTGTCGAGGCCGAGATGGCACGTCGTGAGGCGCAAGCGCGGCCGGCGATCGAGGCACGGCAGACGCTGGCGATCGAGGGGGGGCCGGTATGGACGGCATGAGCTCGGAGCAGGCGTTCCGGGCCCGGGAGCTGTCCGCGTCGGGGATCTGGTCTGGTCGGATCGCCGAGCTGCTCGACGTCGATGAGACGTTGGTGCTGCGTGCACTGGCGGGCGACACATTTACAGACGTGGCGGCCCCGCTCGTGGTCGAGGCGGCCCCCAGCGAGCCGGAGGCCCCCGAGCCGGTGGACCCGAACGCCTGGCCGCCGCCCGTCGATGACTCCACGGAGTGGGCGACGGTGCGGATCAGCCGCGGGTACGGCCTCGGTGTCGATGAGGTCAGCGTCAGGTGGGTGATGCTCTGGGGCCAGCGGGTCCGGATCAACGCTGCCGCCGAGGTGTGGTGTCACTTCTGCCTCACGTTCAAGACGACGAAGGCCCTCAGTCACCCGCACAACGGGTGTCCGGTAGGTCTGCCGTTCCGCGGCGGAATCGTCGCCTATGACCCTGATGACGTCATGCCCGAGGAGCCGCGCTACCCGCCGGTCGGCGGCGGCTACGTCGATCTGCTGCGAGCGTCCTGGTGAACGGCGATGAGGAGTGGATGTTGCCGCCGCTCGGGAATCTCGAGACGGTGAAACTGGCGATCGCGGCTGTTCGTCGTGCGATGGGTTATCCCGGGTCGCGGCCGAAGCCGCCGGCCCGTGCCTCGCCCGTAACCCCACTGACCAAGCGCGAGCGCGAGCTTTGGGGGTTGGTCACGGCTCAGGCCAACGTCGCGGCGGTGTTGCTGCAGATGCTCGAGCACGCGTCAGCGGCTGACCACGGTGTACCACTCTCGGGTGAGGTGGTCCTCGATTCGATCCGGGCGCAGCAGCAGGCGCGTGCCGATCTCGCGTCGCTCGACGAACACGGGCCGTTCGATGTCTGAGGATGTCGCCCTGGCGCTGAGCGGAGGCGCACTTGTGCTCGATGGGTGGTTCGTCCGGGCCGTGGCAACCCTTGCCGAGCGCCACGTCAACGCGTCGCGGGCGAACGGCGCCCCCGTCGGGAAGGTCATCGAATTGCTGGCGGCGGCGCGCCTGGCCAGCGCTCAGGGTTGCGCAGCGCAACCGCCGCAACCTGTCGAGGACGAAGCCGGGCCAGGGTGGGCGTCAACGGACGAGATCGACGTCAAGGAGGCCGCGAGGCTTATGAGCTGCTCAGCGACGAATGTGCGAAAGCGTGCCGGGCGCAGCCTGGCAGCGGTCAAGATCGGCGGCAGGTGGGTGTTCTCTCGCGAGACCGTCCTGGCGGCGGCGGCACAGCGGAAGGCCGGCTGATGCCGGGCAAACTGCGGGTGGAGTCGCCGGAGGTGCTCGCCAAGGCCGAGCAGCTGAAGGTCGATCTGACCGAGGTGCGAGCCAGCGGCGCGGATGATCGGATCACTGGTGACGACGTCTTCAGAACAGCCATCGCGAAGCAGCTCGGACTGAACCCCGCCGCATCCGTGGCTGAAATCACGACGGGCGTCGACGTGGTCCTCGCCATGAAGAAGCGGCGTGAGGCGGCGGCAGCAGCGCGCGCTGCTGAGGCTGAGTTGCGGGCGACGGCTCAGGCGGCACTGTCCACCGGACCGTCCTCGGCGCGGCAGTCCGTTGCGTCTCGAGGGCCGGCGTACGCACTGAATCCGCTCGTGGACCAGGTCCGTGCGCAGGTATCGGCCGGCGAGGTGCGCGCGCCGACCACGAGCGCGCCGACGCTGTTCGCGGCAGGCGGTGATCTTCCGCCGTTCACCGCCAGCGGCATCCCGGTCGACACCCTGCGACAGGTGCCCTGGCAGGCGCGCCACGCGCTGGCTGCCGCCCCGACTATGGCCGACGCGTACCAGGTCCTCCAGGACTGCACGGCCGGCGCGGATGGCGAGAGTGGCGAGGCGATCGCATCGGTGGACTACGGGGATCACCCCGGCAACGCGGACTATCAGGCGCGGGTCGTGGCATGGCAACAGAGTGGAATTACGGCCGAGGATGACGAGCGGGCGTTCCGCGAGATGCCGTGGGGTAACCGCACGTTCGGCGAGCTCGAGGACGGCGTCACCCCAGGTCGAGGCTGAGTCCGGCTCATGGGCGTCAAAGTCACCCCCGATGGCCGTCAGACACCGTCGTGGGGAGCCATGGTCGACGAGCTGCACAGCCTCCCGCACAGCAGCGATGACGCGGCCAGCGCCCAGGAGCCGAACACGCTCAGGTGTCGGCGGTGAGCCGCCGCACAAGGCGCGCCCGCGATGTCTCGAAGGACGTCGTGCGGCGCGCCGTTATGGCGTTGATCTGCTCCTGCACGGCAGTGAGCTGGCTGCGCACCGGGGCGCCGTCGTCGAGCAGCTTCACCAACGCCGTGCGCTGCACCTTCAACGCGTCCAGCTTGGCCCGCACAGTCTCGGCGGCGGTCAGGGCGGGGGTGGAGTCCGCGCCAAGGATCGTCTTCACTGTGGCGGGTACAGCGGCGTACTTCTTAATCAGCGCGTCGACCTGCACGGCGTTGAACCCGGCCGCCACTGCCGCCTTGCGTAGTGCCGCCTCGTTCTTGCCCATCGTGGCGGTCATCACGTCGACTTTGACATTGGCTTTGACCTGAGCGTTGGCCACGCTGTTGATTCCGTCGATCTGGGTGTGAATCCATTCCAGGTTCTTGTTGCCGGCGATCGTGTTCTCTCGCAGTGACGTCCCGTTGCTTTTGACCTGCGCGGTCGCGCCCAGGAGCCCGTCCTCGAGATGACGAGGCAGTCCTCGCGGCCCATGCCGCGGGCCAGGTGCCGCGCGAAGCCGATGAGCTCACCCGGCACCGCCAGCTCGTCGACGTTCGCGTCGATCGTCACGCGAGAGATCTCGATCGCCAGCGCGCGCCGCACGGCTCGCCGTACGCCATCCGCATCAACGTCGGCTACCAGTATTCGGCGCCGAACCTTTCAGCCCCGCCCCCGGGAGCGAGCCGGTCCGCGGGCGGCCACAACGCCGCCGCTGGTGGGGCCATCTACGGCCCGGGCACGTCAACCTCAGATTCGAAGCTGACAGCCACGTGGCTGCCGGCATGCGGCACATCGACGACCACTTCACCTACGACGGCTAGGAGAACCCAGACGATGGCTGCGATAGCGAAGTGGTACGGCAGCGCGTTCAGCAAACTCGCGAACAAGGAAGTCAATTGGGCCACCGACACCGTCAAGGTGATGTTGTGACCGTGTGGCGGACCTACAGGGCCGATTCGTCGAAGCGCACGTCGACCTCCACCTGCGCGTCGTCGTCCAGGTCGTCCATCAACACGATGACCTCGCGGGCACTGGCGAACAGGCTCGGCAACGATCGCGCGTACGTGTGGGCGCCGGGCACGGACGGGACGTCCGCCAGCCAGGCGTCATCCTCTCTGGTGACCACGACTTCGTAGCTCATGGAGCGAGGGTAAGCCCGCTCCTGACACTGATTCCACATATGACGAGCTGCCGCTGGACGAGCTGCCGCTGGACGGGTCTCCGCGAGACAACTGCGGCGGTCATAGCGAGCCCTCCTGGATCTGCTCGAGGAGATCGGCGGCGTTCAACAGCGACGCCGCCAGCTGCCGGGCGGTGATGACGTTCAACGCGTCGCGGCCACCCGACTCGCACTTGACCACCGGGGGTGTCGATTCGTTGACCCCATCGTGTCGAGTCTCGAATTGCTCGATGAAGACGCCGACGGGGTCGGCAGCCACCACGGCGCTCACATGGAACCGATCGAACTCGAAGTCGCCCTGTCCGTCTGGCGCGGGGAACCACAGGGTGTGCTCGGGGTCCTCAGCCCCGATGCACCATGGCGGGCACCCGCCAGTGTCCTGCGCTGCGGCGAGCACATAGCCCAGTTCCATATAGCTGTTGTCGTCGGCGGATGAGAGGCTCATCGTCCTGCCCCCAACGTGCCGGCGGCTTCGACGGCGCCGACCGCAACACCCGACGCCACCGCAGCGTAGATCGACGTCGTGGTCGGCGAGGCGTGGCCGAGCAGCTCCTGGACAGCGCGGATATCCCGGCAGGACTGATACGCGGCAGAAGCGAACCGATGGCGGCACTGGTGCAACGTCTCGACTATGCCCATCTCATGCAGGTACTTGTTCGCGCGCGACGAAATCCGATGAGGGAGTACCTGTCCGGCCTGACCGTCGAGGCGGCGGATCACCGGCCCGCGTGCGCCCGGCAGCTCGGCGAGTATCTGCGCCAGCGTGCTAGAGATCGGCACCAGGCGCCCGTGACCACCCTTACCCTCGACCACTCGGATGTGTGGGGACTGATCACCGAGCCCAACCTCGGACCAGTCGAGTCGAGCAATTTCACATGCACGTAACCCTGCGAATGATGCGAGTCCGAGGATCGCTCTGACGTCGCTGCTGGCCCCCTCGAGTGCGCCCAGCAGGTCCGCGTCACGGACAGGGCGCGGCAAGTGGCGCGCGACCCGGGGCATCGGCAGCTTGATGGTGGGATCCCGCCGTATTAGATCTTGCTCAAGCGCCCATCGGTAGAACTGGCGCACGTTACTCAGCTCGGTTCGTCGTGGCTCCGGCTGGATCTGCGTCGACCGCTCGATCTGCCATCGAGACAGGTCCTCTGCGGTCAGACGCAGAATAGGTCCGTCGGCCCACTTGCCCAGACGTCCCAGTGCACGCTGCCGGTTGTAGATCGACCATGGTCGAAGATTCCGCATCCGTAGATGCTCCATGTGGCGGTTGACCGCGGCTTCGTGGATGACAGCACGGGGAGTGTGGGCTTTGATCTTGGCGGGCGGCCTCGCCGCCTTCACGATCTCGTCGCTCAGCTTGGCCACGCTGTCCAGGAGCTCCTCCCGTACGCGCCCGCGGCTGGCTCTATCGTTCTGCATGGTCGTTCTCCTTCTCGCTAAGGGGTTCGATCAAGGCCTCGGTTCGGTGTTGATGCACCGGCCGGGGCCGCTTTCTTGATCGTTGGGGTGTGGTCTGACACTTTCGGGTGGTCACACGATTGGTGGTCACACGATTGGTCACAGACGGAGCGGGATTGTGCTGGACGGAGGCGGACGCGCTCTCGGGCGAAGGTCCCCGAGGGTGCCTGAATGCGGGCACCACAGGATCGGGCGGGACTGTGCCGAACAGGGATGCTCGGAGTTCAAGTCCCCCCTCGGACACTGAACCAGCACACCCCCTCGGGCGCAGCGGACGCCGCTGCCCTCTCGGAACCGCGGCACACCCCTTCGCCCCACGCATGGGGCGGTCGCGGTCGCACTCCAATTGGCGTGACCCGACGGGTTGGATGGCATATCGGCGCGCCGAAAGAATGTGTGCCCACTATCGCACTTGGGCATCTCGATAGAAGACTTCGCGAACTCGAAGCCGCAATTTCGCGTCTCCGAGATGCGCCGGGACGCGGAATCCCGGTATGTCAGCGCAAACGTCGATTCGGCCATCGGACTAACTCCGGCGGCATCCGCCCGATGCGCCCGGCGTGAGTGAGTGACCCATCCGACGCGCCACGGGCGGGCGCTGCGGCGGGTCGCTTTCCGGGCCGGCTGAGGTCCCAACCAACTCCGAGGCTACCAGCGGCTCGGGGCACCTGGTCGTCGCGGCGTTGGCGCGGTCCTGGCGCGGTCCTGGCGCGGCCCGGGCAAGACCGCAGCCCCGACCGTGATGGGGCCGGGGCTGCGGTAGCGCTGGTGGAACTCAGACGGGCCGGACGTTCTCGGCCTGCGGGCCCTTCTGGCCCTGCGTGGTGTCGAACTCCACCCGCTGGTTGTCGTCGAGGCTCTTGTAGCCGTCGCCGCCGATGGCGGAGAAGTGGACGAAGACGTCGTCGCCGCCGCCGTCGGGGGCGATGAAGCCGAAGCCCTT
>QHCC01000132.1:620-2462 GCA_003243915.1 Pseudonocardiales bacterium | reverse complement strand
ATGCCCATGGTGCGGTCGCCCTGGACGTTGCTGTGCCCGCGCACCGGGCACGGCCCGGCACCGGGTTTGCCGATGTTGCCGCGCAGCAGCAGGAAGTTGGCGATCTCGCGAATCGTCGCGACCGCGTTGCGGTGCTGGGTCAGGCCCATCGCCCAGCACACGACGACGCTGTCGGCCGCAGCGACGTCGGAGGCACAGTCCTCGATCTCCTTTCGCGACAGGCCGCTCTGCTCCTCGAGCGTGGCCCAGTCGAGACCGCGCCAGGCCGTGGCGGCGGCCCCGAACCCGTCGCAGTACCTGTCGATGAAGTCGCGGTCCAGGACGCTGCCCGGCGCGGCGTCGTCGCGGCTCAGCAGCACCTTGTTCAGCGCCGCGAACAGGGCGAGGTCGCCGTTGACGCGCACCGCGAGGTAGCGATCACCCAGCTTGGTGCCGAGTCCGGACAGCCCACGGGGCGTCTGCGGGTTCTTGAACCGCATGAGCCCGGCCTCGGGCAGCGGGTTGACGGCGATGATGCGGGCCCCCCGCTTCTTGGCCTGCTCGAGCGCGGTGAGCATCCGCGGGTGGTTGGTGCCCGGATTCTGGCCCACGATGATGATCAGCTCGGCGTGCTCGGAGATGTCGTCGAGGGTGACCGTGCCCTTGCCGACACCGATGGCCTGGCTGAGGGCCGCTCCGCTGGACTCGTGGCACATGTTCGAGCAGTCGGGCAGGTTGTTCGTGCCCAGCCGGCGGGCCAGCAGCTGGTAGACGAACGCGGCCTCGTTGCTGGCGCGCCCGCTGGTGTAGAACACGGCGCGGTCCGGATCCGGCAGCGCACGCAGCCGGTCTGCGGTGAGGGCGAAGGCGTCCTCCCACGAGATCGGGGCGTAGTGGATCGCGCCGGGCGCCAGGTACATCGGCTCGGTCAGCCGGCCGTTGTGCTCGAGCCAGTGGTCGGGCTGCTCGCGCAGCGCTGCAACCGGGTTCGCCGCGAAGAACGCGGCTCCGACACGCTTGCGGGTGGCCTCCCATGCGACCGCTTTGGCGCCGTTCTCGCAGAACTCGGCGGCATGGCGACGGTCCGGGTCGGGCCACGCGCAGCTCGGGCAGTCGAAGCCGTCGGTGTGATTCATCTTCAACAGCGTCTGCAGGCTGCGCCTGGGACCCATCTCGGCCATCGCGTAGCGCATCGAGTGCGCGATCGCAGCAATCCCGACGGCTGACCGCTTGGGCTTGCCGACTGTGGGCTCCTCCGGCGGAGCGGCATCCTCGGGCATACCCCGACTGTAGGCTCGAGACGATTGCGAGGGCAGAACTGATCATGGCCGTGATGACGACCCGGCGGGCGATCCTGCGGATGTCGGTGGGCGCCGAGCCTGCCACCACACCCGATGACCTCGTCGTCGAGACGCCGCTCGTGCTGGGTCTGGCGGGCGAGGCGATCGCGACGCTCATGCGCACCCCCGGACATGACATCGAGCTGGCGGCCGGGTGGCTGGTCGTCGAGTCAGGCGTGTGCCGCGCCGACGACATCGTGACGTTGCGGGCCTGCCGCGAGGACGACACCGACCGGGTGCACATCGCATTGCGTGCCGGCGTCCGGGCGCCGCGCCCCCGCGCGTTCGTGACCTCAGCGGCCTGCGGCGTCTGCAGCGCCGACGTCCTCGACCTGAGCCTGCTGCGCAGGAACCCGCCCCATGTCGAGGGCTGGAGCGTGGCCAGCGCGGTACTCGGCGGACTGCCCGAGGCGATGCGCGCCCGCCAGCCGACGTTCGATCGCACGGGTGGCGTGCACGCCGCCGCGCTCGCCAGCGCCGACGGTGACGTGCTGGCCGTGCGCGAGGACGTCGGGCGGCACAA
>QHCC01000132.1:0-556 GCA_003243915.1 Pseudonocardiales bacterium | reverse complement strand
TTCGAGATCGTGCAGAAGGCCGTGGCGGCCGGCGTAGCGGGCATCGTCGCGGTATCGGCGCCGTCGAGTCTGGCGGTGGACCTTGCGCGCGGCTACGACCTGCTGCTGGCCGGGATGGTGCGCGGCGGGCGGGTCAACGTCTATGCCGGCGAGGCGCTCATCGCCTGATCACGCCCCCGAGACGCGCAGGTGAGCGCGGTTGGGCAGACTCGTCCCAGCTGAGCGCAGGGGGAGCAGCAGCGCGATCAGCCGGGTCCTGTCGTGTCCGATGGCCTGCGCCAGGGCCAGCTGGCTGCTCGCCGGGCTGCGGGCCATGCATGAGGGCGAGGTAGCCACATCGACAACCCGCTGGCCGTCAGCAGCGGCCGCTCCGCCTCGACCAGTCGGCGGGTGATCTGTCCGAACAGCACCCCAAGATCGTCACGTTCCATCCCGAGCATGCTAGGACGGCCGGCGCTTGCGCACTTTGTCCCGCCAGCGCACGCGTCGCGGTCTGTTGGGCGTGCTGCTCCGGGCAAAGCGGGCGGGGGCTGGCGGATCGGGCTGGTCTGGATCC
>QHCC01000131.1 GCA_003243915.1 Pseudonocardiales bacterium | reverse complement strand
CCCTCCCACCGGATCCATGATCGCCGACTGGTTGGAGGAGCTTGCGATGTCAGCTGCACCAGAGCAAGTGCTCGCCCGGCAAGGCGTGGTTATCGCCGTCGACCCGCATAAGGCGTCCTGGACTGCCGTCGTGGTCACCGCGGACTTGTCCGCGGCGGACTCGATCCGGGTCGAGGTCAACCGAGCCGGCTACCGGCAGCTGCGACGGTTCGCTGCGGCTGACCGAGCGGCTGCGCGAGGACGGGATCGCGGTCACCGACGTTCCGGCGAAGCTGGCTCGCCGCGTGCGGCTGCTCTCGACTGGTCACGGCCGCAAGAGCGACCAGGCCGACGCGCTGTCCGTTGGTATCGCAGCGTGGTCGGCGCCGGCGTTGCGCACCATTGAGATCGATGCGGCGGTTGCGGCCCTGCGGGCGGTGACCGAGCACCGCGACGACATGGTCCGCGCCCGGACCCAGCTGATCAACCGGCTGCACGCCGTGATGGTCAAGCTCGTGCCCTCCGGACTCGCCCGTGGCTTGACCGCCGAGGCGTCCGCCGAAGCGCTGCGCCGCGTGCGACCTCGCGACACCCTTGGGCGGACGCTACGCACGATCGCGGTCGATCTGGTCGCCGAACTGCGGCGGATGGACCGTCGAATCGCCAGCGCCACGCAGACGCTCAGTGACGGCGTCGCGGCTTCGGGCACCACCCTCACGAAACTGCTCGGCATCGGCGACGTGGTGGCCGCCAAGTTGCTGGCGCGGACCGGCTCCATTGGGCGGTTCCCCTCCCCGGCAGCGTTTGCCTCGTTCTGCGGCGTGGCCCCGATCGAAGTCTCCTCCGGCGACGTCGTGCGCCACCGGCTCTCCCGCGCCGGTGACCGCCAGCTCAACTACGCGCTGCACGTCATGGCGCTGTCTCAGATCCGATACGACTCACCCGGTAGCAGCTACTACCAACGCAAACGCGCCGCCGGGAAAAGCCACAAAGAAGCCATGCGTTGCCTCGCCGACGTCGTCTACCGCACCATGATCAACGACTCGGTTTCCTCTCTGTCGCCGGCCGCTTGACGGTGAGGTGCCGTTAGACGGACAGTCCCGCAACGCGTGCCCCGTACGACGGACGATGACCGGGACGGCCGTCCGGGCGGGTCCTGCGGGACTTGAGATCTCAGGCGGTTCTTCAGATCAGGCATCGGCGAAACGTTGTGCCGTGGGTGGGAAGGAGATCCCGCTGACATGTTCCCGGTTGTCAGCTCAATTTCGGCCTTGAGTAGACTGTTATTCAGGCCTAGTGTGTTGTATGCGGACGTTACCGATCTCGAAGGTCAAGGACAAGCTCAACGAGTACGTCGACTCGGTGGCCATCACCCACGAGCAGCTCACGATCACCAAGAACGGCTCGCCGGCAGCGGTGCTCATCGGCGCTGATGAGTGGGAGTCGATCCAGGAGACGCTGTTTTGGCTATCGCAGCCGGGCATCCGCGAGGCGATCGCCGAGGCCGAGGATGACATCGCGGCTGGACGTAGCCACGGTGAGGACGAGATCCGGGCCGAATTCGGCGTTCCCACGCGTGACAACATGAGTCAGGCATCGTGGCTTATGACGTCCAGTTCAGCGGCCCGGCGCGACGCGCGCTGCACAACATCACGCCCCGAGTCGTCAAAGCCATCATCGAGTTCGCGTTCGGGGACCTAGCACGCGAGCCGCACCGTATCGGCAAGGCCCTCGAACGCGAACTCGCCGGCCTGTTCGGTGCCCGCCGCGGTCCCTACCGCTTGCTATACCGCATCGGCGATGAGGCACAACGGTTCTACATCGTTCACCTCGACCACCGTGACGACATCTCCCCCCGCCGCTGAGCCGTTTCCCTAGAGGCAGGAGGCAGTGATGCCCGGCGACACGGAGGAAGTCCTCACCAACAACGCCCGCGACCCCCCGCTTGTGATCGAGCGCGAAAGCAGGTGCCACGCAACGCTGTCGCCAGGTTGGGTCGCCCGGTTGGCCGTTGCGCGGGTTTACACCCGTCCGTCGATCGACAGGCGACTCGAGCCCTGCCACGACAACGGCGAGCCGGCTACCCAGGAGGAGGGCCATTACGGAAACGGCCCGACCGTAAAGAACCGTAACCTCACCCCGCACGGCATCCTGAACCAAGATGTTCGGTGCGCGGTCGTTAGAGAGCCCTGAACGGGGATACGCCCAGGTCTCCGACACACAATCAGCAACAGCGGGCC
>QHCC01000130.1 GCA_003243915.1 Pseudonocardiales bacterium | reverse complement strand
ACCGGCCCGTCGGCATCGGCGCCCACGTCGGGCCCGGCAGCAGGCGGCGGGGCGAGCGGCACCGGGCCGAGCGCCGCCTTCTGCAGCCTGGTCACACTGGACGAAGCCCGGGCCGCTCTCGGCGGCCCGGTCAAACCCGGGCTGGATCGCGCTACGCGCTCCTCGCCGTTCCCCGGGGGCGGCAGCTGTCTCTACAACGGCACCACCTCGGTGATCGGGGCGTCCTACGTCGTCAACGTGATCGTGCTCGGCACCAAGATCCCCCGATCGGTCTATGACAGCGAATTCAAGGGAAATCCGGACGCAGGCCCCATCACCCCGGTCCCCGGCCTGGGCGAGGACGCGTTCTCCGTTCCCGGGGTGGTCAGCGTGTTCGACCACGGGCTTGTCATGGCTCTGGAGATCGTCAAGAACTCCCGGCCTGCGGATATCGCCGTCATCGTCGGCCTGCTGCGCAAGGCCCTCGCCCGTGCCGGTGGCCTGCGCTGACGTCTCCGGAGTTGGCGGCCCGAGCGGGTCAACCACTCGGCGTGGAAGTCGCCACGCCCCCTGCCCGCCGTCGTGGCTCGCTACCCTCCGGACTCCCCCCGACCGCGTGTAGTCGGTCCTCATACGATCCGAACGCGGGCACCTGGGCCGCCCGCTTGTCCAGATACGTACGGACGGCCCCAGGGTCAAGGACGGCTAGGCCGATCGGGGGGTGCTGCGGCCACAACCGCATGCCGACCTGGCGCAACAGCCGGGTCGGGGCGCCGGCAGCCGCGGTGCGCTGCCAGAAGTCGTGATCGAGATATTCCTCGACCTCGATCGACTCGTCGAAGCCGTCCAGCTCCTCCAGCCAGCCGCGCCGCACGAGGTAGCCGCGCCCGAGATAGGAAAACTCCGCGAGACGACGGGCTTCCGGGATGAGCGCGTTCACGATCAGGGGTACGCCCGAGACGGCCATCGGATAGGCCACCTGGAGTTCGGACTGGCCGCGCAGCGTGCCGAGGAGATCTGCGAGCACACCCATGAACACTTCGTCGCCGGAATCTATGACCAGCACGAACTCGGCCGAGCCGCGAGCGAGCAGGTCATTCCGAGCGCGTGCGCGGGTGACCCTCTCGCTGAAGTGGACGGCGCTAGTCGCGTACGCGATCCCGGTGGTCATGTCGCCCGTCCTCCCGACGGAGCTCGCGATGTGCAGCCGGAGCGGCACCCGTTGGTGGCGCAGCGACGCGACAGTGGGCCCCAACGGACCGTCACCCGCGGCGTGGACACAGACGACGTCAATGACCGCGCCGGCATCGACAGGTCCGCGGTCCGGAATCGGACGGGCGCTGGCGAGGCGGAGTCGGGCCGCGTCACGGACCATATCGGCGAGCACGGGATCTCCGGCGCCGTCCCGCGGTGGCAACCGCCGCTCGCACGGCACCCAAGTCGCCATCGGGGACTTCGCGGCGCCGGGCGCGGCCGGCTGGGGCCGGGTGACTGTGGACGCCGCTGCGGCCGGACCCGGTCGGGGGGTCCGGGCGAGCAGGTCCGCGGCGAGGTCGACGAGGTCTCGGCCCGAGGCGACGATGTCGAGCTGCGTGGTGCAGAGCTCGTACGCTGCCGCTGCGATCGCCGTGATCGCGTCGGGATCGGTCAGCGCCGCCCGGGCCAGCGTGGCGAGACGGCCGGCCGGTGCGACGAGGACGTGCTCGCCGGGCACGAGTGGCTCCAGGCCGCGACTCGGCTCGGTGAGCACGACACAGCCGCTGCTGATGGCGTCGAGCGCGCGCACCCACTCGAACGCGACCGAGCTCTCCCGGTGGATGTTCAGCAGGAGCTTGCTGCGCCCAAGCAGCTCCCGCTTCCGCTCGCCGGTGAGGAAGTCAGGCCGGTCTCGGGTCATCGGCTCGTGGGGCGGCAGGAACAGCTCGGTCCGCACGCCGGCGAACTGCCCGGCCAAGCCGGCCAACTTGCGCAGCCTGGCGTCGTCGGCGGTGCCCAGGTGGACCACGTCGATGTCACGCGATGCGGCGGTGCGCATCTCGCGCCGCTGCGGGCCGCAGCCGAGCCGGAACCGGTGCGCGGCCACCCCGCGCCGCCTCATGACGGTGACGGCGTCCTCGCCGATCTCGACACAGCCCCCCAGCGCCGTCATCAGCTGGGCCGAGCGCTCAAACGTCGCCGTTCCCGGATGTTCGACGCCGAATCCGATCGTGCGCCGTAACTGCTGCGGATCGGGATCGCCGTGAATCGCGAAGTACTCGTGCGGGATGAGGACCGTGACGAGAGACTCGGCGTCCTCGACGTCGACGTCGTGGATGCTGCCGACATGTGTCATCGCGGCGCCGCCGCCACGCCGCACGGCATCCGCGACCGACTCGAGCAGCTCGTGCATGAACGCGCTGCCGCCCGGTGGTGACACGAACACGAGCACGGGACCACCGTCGGGTCGAGCCGGGACCATCTCGAACTATCCCCAGCGCCCGGACAAACGACGTGCCTGCCTGCCCCGCCGGATCGGCTCTGGCTCACTTCGCTCGCGCCGTGTCGGGGGCTGCGGCAAGACCGTCTCGGTGCTCTCGGCACGCGCCCTGGCGATTGCGAGATCCTGTTCGCAGCGGACGAGCGCGGCCGCGAACTCGTCGCGATCGCCTCGCAGCCTCGCACACTGCTCGCACGGCTCGATCAGGCTGCCGGGGACGCCCCCGTCGGGGGCGCCGATCGGGTCGACCTGGTCTGCGAGCTGGGCGATCGCATGATCGCGTTGTGCCAACACCTCGTGCAGCGTGTGATCGGCGTCGCGCAGCCGTGCGTTGGCGCTTTCGACGGCTCGGGTCAACTGCTCGGCCTGGGTCGCACGTTCGGCGACGGCTCTGACCAGCCGTTCGCGCTCGGCAGCCAGACTGTCGTATCCGCCTTGCAGCTGGGCCCGCTCCTCGGTCAGGCCCGCCACCAGGTTGGCGAGATCAGTCAGCTGATGCGAGGCCAACACCGTATGTACCGGCCGGATGTCGCGGGGCGCGCCCCCGCCGGCCACGGCGACCGCGTACGGAGTGTGGCCCTCGGCCGCGAGTTTCCCCGGGCTGAGTTCGTGCCGGTGGAACGGATTGCCGGATGGGTAGACCGCGGGGTTCGGTGACACGAACAGCATGCCGTCCGGTCGCAACACCCGAGTCAGACCATCCAGCGCCGCCGCAGTGGCCGTCGTGTGTTCGAGTGCTTCACAACACACCACCGCGTCGAACGCGTCGTCGGCGAACGGCGCGGTGGCGAGATCACCGAACACGAAGTGGGCTCCCGGCACTCCGACCGTGAAATCGCGCTCGGCGTCCTGGGAGTTGTCCATCCCGACCACGCAGCGCGCTCCCGCATCGAGCAGCAGCGCAGCCCCCCAGCCGACCCCGCAGCCAGCGTCCAGGACGACCTTGTCCCGGACATAGGGCAGCGCGAGCCGGTACCGCGCCTGATGCTCGGCCTCGAGAAGGCCGCCGCCCATCGTCTCCGGAACGAAACGCTCGCCGCTCGGCCCCGCGTGCGCTGCTCCGTCAGCGTCGCCCGTCACGAGGTTGCCCGCCCCGCGAGATCGGCGATGATCTCGCTGTAGGCCCGTGCATAGTGCGATCCGTCGAAATGCAGAGCCCGCTTGCGGCACCGCTCGGCCATCGCGGTCAGCTCCTCGTCCGAGCAACCCACCGCCCGGCGCAGGCCGGCCACCAGCGCCTGACCGTTGCGGGCCCGGAACAGCCAGCCGGTGGCACCGTCGTCGATCACTTCTGGGACGCCGAACACGTCTGCCGCCAGAACGGGAAGCCCGAAGGCGAGCGCCTCGATCATCGAGCGAGGCAGCGATTCGATGTCGGACGCGCTGACCAACACGTCGGCGCAGCGGTACCACCGCTCGGTGTCGGGATCGATGTCGACGATGTGCACGCGCTCGCTCAGATCCAGATCCTCGACAACGGCCTGCACGCACCGCGCGTAGGGCGTCGGGTGGTAGCCGACCAGTACCAGCACGGCGTCGGGGGCCGACGCCGCAACCTCGGCGAAGGCCTCCACTAGGGCCAACTGGGCCTTGCGGTCCTGCAGCACGCCCATGCACAGCAACACCCGATGCTCCGGCTTCAAGCCGAGCTCAGCTCGTAACGCCACGCGGTCCCGCGTGCTCTGACGGGCCGTCATCGCACCCAGGTCGATGCCGTATTGGATGCAGCGGCCGCGGACGTCAGGCACTTGGCTCCGGAACAGCTCGAGCGTCGACTCGGCCTCGAACACGACGACGTCCGCACCGAGCAGGGTCTGGATCCAACGTTCGTGGATCTCCGGTGCCAGGCCACGCTCGCCCCAGTTCAAGTAACTGAACACGGCCAACGGGAACGACTCGTGTACCGCCCAGGCGACCGGAATGCCAGCCTGCAGCGCGGCGTCGACCGCCGGGAACACACCGAGGGTGTTCGCCAGCGCTACGTCACAGGACCACGCCTGAAGTACCGCCGCGAGTTCGGCGCGTCGCCCGTAGTAATGCGACGGGTCCACCGCGTAGGGCGTGGTGACGTGCACCGCAATGCCGGCCGATTCGAGCTCGGCGCGGAGCGGGCCGTCCGAGGGGCTGATGACCCGGAGTTCGGCCACGCGTGCGGCCGCCAGCCGCAGCAGGAGCTCCTGCAGGTAGAGCTCACCGCCCCCCAGCTGCAGCGAATGGGTCAGCACGCACACCTTGGGCAGCTCAGCCGCTCTGCCGCGCGAGGGGGGCAGGGCATCGAACGGGGAGCGCGCGACGTCCAGGTGCGAAGCCGGCCCAGCCACGTGGTGCACTGTGATCGGCCCGGAATGCCAGACGCTGCCGCTGCGGCCGGTGGCCCGGACCCTGATGAGCGTCGAGTCTCGGCCCTCCTCGTCGTTCAGGACGAGTAACTCGCGAAAACCCGCGGCGGTGGCGATGCCGCTCGCGACCCCGGTACCCGCCCGAGCCCGCGCGACATCCGGGCGCGGTTCGCAGCGACGGGCCAGCACCGGCGGCCGTGCATCGACGAAGATCTCGATCACGTCGGCCAGATCGGCGCCGTCGAGCGCCCAGCCGGCAACCGCCACGACGGCTCCCGGCGCTACCTGGCCATCCAGCGGGCTGTCCAGATGTCCGATCATCTGGGCGGGGCGCCCGGACTGCGGCCCGACGCGCACCCGCACCACCCCTCGACCGAGAGACGTCGTCCCCGTGTCGTCGTGCGCATCGACCGACCACCGCGCGCCATCGTGCACGGGCGCGAGCGTGACGGCCAGCTGCCAGCCGCTGCTCACCGCGTCCCCGCCGTGTACGGCCGCCACGTCCGGGCGGGACAGAACAGGGACGGTCTCTGCTACGACCCTGCCGTCGAGCCGCAGCACCACGCTGGCCCTGCCGGACCTCGGCGAGGCCCACCCCACCAGGCGGACGACACCCTGCTGGACGCACCACTCGCCGGCGGCGGGGTCGTCCAGGCTGCCGAGCGGGCCGTCGCGGTCGATCGATCGGCTCCGCGCCGCCCGCAGCCGGGACGCCAGCTGTCGCGCGAGTTCGGGCGTGCGCATGGTTCCGTGAGCTTACTAAACGCGCTGCCGCGCGCAGCGTCCTACCCGCTCGCGCCGAGCGCGCTGCCAGATGTACCGGTGGCGGCGTGAACCGGGCCCGACGGGCGCTAGTGCGGCTGCATTCCTGGCGCGTGCGGTGGGTTCTCCGGCAGGGTCATGGCCTCGGGCGACGCGTTCGCGTCTGCCCACACGCGCGTCAACCCGGTGCGAAGGTCGAGCGGCGCAAACGGGACGAGCTTGGTGAGTCGGGAGACGTCGAGGATGTTCGCCGAGACGTCGAATGACCTCGCACCGAGGTTCCGGGTGGGGATGTCCCGGCCGGTTACTTCGCAGGCGAGACTCAGCACCTCGTGCAGCGGATGCCCTATCCCGGTGCCGATGTTCAGCACCCGTTCATGGCTGTCGATGCGGGCGAGATCGGCGATGGCCCCTGCCACGTCGTCGATATAGATGTAGTCACGCACCGAGTCCAGGCCACCGTAGAGCGGCATGAGCTCACCGGTCACCGCGCTGCGCACGAGTCGCGCGACGACGCCCTGGCCGCGGCTCACCGGCTGGCCCGGCCCGTAGGCATTCCCGATCCGCAGGATCTGCGCGGGAACGCCGTGCGCATCGGCATACATGTGGATGTATTGCTCGCAGGTGACCTTGATGATCCCGTATGAACTGATCGGCCGCGGCCGCGCCGTCTCGTCAACCGGTGGGATCGCCTCCCCGTACACGGCGCCGCCCGATGACAGAAACGTCAGCCGCACGCCCGGCCGCAGCCGTAGCAGCTCGAGCAGGCGTACCAGCGGGGGGACGACGATGGCGACGTCTGCCGCGGGGTCCAGGTCCGACTCGATGGGCGATGACGATCCGATCGCGTACACGACCTGATCGACGCCGTTCAGTGCCGCGGCGAGGGTGCCCATATCCGCGGTGTCACCTACGACGACGCTGGCTCCCGCGAGCTGCGAGCGGCGCTGTTCCGCGGGGTCCGAGCGCGTGAACACGATCGGAAGGCAGTCGCGCTGGACGAGGGCGCCGGCGACTGCTGAGCCGATGAAGCCGGCGCCGAGCACGAGGACGCTGGGCCCGTCCGGCCGAGCGCTGCCCAGTCCGCCGCTCACCCGCACGTCCGGTACGGGGCACGCCAACTGGGGCGATTCACGCGTCGGGCGGGTAGAGCTTGGCGGCGGCGGCAAGCATCAGCTCGACGGCCTGCTGGCCGGCCTGCTTGCTCGTCGCCTGGATGACCATCCCGATGACCTTCGTCCCGCTGGTGTAACGCGCGTGATATTGGAAGGGGTGGCTCTTCGCGGGTGGCGACTTGTCGGTGAACGACACGTCGACGCCGGAGACACTCACCGCCTGCTTGGTGAGCCCGATGGAGCGGTCCCAGTTGGTCAGGGCCTTGAGAACCCGATCGGCCGCCGCCGCGTCGCGGCACCCGAACACGGTGCCCGACAAGCTCCATTCGGGCGCCACCCGTAGCTCGGTCGCACCCTTCGAGGCGCCGCACTTCGTCAGCTCGGTCTTCTCGATCGCATACGCCAGACCACGGGTTTGGGCATCCTGAACCGATCCGGGTCCGGTCTTGGCGGCGATGAGCATCGTGTTCGGCACGTTGCCGAAGGGTGCAGTGCCGACACGCGAGCCGGTGGGCGACCCGGTGGACGAGACGGTGGACGAGCTGGTGACAGGTGGTGACTGCGGCGGAGCGGCGTCCTTGCCGGGTTTCGTGTCGCGGGTGATGAAGAACCACGCCGCAAGGCCGAGCACAACGACAAGTGCCAACGCCGCGGCGAGCAGCGGGCCACGCCCCTTGCGTGCCGGCGGTGGCGTCATCCACTGCGAGGATCGGGCGCGATCCTGGTCGGGCGAGGCCGGCTGCCAGGGCGTCGGCTGACGTG
>QHCC01000129.1:12207-14509 GCA_003243915.1 Pseudonocardiales bacterium | reverse complement strand
GCTGGGCGGCGCCGCAGGACGCCCTGACCGACTGGCCGGCGGCCACGGCCGAACCGCTCGCCTACGACGTTCCGTTGGCTGCCGCCTGGCAGGCGCATGCCCGCCTGGTCGGGGTGACCGTGACGATCTGCCCCGCCGTCCTTAACGAGCGATAGCGCCTGTCCGGACTCTTATCAGCATTCGGAATCATTCCGATAGGGTCGGCGCGATGGCGAGGCGCGGGGGTGGGCATGTATCTGGCGCATGCGTTCGGCCAACGTTACGAGTTGCCGATCCCGCTGTTGCTCTTCGTACTCGGCGGGGCGCTCGTGGTGCTGGCATCGTTCCTGTTGGTGGCGCCGCGGGTCGTTTCGCCGGCTCCGGACCAGCCGGAGTCGGATCACGTCGCGGCGGGCAAGACGCACCCGATCGGCGCCTTCGTCGGTTTGCTTGTGCTTGTCGGGCTCATTGTGGCTGGGGTCGCGGGGTCGCAAGTCGTCGCGGAGAATATCGTCCCCACGCTGTTCTGGCTGGTGGTGTGGATAGCTGTTCCGTTGTCGTGCGGGGTGGTGGGCGATTGGACGAGGGTAGTCAATCCGTTCGCCACTCTGGCTCGGCTGAGCGACTCGGATCGTCTGCGGCGGGTGGTGCTCGGTTCGGCACAGCAGGTCGCGTGGCCGCGGTGGCTGGGATGGTGGCCAGCTGTCGTGTCGTTCTTCGTCGTTGCCTGTGGCGAGTTGGTCTACAACCTCACCGCGACTTTGCCGCGCGTGACCGCGTACGGATTACTCGCCGGGGCGCTGCTGTCTGCGGGGGCGGGCCTGCTGTTCGGTGCGGACGCCTGGCTGAACAGGGGCGAGATGTTCTCCGTCCTGTTCAACACGTGGGGACGGCTCGGATACTTCAGATTCGGAGCGCCCGGTCGGCGTGGCCTGATCGGCGGGTTGGATGCCCGGTTCGCTGCTGAGCCGTCACGACTGGTGTTTGTGTTGATGCTGCTCGTATCCGTGTCCTTCGACGGGCTCATCTCGACGCCGGCCTGGAAGGGAGTGCACCAGCGATTCGTCAGCACTGCGGGCGGATCAGCGGTCGGCACCGACTCCCTCACGACGCTATCCTTCCTGCTGCTGGCGCTGGCGACCCTCGCCGTATTCGCATCGTTCGCCGCGGCGGCCGCACGCGCGGGCGCTGGTCGGCTGACCGCCACGAGCGCGCTGGCCGAACTGCTGCCGTCGCTTCTGCCCATCGCGTTCGGGTATTTGCTTGCGCACAACCTTCAGTACTTGCTCGTCAACGGTCAGCTGCTCATCCCACTGGCGGGCAACCCGGTTGGCATGCCAGGCTGGCAGTGGCTTCCAGCTCCGTTCAACGACACCTACGAGGTCCGTACCAAGCTGCTGCCGTCGGCGGCGTACTGGTACGTGGCAGTGGTTGTCATCATCGCGGTGCATGTGATCGCGGTCGTGGTGGCGCATCGACATCTCGGGCGTTCCGCGGCAACCAGCCGCGATGCTCGGCGCTCCGAGTACCCGTGGGTCGTGGCCATGATTGCCTACACGATGCTCAGTCTGTGGCTGCTCGCTCAACCGTTAGTGAAGGAGACGCCTTCCCACCAGGCTGGTGCGGCGCAGATAGGCCAGGTGCGGCGATCGTGACCTCCGCGGTCGATCGCTCGACGAATTTGATCATCGGCGCACTGGGCGGATTAGCTCTGGCGGTCGCCCTACGGGTGCGCGTCGCGGGGGTAGCGGGTGCGGCGTCCGCGCCGGCAGGCGTCCTGTTCGGGCTGGTGCTGCTTGCGGTGGCCGCCGCATGCGGACTCCACCGCCCCGCGCTGCAGTGGCGTCAGCTTGCTTGGGGCGTTGGCGGGGCAGCGCTGCTCTGTCTGCCCGCCGCGCTCGTCCGGCTCGGTCGTGCCGGCACGATCCTGCCGCCCGGCGAGTACGCGAAATGGGCGACGATCGTCGCACTCGTGGCAGTGGCCGAAGAATTGGTGTTGCGTGGTGTGCTCTACCACGCGCTGCTCACCCGCTTCGACGAAGGCGCTGCGATCGCGGTGACCACGGTGGCATTCGCGCTGCTGCATGTGCCCGTCTACGGGTGGCACACGCTGCTCATCAACCTAGCCGCCGGCTATCTGCTCGGCGTGCTGCGCGCGGCGAGCGGGTCGGTGACGGCTCCCGCAGCCGCGCACACTCTCGCCGACCTGGCGGGCTGGTGGCTGCGATGAACTCCACCATCCGCCGGCTGAGCCTCGCCGCGGGCGCATTGGCACTGGCGTGGCTACTCGCTCCCGTCGCGGCGCCCCCGTTGTATGACGGAC
>QHCC01000129.1:0-12200 GCA_003243915.1 Pseudonocardiales bacterium | reverse complement strand
GGCGGAGCCGTATCGCTATGTCATCGCGCCGACGGACTACCGCCACACCAAGCCACCGACATCAGCGATGGCCGGCCAGACCCTGCCGGCCAAGCCCAACGACGAAGCGGTGCTCGCGAGCGCAGAGCAGGGCCCTCAAGTGCAGGTGACTGTGCTGGCCACAGCAATCGTGGCGCCGAGCGGCGCTAGCGTCGCGCACCTACGCGCCGATCCGGTCGCCCCGACCACCGAACCGCCCGACGGCCAGATCTGGGGCAACGTCTACCGCCTCAGCGCGAGCAGTGATGCTGGCCCCGCAACCATCAAGTCCAGCGCCGCGGGATTCTTGACGCTGCGCGCCCCGACCGGTCCGCCGCCGTCTCCGATCATCGAATACAACCCTGGCGACGGCTGGCGCGACCTGCGCACCGACCGGGTAGGCACCGACCTCTACGAGAGTTCCGGCTCGGCCGCCGGCGACTACGCAATCGTCATCCCCAACACCAAGTTCCACGACAGCGGCAGCTCGACGCCGAGCGCGCCTGCTCAGACCTCAAGCGCGGTCGGAGATCTGCTGGTCGTCGTCGGCTCCGTACTCGCCGCAGTGATCCTGGCAATCGTCGCGATCCGGCTCGCTCGCGCTCGCAGCCGCCCGCCACCCACTCAGCCGTAGCAAGGGCCAGGGTGCGGGTGCGGTGCCCGCGTTCGAGGCCGAACTTGTCGATGTCGGCACCGAGGGCTTCGGAGACCCGTAATCCGTTGATCGCGAGCAGCGACATCAGCGCGTGCTTGCATGGCGCGCCGGTCCGGCAGCGACGAGCAGCGAGCCGAAGTCGTGGCGGTCCAGCCCGATGGGTGAGTCGTAGTCCAAGCGAGGGCGGCGGACGTCCACGGCGGGTGAGTGATCGAGCGGGCGATGTCCGGCGCTTCGACGAGAGGTTGTCCGGACCTACTTGGCGAATTCGGCAGGCCGGGTTCTCGGTACTCGCGGCGTTCGCTGTCGGTGAAGATCGCTACCAGGGGTGCACCGCTCCGGAGGACAGTCACGGTGTGGGCAGCGATTTCGCGGGATCGACCGCGTCGCACTACGCCAGCTTTCGGCGCGACGTGCCCGATGCCTTGCTTGATCAGATCGTGAGTCGGCTCGCGCTGTCTGCGCGTGATCGGGTGCTCGACCTTGGATGTGGCACCGGGCAGGTCGCGGTGCCGCTTGCTGCTCGGGTGGGCGTTGTGTTCGCTCTCGATCCGGAACCGGACATGCTCACCGAGCTGCGGGCCCGCGTCCGCGCCGCCGGTGTAGTGAACGTGCTTCCAGTGCTCGGCGCGGATGCTGACCTTCGTCCGGTGACACAGCTGTTCGGGCGATGCTTTGCGGCGATAACCGTCGCAAATGCGCTGCACTGGATGGACACCGATCGGGTGTTCCAGATGTCTGCTCAGCTGCTGCGGCATGCGGGCGCACTTGTCGTCATCAGTCAGGGTCCGCCGATGTGGCTGTCCGAGTTGCCGTGGGCACGCGCGTTGCGTGGCTATCTGGAGGACTGGATGGGAAGCCCCGTCACCGCGACGTGCGGGACGGATATCGCCACCGTTCATGAACGCCGCGATGCGCTCGCACGGCACGGCTTCGAGCCCGTCGAGTTGATCGAGCACACCTACGCCAACGACATCGATCCGGACTATGTTGCCGGTCATCTGTATTCGGCGATGGCAGAGTCGGTCGTGCCTTTCGAGCGCCGCCGGGAATTCGAGTCCGGGCTTAGCGACGTGCTCGCTCCGCAGGTTGCGGTCGGGCCGCTCGTCGAGCGCATCGCGGCCACCGCATTGATCGCTGTCTGCCGGAACGGGCAACCGTCGCGCTCCTGACGGCGGGTGCGCGCGATGCTCCTCGGATGGCGTCACGCGACGGGCGGGGTTCGGTGATCGAGGGTGGTCTGGCTGGCCCAGATGGTGGCGGCGACGCCGTCCATATCTCGTGACCATTCCCGGACGGGGAGGGGCCGTCGCGCTTGACACGCGAGCGGCACCGGGCGATGATCTAATCATGTTAGGCAGTCCGATTCGTGATAGGCAGGCGGAACGTCGTTCGGACACGCGGGCGGAAATTCTCGAGGCAGCATGGGTTATCGCTCGCGAGAAAGGGTTGGCTGAGCTCACGTTGCGCGAGGTGGGGGCCCGTATCGGGATGCGCGCGCCGTCGCTCTATTCCTACTTTGACTCCAAGAACGCCATCTATGATGCGATGTTCGCTCAGGCGTGGAGCGGGTGCCTGGCCGCGTTCGACGACCTCGAGAAGAGGTTGCCGCGTACTCCGCGAGCCGAGTTGAAAAAGATGGCGCGCGCCTTCTTCGACTACGCCGTGGCGGATCTGGCGCGGCATCAGCTGATGAATCAACGCACGATCTCGGGCTTCGTCCCCAGCACCGAGGCCTACGCACCGGCGGTAGGTGTCCTCGAACGCGTCCGTAGCCACTTCGTCCGCTGCGGGGTTGACCGAGCCGACCATTTCGACCTGTACATCGCACTGGTCGGCGGCCTTATCGATGCCCAGCAAGCCAATGACCCCGGCGGGAGCCGCTGGTCAGCCCTACTCGACCAAGCCATCGACATGTTCGCCGACCACGTCGGCCTGCCCGAATCCAGGAGGAAATCGACGTGACCCAGACCAGCCCGAGCGCCCGAGGCACTACCCGACCACGAACCTCGACGCTCGATCGGCCCGCGCTCATGCGGATCGCCGCAGCCGAGACCGATCGCTTCACCACTGTTCTGAGGGACGTGCGGGGCGAGGACTGGACGCGCCCGACGGAGTGCCCCGGCTGGGATGTCCGCGCGATGGCCAGCCACGCACTCGGCATGGCGGAAATGGCAGCCACCGTCCGCGAAGGGCGCCGCCAGCAGAAGGCTGCCGGCAAGCGTGGCGGAGTGTTCATCGACGCACTCACCGCACTCCAGGTAGAAGAACGAGCCGAGATGACCGGTCAACAGGTGACCGAGCGATACGAGGTCGTCGGCCCCCGCGCCGTCCGCGCCCGCCGCCGTACCCCCGGCTTCATCCGCCGCCGAACGATGCCCGTCCCGCAAACCGTCGGCGACCAGGCAGAAACCTGGACACTCGGTTACCTCATCGACACCATCCTGACTCGCGATCCGTGGATGCACCGCGTCGATATCAGCCGAGCCACCGACCGCCCACTTCTCCTGACCGCCGACCACGATGGCGTCCTCGTCGCCGACGTGGTCACCGAATGGGCGGCACGGCATGGTCAACCCTGCCGAATCTCCCTCACCGGTCCCGCCGGGGGCGCGTGGGCCTTCGGCGACGGTGGCCCGAGCATCGAACTCGACGCGATCGAGTTCTGCCGCACCCTGTCCCGACGCGAACCGGCGACCGGCCTGCTCGCGACCGAAGTTCCATTCTGACGACGCCGCGCAGTGGGCTCTTGAGCCCGGACACGCTGCACCGCCAGTCGCCACCCGTCCCGCCCGAAGGAGACCGCTATGACCACCCGCATCAGCGAGATCGCCGAGCACATCTACCGGTTCTCGACGTACGTCCCCGACATCGGACCCACCGGCTTCACGTTCAATCAGTACCTCATCGACGACGAGCAGCCCTTGCTGTTCCACACCGGGCCCCGCGCCATGTTCCCCCTCGTCGCCGACGCCATCGCCACGGTCACCCCGCTGGAACGACTCCGCTGGATAACCTTCGGCCACCTCGAGGCGGACGAATGCGGAGCCATGAACGCACTGCTCGCAGCCGCCCCCCAGGCGCAGGTCGCCCACGGTGCGCTTGGCTGCATGGTGTCGTTCAACGACTTGGCCGACCGCCCGCCGGTCCCGCTCGCCGACGGACAGGTCATCGAGCTCGGGCAACACCGGATACGGCACATCGACACACCGCACGTCCCGCACGCGTGGGAGGCGAGAGTGCTCTATGAGGAGACCACGAACACACTTCTGTGCGGCGACCTGTTCACCCAGCTCGGCGACGGGCCCGCCATCACCGACGGTGACATCGTCGGGCCGGCCGGACAGGCGGAGGACGTCTTCGGCGCTACCTGCCTGACTCCTCACACCGGGTCCACCATCCGCAGCCTCGCCGGCCTCGCCCCGAGCACCCTCGCCGTGATGCACGGCACCTGCTTCAGCGGCGACGGGGCCACGGCCCTACTCGCGCTCGCTGACGACTACGACGCCCGCCTAGCCGCCTCAGGCCCGCCGCCGCACCACGGCTGAGCACCGTTCTCGACCTTCGGGATGACCGATCCGCTCAGGCGACGGTTGTGTCAGGGCCTTCGGGTCTGCTGACCTTCGCCCATGCTGGTGAGAGACCATCTGCACGCCCGCGACCGAGGACGCCTCGCTCGGGGCCGTGCGCGGTGATGTCGGCGAGGACCAGGATCGCTTGTGCTGCCGCGATTTGCCGGCTGCTTGCGACGGTACTTTCACTCACGCTCTTCCACAGCTCGACTCGGCCGCCGCCGTCCCAGCCAAGGGTGCTGAGGACCTGGGTCAGAGTGGCGTGAATGTACTGCTCGGCGAGGACTCCACCCGCGCCACGATTGACGTGACCGTGCCGGGCGGGTTCGAGGTCATGGTGCTCGCGCAGAAGGGACAGGTCACGTTCTGGTCGTGGCAGAGCACGGCCAAGGCGCTCAGCAAGGTCGGCGCCAGCACTTATCCGTACGACCTGGCGAAGGTGGGTCCGCCGAAGGCGACGGGCGCCGGCATGGTGCTCACCGGAATGGTGCATGCCATCTACATCGTCACCAGCACGTTCTCGGGGGACGGCTCCGGCAATTCGGTCGCCTACACCACGGGTGTCACGGGTTGGGGCGCAGTCAAGGTGGCCTCGACCACCAAACTCGTCCCATCCGGCCAGGGCGTGGCCTTGGGTGGCGCGGGGCTGCAGGACGAATACAAGTTCTTCGCCGGAGCCCTGGAGGCGGCCAGCTGCTCATCGACCCTACCCATCGCCAAGTGCACCGGGCAGAGCCGCGTCCTGGCGTTCTGGGTGTGGAACTCGACGCTGTCCCAGTTCACCCTTGACAGCACCGGCGGCCTGAAGTAGCCGACTTAACCGGCGGCGGCACGTAGGCCGGCGTTGGTCCTGGCCAGTTGGTCCGCGGTGTGGAACTCCAGGCGGGCGACCTGGTCGGCGCTCAGGGTGTCGCATACCCAGTCCCAGTGCATCGCCACCTGATCACCGACCGACACCGGTGGGCACATGACATCCACGCCGGCCGAATCAGAGCTCAGCAACGAGCGACCGTCGATCGACCAGGCCGCCGTCTGCTCGCCTGCCGCGCCCAATACCAGCAGACCGTCGGACAGGACCAGCGGCCGGGACTGCACGCGCACGCGTTCTCCCTCGACCGCGAGGACCTCGCCCCACCGGATCCGGCACTGCTCCAGCACCGACAGCGCCACGGTGTAGCCGTTGCCGCGGTGCAGCAGCCCCACCCACGGGTACACCGCGAAGACCTGGAAGCCGTGGTGCGCCAACCCGGGCACCCAGCTCGCGCCGGGCTGCTCGCCGAACCGGTGCCGCAGTTCGCTGACCAGGTAGCCGGGGTCGACGCCGGCGAGCAGGTCGTTGCCGATCCAGTACGCCTCGACGACGCGGGCATCGAGGGGGTCGGCGATATTCGCGGCCGCGGCGATGATCTCCAGGTAGGCCCACGCCCCCTCGAACTGGCGCGCGTGCTCCACGATCTGTTGCTCAGCGGCGGCCGAACCGCGGGCCAGCAGCACCGATGCGTCGTCGGGACCGCAGTAGCCCAGTTCGTTCGGCGGGTAGGCGTATCGCGCAAACAGCGTCGGGCCCGAGACGGCCAACTCAGCCGGTCCTGGGCAGCGGCTCACCGACCGCTGGGCTCACTTGCTCAGGGTCTCTCGAGCGGCCCATGAGTTCCAGGCCCGACATCGCCTTCTCGGCGCCCGCCTGGTCGACGCGTTGGACCACGAAGCCCATGTGGATCAGCACCCAGTCACCAGGGGAGAGGGCGGCTTGGTCGTCGTCGTCGAGCATCCCGATGTTGACCTTGCGCCGGGCGCCGACGATGTCGACCCAGACGAGTTGGTTGTGGTAGCCCTCGACCATCTCGATGATCTGGCCGGGGATTCCGAGGCACATGTCAGGACTCTCCTTGGCTACCGGCACCGACGGCCTGCTCGCTGAGCAGCTCTTCGAGCAGTTTAGCGACGGTGGCAACAGCGACGTCGACTGCTGCGCTGACGGCTGGGGTGAGCCCGATGTTCTCCTCGAGATCGAGCGGCTGGCAGCCGACGATGAGCGTCCGCGGCAACGTGCCACCCAGCCCCTCGAGGTTGGCGAGCACCGCGACCGGATCCATCCCGTGCGCGTCGAGTTCGCCGGTGCCGAGGTCCTCCGGGCCGACCTCCAGCACGGTGATGTCGCCGGGCTGGCCCTCACCGGGCAGCGCATCGACGATGACCAGTGCGTCGTAGCCGTCGAGCAGGTCATATGCCAGGTGCATGCCCCGGATGCCGTAGTCGACCACCCGGACGCCTTCCGGCTGGGGTTGTCCGGCCAGCCGCCGGGCAACCTCGCAGCCGAACCCGTCGTCGCCGAGGAAGATGTTGCCGACCCCGGCGACGAGGATTCGTGCGGTCACCTATCGCTCGTCCTGCGACTCGTCCTCGCCGCGGCCGGTGCCTCCGTAATGGGCTGGACCCACTCCCTGCTCCGGGTTCGGATTCGAGTCGGAGGTGTCGCCGGCCGCCTGCTCGTCCGACGGGGAGGCCGCGGCACCCCGCGGAGTCTCCTCCTTCGCGGGTGACTTCATGTCGGAGCTCTCGGCCGGACCGGTCGCGCCTCCGACGTTGGCACCGTCGTTGTGCACGGCGTCCTCACCCTTGACGTCGGCACTTTCACGGCGATCGTCGTATGGGGGCAGGGCTCGGTCGGTGGCGTCGCCGCCCTCGATATCCTGTGATTCGGTCATGTCACGCTCCTTTTTGTGTGCGTGGCGCTCAGCTCGTCGGCAGGTGCGGTGCGTCGTCGTGGTTGGCCCCTTGGGCATCTACTGACGTGTCGCTGTCCTCGTCGGAGGTACCAGCGGGCCGGTCGGACGGCCCGCCGGCGGGTTCGTCAGCGCCGGTGTCGCGGGAGCCCTCAGCTCCTCGCTCGCCCTGCGACTCCTCGTCGAGATGCGCGCCAGGCTGGTCACTCTCGTCGGTCATAATGACTCCTCTCGGTTGCTCTTGCTCAGATGGACGCTCACATGTTTCGGATCTTCAGGTAGCGCCGTACGTCGGGGATGGACCGAAGCCCGACGAAGGCAGCTACTGCCGCACCGGCGGCCAGGACTACGAGCGTGACTTCTCCTACTACCTTCACGATCGGGTTTCCCTTCTGTGGTGGGGGGGCGCGTGTGCACCAGCCGGCGGCGGCGCCAACGGCTCGAGCTCTTCAGGCGCGAAGTACAGGAAGCGGCCGTACCACTCGTGCAGGTCCGCAGCAGGGTCGTCGACGAGTACCACGGCGACGTGAATCTCGCCGTCGACGTCGGAGTGCACAGCAGAGACTCGCGCCTCCTGGCCGGCGAAGAACAGGTCCTGGGCGTCGGCGCGCCGCGACGGGTGGATGCGCACCGTGCTGCCTCGGGACACGGCGACACCGTCGATGAGCACTGAGTCGACGTCGGGGTGCACGCTCGCGTCCTCTTCGGGATCCCACCACGGCACGTCGGCCGAGCCGAAGGACGGCGGTTCGGCGTTGCGCAGATCGACCGTGCCGAGGTCGACGTCGGGCAGCGCGGCCGCCATGCCGGCGTGCGGGTCTCGCAGGATGCCGTGCAGCTGGGCCAGCGCCTCGGGCGACATCGAGTCGCACCGGTCGATGATCTCGGCGGCCCGCGGGTCGGTTGCCCGCGCCTGCGCCTTTTCCTCGTCGGTGAGGGTCATGACCCGCAAGGTGAGGATCTCGTCGATCTCGGTGGAGTCGAACAACGCGCCGGCACTCTGGTCGGCCACTTCGGGGTAGTCGTACAGGATGATCGGCGACACCAGGACGATGTCGGTATCGCCCGGTAGGCCGGCCATGACCGGCCAGCAACGGTGTTGGGTGCACGCCGCGACGGCGGCCACAGCTTCGTCGGGCGGCTCGAGCAACGAGACGAACTGCGCCCCTTCGGCGTGCAGCAGGGCATGGGCGCCGATCAGCGAAAGCTGGATCGCCTCGTCCTTGTCGCTGACCGCAGGCGCGACGTTCTCGACCTGCAAGCTCAGCTGCACCAGGTCGTCAATTGGGCTGGCGCCCAGGGAAACCACGGCCTCGATCGGGCGACGGCGGCGCAGGATCCGGCCGACGGTGGTGCCGGCGTCATCGACCAGTGTCTCCACATCGGTGCCACCGGCGACGCTCACTGGCAGCTCACGGTGCTGCTGCGCCAGCGCGGTGAGCTGGCAGGACGCGAGCTCGACCTCCTGCTCAACCGCCTCGTCCCAGCTCAACCAGGTACGCGCCCCGGAGCTGAGCTGCTCGACGGGCTCGAAACGCTCGGGATCATCGGTGGCCTGCTCCACGCACCGACGCTGCAGCTGCAGGAAACGCAGATGCACGGTGACCCGCCCGTCGGCCGAACCATCGCGTAGCAGGCATTGCGAGGACATCACGGATTCCTCGCCCAGGCTCGCTTGCGCAGCACCCTGCGGGCCCAGCACGCCGAACTGCCAGCGCACTCGGTTCTTACTGGACGTGGATCGGTAGGGGTAGAGCAGGTACCCCTCGAACAGGACGGCGTCTGCCACCGTGCGGGCCAGTTTGAGGCTCATGAGACCGCCTTCGCCTTGGCCAGCAGGGATTCGAGTGCTTCCTCCCACGACGTCAAGCCGCGCACGGCCTTGTAGTGCGCCAGCGACTCCATGGTCTCGCGGCTCAGACGCAGCCAGCCGCTGTTCGGGAAGTAGTGCTCGATCATCTCCCGCCACACCGACACCGGGATCTGGTATCGCGATTCGCAGTCCCACGGGACCTGCTCGACACCGAAGCCGTTCATGCCACGCGTGAAAGCCGTACCGGAGAACAGGAATACCACCGGGATCGTTTCGTCTTTGAGCGCGTGCAGATACTTCGACCAGGTGACCTCGAAGTCATACGTGCAGGGCATCACCAGATCGACCTCGGTGATGTTGCTGAAGCCCTGGACCATCGCGCTGCACTGCATCCACATGAACGGTTTGAGGGTGTCGAACCACCGGTCGCGGGTGCCGAACATGTCGAGCAGCCCGCTCTCCTCGTCTGCGGTGTACTTGCGCCGCTGCGGCTCGATGCGCACCTGGGCACGCAGGGCGATCGCGTGAATCACCTCGCCCGTGCTCTCCTCGATGCGTAGGCGAGCAGTGAGCTGCGGTGCCGCGGCGTAGCGTTCGGCGAAGACGTCGGCGACCGTGAAGGTGAGGTTGCTCATTTCGGTGGGCCGGTGTCGACGGCCGGCGCCGGCCGGCTGCGGGCCGACACCATCGCGAAGAAGGCATCCATCGCTGCGTGCGCGTCCTGGCCGCCGTCGAACCCGCGCCACAGCTGGCGCAGCTGCCCGACGAGCTCGTAGCAGGCGTCGATCGGTACCACATTGCAGGTGAATTCACTGCTGTTCTGACCGCGCTTGTGGTCCGGAGCGCGAACCAGTAACGCCTCCACGTCGCGCTCGAGGGTGCCGAGCGCAGGGTTGGACGCGACCACCGAGTCCCACGCCGCCAACGGCAGCTCGGATTCGGTCGCGCCGGCCGGGCCCGGGTAGAACGCCACGGTGCGGTTCTGCACCGAATTGCGGAACAAGAACGCCAGGCCGACCGGTATCTCGAGTTCGTCCCACTGGCCGGGGCCGAGCTCGAAGTCCGGGAAGGACAGATAGCGGTCGGGGACGGCCTTGTAGCGCTGCTCGGCACCGTCGACGGCGAACAGCAAATAGCAGCCCCGGCAGGTGCACATCAGCTGCCGGCTTTCCAGGTTGACGACGTGCTGGTGACTGTCCGCGATGGGCTGCGCGCACATCTCGCAGCGTTCCTCGGTGACCGGCGCTGGACGCGTGCTGGTGATCCGGCGCAGCGCGGCGAGCGGCTCGCTTTTGCGCCCGCCGGTGCCGGCCGTAGTTGCGGTCATGCGGTGACTGACGTGGGGACGGCCACGGAGACGACGCCGCCCGTCGTCAGCAGTGGCAGCGGGCTCAGGTGAAGCGCCTCGTCGTCCAGGCTCGCGCCGGCCCGCCGGACGTCGTAGTGCCCGTGGCAGGTGGGGCAGGTCAGCACGGCATCTGCGGCTGAGCCACCGAGCCGACGTGCGATCGTCGCGCCGGACAGGCCGCGGTTGCACTCCGGACACATGTCGCGGAAAGCGAAGTAGTCAGTACCCACCCGGCAGGCCAGTACCGAGGTGCCGCCGACCAGGTAGCTGCCGGCCTTCCCCGACGCCAGGTCGGTGAGCTCCGGGACGACCTCCCACGAGGCGCCCTGCACAGGCTCCGGTTCGCTCAGGCGGGACCGCAGCGAGTCGAGTGAGATCAACGGCCCCGCCGCCTTGGGGGCGGCGGTGTCGTCCGTGGTCTCGACCTCGATCGAGGTCACCTCCGGCGCCGCCGCCTCGACGGCACCCTCGACGGCCAGCGTCAAGGTCACCGAGGAGGACGGGCAGCCGTCGCAGCTGCCGAGCAGCCGCAGCTTCACGACGCCGTCCTCGCTGACGTCGAGCAGTTCGACGTCGCCTCCGTGCGAGCCGAGGTACGGACGCACGCTCTCCAGCGCCTTCTCGACCCGGGTGGTGATGTCGTAGGGGTGCAGGCCGTGGACGAGCAGCAGGCTGGAGACCATGCTGTCGCCGGCGAGGGCGGCCAGGACGTCGTCGTCCAACCGCCCCATGTCATGCAGGACCTCGAGGATCCGTTCTATGCCGGCGCCGTACAGGTCGGCGACGATCCGCACCAGTTCCTCGGCACGCTCCCGAGCGACGACTCCGCCCGAGGCGCTGGCGGTGAGCAGCGCCTCGATCCGATCGCCCGCCGCCTGGATATCAGGCGGCGGGCTTTCGGACTGTTCGGGATTTGCCACCGCTATTCGCCGGTGACGGACTGGGTCGGTGAGTGCACCTTCTGGACGGTCTTGCCCTCGCCGAGGTACATGTGCACGCCGCAGGGCAGGCACGGGTCGAAGCTGCGGACCGTACGCATGATGTCGATGCCCTTGAAGTGCTCCCTGTCGTTCTCCTCGAAGATCGGCTGGCCCTGCACCGCGTCCTCGTACGGGCCGGGAGTGCCGTAGGAGTCACGCGGGTTCGCGTTCCAGGGCGTCGGCGGATACGGGTGGTAGTTGGCGATCTTGCCGTCGCGGATCACCAGGTGGTGCGAGAGCACGCCACGCACGGCCTCGGTGAACCCACATCCGATGCCCTCGTCCGGCACGGTGAACGGTTCCCAGGTCTTGGTGTGGCCGGCCCGAATCTCGACCAGAGCCTTCTCGGCGAAGTGCAGCGCACATGCCGCCGCGTAGGCCTGGAAGTACGTGCGGGCCCGGTTACGCTCGATGGTGTTGCTCCACTGCGGAATCTTCCACTCCAGCTCGACTGGGCCCTTGAGCACCGTCTTGGGAAGATTGATCTTGACGCTGGTGCCCGTCGCCTGGACATAGCCGATGTTCACCAGTCCGGCGAGCGCCGTCGACCAGAGCCGGGCCAGCGGGCCGCCGCCGGTGTCGAGGGCGAGGTAGTCCTTGCCGTCGTACCACCGCGGTGACATGACCCAGCTGTACTTGTCCTCGAAGTCGCGCTTCTGCGGCCTGGGGTTGGTGTGCTGGTTCCACGGGTGCCGGCGGTCAACCGGGTTGCCCAGCGGGTCGTTCTTGACGAACGTCTCCTGGTCTGTCCAGTCGTCGTAGTACGAGGAGCCGAGCAGGATCCGGATGCCGAGGTTGATGTCGACCAGGTCCGTGGTGACCAGCTTGCCGTCGACGACGACACCCGGGGTCACGAACATCTTGCGACCCCACTCGGTCATGTCCTTGTACTCGAAGTTGCAGAACTCCGGGTCCTGGAACGAGCCCCAGCAGGCGAGCAACGTGCGACGCAGGCCGGACTGCTCGTAGCCGGGCAGCGCCTGGTACATGAAGTCGAACAGGTCGTCGTGCATCGGGACGACCTTCTTCATGAACTCGATGTAGCGCATGAGCCGGATCATGTAGTCGGTCATCAGCTGGATGGTCGC
>QHCC01000128.1:211-3041 GCA_003243915.1 Pseudonocardiales bacterium | reverse complement strand
CCTTGCCGACGTCGCCGTAGCCGAAGATGACGGCGAGCTTGCCGGCCATCATCACGTCGGTGCCGCGGTTGATGCCATCGACGAGCGAGTGCCGCACGCCATACTTGTTGTCGAACTTGGACTTGGTGACCGAGTCGTTGACGTTGATGGCAGGGAACAGCAGCGTGCCCGCCTTGGCGAACTCATAGAGCCGGTGCACACCGGTCGTGGTCTCCTCGGTGACACCGATGATGTCGGCCGCCATCCGGGTGTACTTGCCCGGCTGGTCGACGACCGAGCGCCGCAACGTTTCGAGGATGATGCCGTACTCCTCGGAGTCGTCCTCGTCGGTTGCGGGCACGGCGCCAGTCGCCTCGAACTCGACGCCCATGTGGATCAGCAGGGTCGCGTCACCGCCGTCGTCGACGATCGAGTCAGGGCCCGAGCCGTCGGGCCAGCTGAGCATCTGCTCGGTGCACCACCAGTACTCCTCCAGCGTCTCGCCCTTCCAGGCGTACACCGAGATGCCCTGCGGGTCTTCGGGCGTGCCGTCCTTCCCGACGACAGTCGCGGCCGCGGCGTGGTCCTGGGTGGAGAAGATGTTGCAGCTTACCCAGCGCACGTCGGCGCCCAGCGCGGCGAGCGTCTCGATGAGAACGGCGGTCTGCACGGTCATGTGCAGCGAGCCGGCGACCTTCTTGCCCTTCAGCGGCTGGGAAGGGCCGAATTCGCGGCGCAAGGCCATCAGTCCGGGCATCTCGTGCTCGGCGAGCTCGATCTCCTTGCGGCCGAAGGCGGCCAGCGACAGGTCGGCGACCTTGAAGTCGCTGACACTGCCTGCCTTGTCGGGGGTGAGGGTGACGCTCACGTGTTCTCCTTGGTGGTGTTGATGGACTGGGTGCTGTTCGTCGGGCGTGGCCAGCCGGCGGTAGATGCCGGCTTGCAGTGGTGCGGCGCTGCGATGGATCGGTCCGAACCAGTCGTCGACGGCCCGGGCGAGCTGCGGATCGGTACGCATCCGCAGTTCGAAGACGATGTCGGTGATGCCGAGGTCGCGGCCGTCGATCAGCTCGCGCAGCCGTTGCAGCCGCTCGATCTGACGTGGGCCGTAATGCCGATGACCGCCGGGACTGCGCAGGGCGGCGACCAGGCCGGCCTGCTCCAGGTAGCGCAGCATGCGCTGGGACCATCCGGTGGCCTGCGCTGCTTGCTGGATCGTCAACGACTGCATCCTGCCGAACTTACCACGGTCGTGTCAGATTTGGTCAGAGTGGTGCCGGACACGACGACGTGCCGGCGTCACGAACCGGGTCAGCCGGCATGTTTTCCCCGCTGGTGCTCGCTTTTCGGCCTCGAAACCGACCACCAGCGGGGAAGAGCGGACCTCAACCGACCACCGGCGGGGAAGAGCGGAACTCAACTGACCATCAGCGGGGAAACCCGAGCCGGCCCTAGCCCGGGGAGCCGACGGTGGCGGCGAATCCCCGGCCAGTTCCGTCGACAGTAAACACGGCGTCTCGCGCGGGAACGAACACCGCCCGCCCAGGTGAGAGGTACACGCGGGCGTCCCCGGCCTCGACGCCGAGCCGGCCCTCGACACAGAGCAGGACGTAGGGCTGTCCCGGGTTGCCGAGCGCGACACCGCCCTTGCTGAGGTACGCGTCCAGATCCAGCGCGCCAAGTTCGAAGTCCGGCACCGGGACGGCGAACCAGCCGCCCTCGGTTGGCCACCGCGGTTCGACGAGAGGGCGGAAGTCGGTGACCTCGAGCACCCCGGCCAGGTCGATGTGTTTGGGCGTGAGGCCGCAACGCAGGACGTTGTCGCTGTTGGCCATGACCTCGACCCCGGTGCCGCGCAGGTAGCAGTGCATGGTGCCCGCGCCCAGGTAGATCGCCTCCCCCGGCTCGAGGCGGACGTGATTGAGCAGCAGGCCGAGCACCACCCCGAGGTCGCCGGGAAAGTCGTCGGCCGTCAGCCCGACGGCTCGCGCGACACCGGCCCACTCATCATCGGCGGCAACGGACGCCGCGCGCGCGACGACGGCGGCGACGAGGGGCGCCGGCTCGTCGCGCGTCAACAGAGCCGTGAAGGCAGCGCGCACGCCGTCCGGGCCGGCGAGCAGTTCGCGTACCGGGGCCAGCTCGGACACGTCCCACGAGTCGAGCAGCCGCAGCGTGTCCTCGATCGGGCGGAAACCGCAGAGTGCCTCGAACGGGGTGAGCGCGCAGAGCAGCTCGGGCTTGTGGTTGGCGTCGTGATAGTTGCGGTCCGGGGCGTCGCGCGCGATGCCGGCCGCGTCCTCGGCAGCGCAGCCGGCCCGCGCCTGCTCGACGGTCGGGTGCACCTGGATCGACAGGGCGGTGTCGACGGCAAGCACCTTGAGCAGGAATGGCAGCTGCGCTCCGAACCGGGCCACGGTGGCTGCCCCGAGCAGCCGCTCGGGCGCAGCCGCGATCAGCGCGTCGAGGGTGGTGTCGTGATCGCGCACCGGGGACGGATCGTCCGGGTGCGCGCCGAACCAGAGTTCTGCGGCTGGTACGCCGTCCGGCTCGACGCCGAGCAGTTCGGGGATCGCGGTCGGCGAGCCCCATGCGTAGTGGCGGATCACGCCGTCGAGGGCGATCACTGCAGGCACCGGCACCGCGGCATCCTACGGTGCGGTTGCACCGCGCCGGTCGACGTCGGGCTCGAGATAGATGACGCGTGCAGACGGGACGGCCGCACGCACCCTCTCCTCAGCCGCGTCGATTGCCGCCGCCACCGCGGGAAACTCGAGGTCGGCCGGCATCGAGATCTTCGCGCCGACCAGCAGTTCGTCCGGCCCGAGGTGCATCGTGCGCAGGTGGATGA
>QHCC01000128.1:0-178 GCA_003243915.1 Pseudonocardiales bacterium | reverse complement strand
AGCAGGCTCTTCGTCTCGATGACGAGGATGACCGCGACCGTGATCAGCAGGGCACCGATCGCCACGGTACCGATGCCGTCCCACACCGCCTGGTGGGTGATGCTCGACAGGCCCACGCCGAGCAGGGCCAGAACGAGGCCGATCAGCGCAGCGACGTCCTCGAGCAGCACCACCGGCA
>QHCC01000127.1 GCA_003243915.1 Pseudonocardiales bacterium | reverse complement strand
AGCTGCCAGAACTGGTCGCCGGTGCGCTGGAAGCCGAACATCGAATAGAAGATGTAGAACGGGATCATGGGCACACCGTGCGTGGAGTACGACGTCGCGGCCGCGGTCAGGGACGCCGTCGAACCGGCCTCGCTGATGCCTTCGTGCAGGATCTGCCCGGTCTTGGACTCCTTGTAGGACAGCAGCATGTCGCGGTCGACCGCCTCGTACTCCTGGCCGTGCGGGGAGTAGATCTTGGCACTGGGGAAGATCGCATCCAAGCCGAACGTGCGGGCCTCGTCTGGGATGATCGGCACGAACCGGCTGCCGATCTCCTTGTCCTTCATCAGGTCCTTGAACAGCCGCACTGTCGCCATGGTGGTGGCGATCTGCTGCTTGCCAGATCCGGCGCGCAGCTCGGCGTAGGCCGCCTCGCCCGGCAGCGTCAACGGCTTGGCCCGCACGATCCGCTTGGGTACCGCGCCGCCGAGCGCGGCGCGGCGCTCCTTCATGTACTGGATCTCGTCGGACTTCTCGCCCGGGTGGTAGTACGGCGGCAGGTCGGCGGCCAGCGCCTCGTCGGAGATCGGCAGGTAGAGCCGGTCCCGGAATGCCTTCAGGTCGGCCGGCGTGAGTTTCTTCATCTGGTGGGTGGCATTGCGCCCTTCGAAGCTCTCCAGCGTCCAGCCCTTGATGGTGTGGGCGAGGATGACCGTGGGCTGGCCGACGTGCTCGCGCGCCGACTCGAAGGCCGCGTACACCTTGCGGTAGTCGTGCCCGCCGCGCGAGAGCTTGCGCAGGTCGTCGTCGCCCATCTCCTCGACCATCTTGCGCAGCCGCGGGTCGCCGCCGAAGAAGTGTTCGCGGATGTAGGCCCCGGACTCCACGGTGTAGGTCTGGAACTGACCGTCGGGCGTGCTGTTCATCTGGTTCACGAGCACGCCGGCGCCGTCGCGGGCCAGCAGCGGATCCCAGTCGCGTCCCCAGATCACCTTGATGACGTTCCAGCCGGCGCCGCGGAAGTAGGACTCCAGCTCCTGGATGATCTTGCCGTTACCGCGCACCGGTCCGTCCAGGCGCTGCAGGTTGCAGTTGATGACGAACGTGAGGTTGTCCAGCTCCTCGCGCGAGGCAACGCCGATCGCGCCGAGCGACTCGATCTCGTCCATCTCCCCGTCGCCGAGGAAGGCCCACACGTGCGAGTTGGAGGTGTCGGCCAGGCCGCGGGCGTGCAGGTAGCGGTTGAACCGGGCCTGGTAGATGGCGCTGATGGGCCCGAGCCCCATCGAGACGGTCGGGAACTCCCAGAAGTCCGGCATCAGCCGCGGGTGCGGATAGGACGACAACCCGTAGGGGGCGCGCGACTTCTCCTGGCGGAACCCGTCGAGGTGCCGCTCGGTCAGGCGGCCCTCGAGGTAGGCGCGGGCGTAGATGCCGGGGGCGGCATGGCCCTGGAAGTAGATCTGGTCGCCGGTGCCGCTGGCCAGGTCCTTGCCGCGGAAGAAATGGTTGTAACCGACCTCGTAGAGGGACGCGGCGCTCGCGTAGGTGGCGATGTGTCCGCCGACGCCGACCGTCTTGTTCGCGCGCGAGACCATGATCGCCGCATTCCAGCGGATGTAGGCGCGGATGCGGCGCTCGATGTCCTCATCGCCCGGGAACCATGGCTCACGCTCGGGCGGGATGGTGTTGATGTAGTCGGTGCTGCGCAGCGCAGGAACGCCGACCTGACGTTCGCGCGCCCGTTCGAGCAGCTTGAGCATCAGGAAGCGCGCCCGCTGGCGCCCGTCGGAGTCGACCGCCGCGTCGAGGGACTCGATCCACTCGCGGGTCTCTTCGGGATCGATGTCCGGTAGCTGGCTCGGCAGGCCGTCGGTGATGATGTTGAATCGGTCTCGTGTCACGCCCCCCAGTGTCCACCAACCCGAGCCGCTAGGGTCTGGAGCAGAGTTACCGCGCGGTAATGCTGGATTACCTACGCCGATCGAATCTCAGGAGGATGCCACCGTGAGCACGAGCTCACCGTCCGCAAGCGGACCGGGTGTTGCGCAACGGATGGGTTTCCAGACCGCGATGGTCGTGATGGAGATCGGCTACGACGATGACGTCGATGGCGAATTGCGGGGCCTGATCGAGGCTCACACCGCACAGGAGCTGGTCAGCGAAGACTCCGACGAGGTCGTCGACGTGGTCCTGCTCTGGTACCGCGCCGACGACGGCGACCTCGGCGACCTACTGGTGGACGCGATCCGCCCACTCGCCGACGACGGGTTCATCTGGTTGCTCACGCCCAAGCGCGGACGCGGGGGCTACGTCGAGCCATCCGACATTGCCGAGGCCGCATCGGTCGCGGGGCTGTCGCAGACGTCGATCACCACCGCAGGAACCGAATGGTCCGCCGCCCGACTGACCGGGCGCAAGTCGAGTGGAGCCAAGCGATGATCGCGGTCGGGGACGAGGCCCCGGACTTCACCTTGCGCGACCAGAACAACGAGGAGGTGACCCTGTCCTCGTTCCGCGGCTCCCGGGCGGCGCTGGTGGTCTTCTACCCGCTCGCGTTCACCGGCATCTGTACCGGCGAGCTGCGCGAGGTTCGTGATGATCTCCCGAGCTACCAGAACGACGACGTGCAGGTCATGACGGTGAGTGTCGACTCGCCGTACGCGCACAAGGTCTTCAGTGAGCGCGAGGGCTACGACTTCCCGCTGCTGTCGGACTTCTGGCCGCACGGCGCGGTGGCCAGGACCTATGGGGTGTTCAACGAGGTGACCGGATTCGCCAACCGCGGCACGTTCCTCGTCGACAAGAGCGGCATCGTCCGCTTCGCCGAGATGAACGGCCCCGGCGAGGGCCGCGATGCCCAGGAATGGCGCGACGCAATCGCCAAGCTGTAGGGCCAGCCCGCCGCGACGTCGCGACGTCGCGACGTCGCGACGTCGCGGAGCGTGGTGCCTGCCCGTGGGACGACGTCATCCGCGGGTCTACCGCGCGCGATCAGCCGCGGTGGGCACGTAGGAGAGCGTCGATCGCCGGTCGGTCGGCGCCGTCGACGTGACGGTGCACCGCCTCGGCCCGGTCGACCACCAGCGCGGCACCGGCACCGGCACCGGCACCGGCTAGGTCCGCTGCCACCTCGGCCGCGGTGAACAGCACGGCTGGGTCCTGCGGCCCGCCGACGCCGTCGGCGATGTTCGTCGAGTCGTGGCCGATCACGAGCAGGGTGCCTCCCGGCGCGAGTGCCCGCACAGCACAACTCAGTGCCGCGGCCCAGTCGGTCGGGGCAAGGTGCAGGTAACACAGCAGCACCAGGTCGAACGGCTGGCCAGCTCGGTAGGACGTCGCGTCGCCATGCACCCAGGCGACCCGAGGCGCCGCCGGGTCCTGGCTCGATTCCAGGGTGCGGCCCTTGTCGAGGGCGACTGCCGAGAAGTCCAGCGCGCTCACCTGCCAGCCGCGCGCGGCCAGCCACAGTGCGTTACGGCCCTCGCCGCAGGCCAGGTCCAGGGCCCGTCCGGGCGGCAGGTCGGCCAGCTCGCGTTCGACCCAGCGGTTCGGTCGCGCCCCCCACACCAGCTCGGCCGCGCGGTATCGCTCGTCCCACTCCTCGGCTCTCATCGGCGCACCGCGCGGCCGTAACGGTCGGCGAGCTTGGCAGCCCGGTCCTGTGCGGGAGCCACGGTCAGCTGCTCGACGACTGCCGTCGTCACCTCGTCGACGTCGCCCTCTTCGCTGTGCCGGGTCTCGGCGCGCACCATCGCAATCGGCGCGGCCAGGGCAAGGAGCGCGAACAGGTACCACTGGATGATGTAGGCGACGTGCTGCGGTTCGATGGCGCCGCCGGCCGGGTTGGACAGGTCGGGGCTCGGTATCGCGATGAGTCCGGCGCTGCCCGGCTGGCCGGAGCGCAGCTCGGCGTAGCCGTCGAACACGGGCCCCCCGATGCGGCGGGCCTGGTCAACCGGGTTGATCGACCCGAGCTGGCCACCGTGCAGTTCGGCAGCCTGATCGTGACGCGCCTCGCCCGGCTGGACGCGAGCGGCCACCGTCACCGTTCCACTCGGCGGCGGGGGGATCGCCGGAGCCGTGACGGTGGCGTTCGAGTCGGAGACGAACCCGCGCACGATGAGCAGCGTGGCACCCTTGGTACGCAGCGGGGTGAGGACCAGAAAGCCGCTGTCGTCGTCGACGGTGCGCTGGCGGACGAGACCCTGGTGGCTCGCATCGTAGGTGCCGGTGACCTGCACACTGCGGAACTCGACGCGATGCGGCGGCGGCGGCGCGTCGGGCGCACCGACGAGCGGGAGCAGGGCCGCCGGCGGCACCGAGGCGGCGTGGGCGTTGCGGCGCAGTTCGGCGTTCGCCCCGGCCTTGCCGTGCAGGCGAGCGATCTGCCAGGTGCCGGCGGCCACGCACGCACCGGCGACGACGAGCATGAGGAGCGACAGCGCCGCGTAGCGGGGTTGGCGCAGCATCCTCAGCACCAGACAACGGTACGGCCCGATTGGATGCGCTGCGGCCGGTACCCTGAGCCGGGCCGCGCGGCGGCGGGCCACGGGCGCTTAGCTCAGCGGGAGAGCTCTCGGTTTACACCCGAGCGGTCGCAGGTTCGATCCCTGCAGCGCCCACCGATCGCACCCTCCGGAATTCCGGGGCAGAGACACCTAGCGCACGATCGTCATCTAGGTTGTGCCAGCTACGTGAAGGATGGTCCTCCGGGCGCTGCGCGATAAGTCTGACCCACGCTGCTCGCTGGCGCGATCATGGACACTCCGTACGCTGTTCGACGCGATGTGTTCGTAGGCCGCCACGACCACGATGGACGCCCGTCAAGGAGCTCGCGCTGATCAAACATTCACCGGTTTGTGGCGTCCGAGTCACGGCTGCGTATGCCCGTCCGGGCACCCTCCCTGAGGCGCTCGAAAAGGGCGTTGCGGAATCGCGGAGGGCTCCGGGCAGGTACGGTAATTGCGCATGCTGACCGGGCCGAGCTGCCTGTAGTGCGGTGCTCGATGCGACACCGGCTCCGAATAGCTGACCACGACGGGGATTCTTGGCGAGCTGTCCCGGTTAGCCGTCGGGCAACGAGGAGGACACATGAGCGACGGTTCGAGCCACCCCGACAACTCGGCCGACGACATCCACGAGAGCCCACCGGCGGCTCCGGAGCCTGCGTACTCGGCCGATCCGTGGGCGCCGGCGGCAGCCCCTCAGAGTGAAGCGCCACCGCCCTACGTGCCCCTGCCTGACGACAGCGCCATACCGCCGCCCGTGGCGCCGGACGTGCCCGATCGGCCGCCGCCGTTCGCGCTGCGGCCTGAGCCTGCTGCTGCTCCCCAGTACGTCGCGACGCCGCAGTGGCTCGCTACTGCGCCGCAGGCGCCGCCGACCGGTCAGCCACCGCCCGACACCTCCACTGGCGCCCACGCCTACCAATCGACGCCACAGGACGTGGCTCGGCAGGACGTGGCTCGGCAGGACATGTCGTCGCACGACGCGCCTGCGCCGTACCCGGCAACCCAGGACGCTCCGGTGGCTCCGGCATACGTGGCCCCGCAGGAGGTGGCTCGGCAGTACGGGTCTCTGCAGTACGGGTCTCTGCAGTACGAGTCGCCGCAGTACGGGGCTCCGCAGGAGGTCGATTCGCAGTACGGGGCTCCGCAGGGGGTCGCTTCGCAGTACGTCGCGTCGCAGTACGGCGCTCCCCAGTACGTGGCCCCGTACAACGCGACGCCGCAGGACATACCGCAGAACGTGGCGGCGGCGCCGTATGCGCCGTACGTGCCGGACCAGATGCAGCGCTACGCCCCTCCGGCCGCCCCGGACCAGCAGGCCTATGCGAACGCCCCCGTCCAGGCGCCACCCGTTCCGCGGCCAGAGGACCTCCTCGTCCCCAACCGCAGGTCGGTGGCCGAGGCGCCGGCAAGTTGGGGCTGGCGCGGGCGGGTGCGCGGGCTCAGCGGCGGACTGGTCAAGCTCCAGGCGGCGCCCACCGAGCTTGCCGCGCGCCAGGCCATCATCGACATCCAACGCGGCTTCTCCCGCCCCATGACCGTGGTGGTCATTCAGCCGAAGGGAGGCGCCGGCAAGACCCCCACCACCATCTGCCTGTCCGCTGCCTTCGGAGCCAATCGGGGTGGCTACGTCGTCGGCTGGGACGACAACGAGACCCGCGGCACGCTCGCTGTGCGTGTCACCAATCCGGACGAGCAGCAGGCGACGGTCTGGGACCTGCTCACTGACCTGGCGGCCTTCGAACGCTTCGATGCCCGCGTCGGCGACCTCAGCTACTACGTCCGGCCCCAGGCCGACGCGCACTTCGACGCGCTGGTCAGCGACGACAACCCGTCCAACATGGCTCAGATCGGCGAGCTGGAATTCCAGCGGCTGCACACGGTCCTGCAGCGCTTCTACCGCATGATCGTCGTCGACACCGGCAACAACGTCCGTTCGCCGAACTGGCAGGCCGCCGTGAACGCCGCTGATCTGGTCGTCCTCGTGTCGACCTACCAGCGTGACGTCGGCTACAGCGGGTCGTGGGTGCTCGACCACCTTGCTCAGACCGGCCGCGAAGAACTCGCCCGCAACGCTGTGACCGTCCTGACCGCCGCGGACCCCACCACCGACAAGGCGGTCCGGGAACAGCTGCTGGGCCATTTCGCGGCACGCACCCGCGCCGTCGTCGAGGTTCCCTACGACCCGCAGATCGCCGCCGGCGGCCCGATCCGCTGGACCGCCCTGGCGGCGCCGACCCGTAACGCCTGGGTCACCGCCGGCGCGGTGATCGTGAACGCTCTCGCAGAGCATGATCAGCGGGTTCGAGCGGCCCGTCGAGCCTGAGCGGGCGGCGAACCGGCAGTACTCAACTGCTGCTCGGTTCGCCGGCCCCACGGGACTGCTGCGATAGTCTCGTGCCGCGGTGTTGCGAGACGACGATCACGCGATGTGCCTGTAACGCAGAGGCTGCCCGCAGAGTGCTGTGATCGCAGTGGCTCGAATTCCTCTCGGATGGGATCTTCGTCATGCTGCGAAACCGGATGAGCAGAGCGGGTGCCCTCGCGGCGTGCGCGGTTCTCGGACTAACCGGACTCACCGGCCCGTCGTCGGCGCGCGCGCTGCCGTCGGGACCTGCCGTGCCGCGAGGTGGAGGGCGGGCGCACGCCGGTGCGGTGCCGGGGGCGGCGCCGGCAACCCCTCGGGCGGCGACGACGAACGCGGCGTCCTACCCGGTCAACGGCATCGACGTCGCGAGCTACCAACACTCCAACGGCGCGGCCATCGATTGGACCGCCGTCGCGGGTTCGGGCGTCGAGTTCGCCTACGTCAAGGCCACCGAGGGCACCACCTACGTCAATCCGTACTACCAGTCCGACGCGCAGGCCGCGAAACAGGCGGGGCTCTACGTCGGCGCCTACGCCTACGTACGTCCTGACTCCAACGATGCGGTCGCGCAGGCGGACAAGTTGCTCACCGTCGCTCCCGTCGCGTCCGACGGCCGCACCCTGCCGCCGATGATCGACATCGAGTGGCCCTACAGCGGCAGCGGAGTCTCCGACGCGTGCTGGGGACTGACGCCCACACAGATGTCGACGTGGCTGCGCAGCTTCGTCGACCGGGTGCACGCGCGGATCGGTCGGGCGCCGACGATCTACACCAACAACTTCTGGTGGGATCCCTGCACCGGCAACAACACGACGTTCGGGAGTTCCCCGCTGTCCATCGCCCACTACAACGGCTCGCCCACACCGCTGCCGCTCGGTTGGGCGAACTGGACGTTCTGGCAGCACACGGATGCGGCTACCGTCCCCGGCATCGTCGGAGGCGTGGATGCCGACGTCTTCAATGGCTCGTTGGCAGACGTAGGCCGGCTGACCGGATCGCCCCTGGTCAACGGCAAGTACCTGTCCTACGCCTACGCAGCGGCATCGCGTAAGGGCTCAGCCGTGTACATCAACGGCCTGGTCAAGCAGGGTAGTGCCACCGGCACCGTCCGCAGCCCGAAGCGAACCGTCTACCTGCAGCGAAACCTCCACGGCGCCTGGCAGACGATGCTGCTACGTGTCACCGATTGGTACGGCGTCTTCACGGTCGGCTTCATCTCCGTGCCCAACTATCAGTACCGATTCGTGGTGACCGCGAGCGGTAACGCCTGGGGGACGACCAGCGGGGGCGTGGCCACGACAACCCGGACCTGATCCTGGGGTTCGCTGGCGACGTTCCCGGTCAGCCACTTCGCCGAAGCCAGCCGGGAACCTGTCGGGGCTCGGCGCCAACTCGGGGGGATGGAGGCGCGAGAACCCGTCTCCACCATCCTCCCGCCAGGTGGCAAACATCAAGTCGATCACCACGATCGGACCATTAGTCCGATATCGGATCCCGGCGCACTCCGGTGACAGCTTCCTGACGCCCGGTGCAAGTGCCATGGCGCAGTCGTGTGAGTCGCGGTACTCAATGGCGCGTCGGAACGTCCGCTCATGGCGTTGCCGATGACAGTGCGGTCGCTGGCGAGTGGGAACGAGCGCAACACGGGAGGAGAACTACCTCCGATTGCGTCGGATTGCCGCGTTGTACGACCTGACACCATTGCCGCTTTGGCAATGTGCGTCGAGCAGTTCGCCGAGCTTCTGCGTGAGCGTGTTCCGGAGGCCGAACCACTTCTGTCCGAGAACCTCGACATCGACGGCAAGATGCTGCTTCACCTGTTGATGGCAGATCTTCTCCGCCTTGCCGTCGAGCAGTTCCACGCCAATAACGGCGAGTTAGCCGCCCGCCTCCTCGATCTGGTGGATCAGGCCCTGCGAGCGGGGGACACCTACGTTGAGAACGCTGTCGCGGTTTCTTTCGTCGAACATGCAGGGGCCTTCAAGGGCGAGACACTTGAGTTCCTCGCATCGCTTGTGTTCGGCGCTGACTGCCGAACACAAGCGGATGCATCCGGACGGGATCGACCGGTCTAGCTACGAGTAGGAACCGCTCCAGTGAGGCGCCGCGCGGCCAAGCCTCAAGACCACCTCCGCACGCGCATGCCGGCGGGCAGCGGTGATCGCGGTCGTGATCGCCTAGAGCGCCAGCCGCGTCGACGGGATTTCGAGCCCACGCAGTCACTACCAGACGGCCCCTCAGTGTTGATCAGCGCGCCGGAATTACCGAGACGTTACCGACCAGGTCTGGACTGAATCCGACGCCGAACTTCTCGAGCACCAGGAGACCTCATGAACACGTCCGCCCGACTCACTGCGGTCTGTGTCGCAGCGCTGGCCAGCTGCCTGCTCGCGGCCTGCTCCAGCTCCTCCAGCGGGCATCCCGCTGCGGGTCCACCAACGGGCCGGCTGACCTCGGGCCCGCATTCGCCCCCTGGCGAAAGCGGTGCGCCCAGCTCGTCGTCATCGGGGTCGCTCGCCCAGATGCGCATGCGGATCGTCAACCTCTTCGACCCGAAGTCGGTCGCGGGACCGGCGCTGGACGTCTACGACGTGCGGCTCACCGGCCAGAAGGCAACGCCGATAGCGACGAACGTGGCCTACGGATCGGCGTCGGCGTACTTCATCCCGCACGTGCCGTCAGGCTCGCTCGCCCAGCCGATCGTCGAGATCTACGCCCTGCCCGCGGGTGCGGACCCGGTGGCGGACAAAGCCGACGTGCAGGGCATCGGGGGCGCCCAAGACGATGGCTCTCATCCACAGATCAGCTGGGTGCTCACGGCCGACTCCGGCAACGCACTGGGAACGGGCCCGCTGGCCGGCCTCAGCTTCAGTCCTCGCGTGGAGAAGGGCGACAGCCAAGGCACCAAGGCCCCGGTGGCGCCGCCGGCTCCGGCCGGACAGGGCGAGATCCTCGTCGACACCACCTCACTGGCCGGCGCCAACGGCGGGTTGTACCTGATGATCGACAACTCCTGCGTCCCACCGCTCAACGGCGACCCCAAGACGAAGGGCGTCCCATACCTGTTCAACGGGGACATCGAAGGCATCTCGACCAGTTACTCCATCTTCCCGACGACCCCCGGGCCCCATCAAGTGTCCGTCGTCGCGTGGACTCAGTCATCCGAGCCGACCTGCACCCAGCTCACCGCCAGGCAGGGCACGACCAGCATCGACGTCACTGCCGGCAACCAGGTCGAGGCGTACGTCCACGGCACATCCCTCACCGACCTCCACCTCGCGATCGCTCCACTCGTCCAGTAGCTCGACTCGCTCAGCGGACGGCCAACCGTCCGCCTCCGCTCAAATGGTGCGCGTGACGGACGGTCTCGCCTAATGGGCCGACCGCCTGCCGACGGGATTGCTTGACCTCCAACCCAGGATGACTTCAGCCTGACGCAAAGAACGCACACACCGCTGATGGCATGGCTGCCGAGCGTTTCCCGCTCGGCGCGCCCGGGCGCTCATGCCGCTGTCGCGGCTACGCGCCTACGCTGCCGGTCGGGCACCTCCGCCGGCCGAAGATGGCACCCCGCTGTGTCAAGACACCGCGGCGAGGTCCGTTCTAGGCTGGTCGGTGGCGGGTCCGGGAAGTGACTTATCCGAAGCCTCGCTATGAGTACGCGAAGCCCAGCCCGAGAGGTTGTCGAACACGGGGTCGCCGAACGCTGCTAGCTGCTGAGGGATATCCCCCCAGGGCCGCAGGACGACGACGTCATCAGCCAGCGATGGCATGGTCACGCTGGACAAGCTGACAGAGCGATTCGGGCCTCGCACGGCTCATCGCGCGGCAAGACCGGATCCAGATCGGGCCGCCTCAGGTGGGCCAACTGAAGTTGACACAGCCAGATGTAGGTGGCCAGGTTGCGAAATCCCAGCGCGGTGCCGCGGAGGTGTTCGTGGCGGCCGTTGATCGCCTCGGTGGGTCCGTTGCTGGTGCCGCGGTCGAAGTAGGCCAGCACGTCAGCGGATCCGCGGCGCCGGGTCCGGCCGAGGGTGATCAGCTCAGTCAGCGGCTTCAGGACACCGCTGCTGATCGAGGTGATGATCTTGGTCAGTTCGGCTCGGCAGACAGAAGCGATCCCGATCTGGGGTCGAGAGAGTCGCGTCAAGCATGTCGAGGTCTTCCAGACGGGCGGCGTAGGAACCTCCATCATCGGAGGACCTCGACCCCTACCGAGTGACCGACGCGCTCACCGCTACACCCTCACCTGCGAACGGCCTCATTCCCTGCCGCGCAGTGGGTCGCGACCGATGAAGCCGAGCAGGCGGGTCTGCACGTCGGCGTCGCCCGGCACCGGCACGCGGGGCCCGTACTGCCCCGAGGACCGCATCAGCTCCTCGATCGGCGCCATCCCGGCGAGCAGATCGGCGCAGGTCTGCGGGTCGAGCCGCTCGTCCTGGCCGGTGGCGCGGGCCAGGTCCCAGGTGTGCATGAACACGTCCGAGGTGTAGAACCGGTCGACCGCGTCCGGCAGCGGCATCTCCCCCACCATCGGGTGCCGGAAGGGGGTGGCCGCCTCCGGCCCGTCGAGCAGCCGCTGCACCGCGTCGGCGTGCACCTGCCAGGCGGCGACCGGGTCCTCCTCCGGCGACGGGCCGCGGTCGAGCACCAGGCCGGTCGCGCTCTTAAGGAAGTCCGGGAACCACTCGACCAGGTGACCGACCACGTCCCGGGCGCGCCA
>QHCC01000126.1:13479-13696 GCA_003243915.1 Pseudonocardiales bacterium | reverse complement strand
AGCTGTTCGAGTAAGACGACGGGGCTCGCACCATAGCCGCGCGCGCACAGCAGCCCGACCGCCCGCTGTGCCCCGTCCGCCTCGCTGAGCAGCACCAGGACGCGCCGCCCGGGTGCGACGCTGGGGTGCAGTGTCTCGATCGGGCGCCCGACTGCACTGATCACGTCGATGTCCTCGACGGCCCATCCCAGCCGCGCGCAGGCCAGCGACATCGACG
>QHCC01000126.1:0-13455 GCA_003243915.1 Pseudonocardiales bacterium | reverse complement strand
ACACCAGGGACGAGCCGATACCGAAGAACATCGGGTCACCGCTGGCCAGCACCGCCACTCGCCGTTCCCGATGCTCGTCGAGGATGCCGGGCAGCGCAGGTAACAGCGGCGTCGGCCACGATCGACGGGTCGCGGACACCTCGGCGGCGAGCAGGCTCAGCTGCCGTTCGCTGCCGAGCACGACCTCGGCGGCCCGCAACGCCTCCGTCGCCCGTGGCCCCAGACCGGCCCAACCGTCAGCGCCGAGTCCGACGACGATCACCGGCAGACGAGGCACGCCGAGCAGTCTGCCCGATGCCCGATTCGGCGCTGTGTGAGAGCATCTGGCGGACGGATGCGGAGGAACACCGGTGCGGGCCAGCGGCCCAATTCCGGGGCGGTCCCGCCACTGTGACCGGCCGTGCGGCCGGGAGCCAGGACATCGGCATCCGTGCCACCGGTCCACCGGCCGGTGGTCGTCGCCGTCAGCAGGCGTGGACACCTGCTGGATCGGAAGTGATCGTGACGTCGTTCCCGTTCAGTGCCGTGGTCAGCATGGACGATCTTCGGCTGGCGCTGGTCCTCAACGCCGTCTCGCCCGCCGTCGGCGGGGTGCTGGTGCGGGGCGAGAAGGGCACCGCCAAGTCGACCGCGGTGCGTGCGCTCGCGTCGGTGCTCCCGCCGGTCGTGGTCGTGCCGGGCTGCCGGTTCTCCTGCGACCCGGCCACCCCGGACCCGCAGTGCCCCGACGGCCCGCACCCGGCCTACGGGCCGCTGCGGGTGCGCGCCGCCCGGCTGGTCGAGCTGCCGGTGGGCACCACCGAGGATCGCCTGGCGGGGTCCCTCGACATCGAACGGGCGCTGACCGAGGGCGTGAAGTCCTTCGAGCCGGGCCTGCTCGCGGCCGCGCACCGCGGCGTGCTCTATGTCGACGAGGTCAACCTGCTGCACGACCACCTCGTCGACCTGCTGCTCGACGCCGCCGCGCTGGGCACCAGCTACGTCGAGCGCGAGGGCGTCTCGGTCCGCCACGCCGCGCGGTTCCTGCTGGTCGGGACGATGAACCCCGAGGAGGGTGAGCTGCGCCCGCAGCTGCTCGACCGCTTCGGGCTCAGCGTCGAGGTGGCGGCGCCGCGGGATCCGTCGCTGCGCACCGAGGTGGTGCGCCGCCGGATGTCCTTCGACGCCGACCCCGCGGCGTTTGCTGCCCGCTTCGCCGTGGACGAGGCCGTGCTCGCTGCCTCCATTGCGGCCGCTCGGGAGCGGTTGCCGTCGGTCGAGCTGGCCGACGACGCGCTGCACCAGATCGCGACGGTGTGTGCCGCGTTCGACGTCGCCGGCCTGCGCGCCGACATCGTCACGGCACGGGCCGCGGTGGCGCACGCCGCTTGGCACGGCCGGGCCGTCGTGGCGGCCGAGGACGTCCGGGCCGCGGCGCGCCTGGCCCTCCCGCACCGCCGCCGCCGCAACCCCTTCGACGCGCCGGGCCTGGACGAGCAGCAGCTCGACGACGCCCTGCGCGAGGCGGGCGCAGCAGCGGACCAGGACCCCGGCCCCGACCCGGACGGCCCCGACCCCGACCCCGACCCCGTTCCGGACGGCCCCGGGTCAGGTGAACCCTCCGCCCCCCCGTTGAGTGACGGATCGCGAAGATCAGAGACGGCAGAAGTGCCCGTCTCTGATCAAGGAGATACCTCACTCGACCAAGGGGGCCCGCCGGCGCCCGCCGCCCGCGAGCAGACCGCCGCACCGTCGGCCCTGTTCCGCGCCCGCCGTCTGGAGGTGCCCGGGCTGGGCACCGGGGCGGCCGGGCGACGTTCGCGCGCCGAGACCGACTCCGGACAGGTGATCGGGGCCGTCCGGCCCAGTGGACGGCTGCGCGGCATCCACGTCGTCGCCACCATCTCCGCGGCCGCGCCGCACCAGGGCAGCCGGGGTCGCGGCACCCGGCCCGGGCTGGTGCTGCGCCGCGACGACCTGCGCGAGGCCCGCCGCGAGGGCCGCGAGGGGAACCTGGTCCTCTTCGTGGTCGATGCGAGCGGGTCGATGGCGGCGCGGCGGCGGATGGGTGTGGTCAAGGGCGCCATCGTGTCGCTGCTGCTCGATGCCTACCAGCGCCGTGACAAGGTCGGTCTGGTGTCCTTCCGCGGCACCGAGGCGACGCTGCTGCTACCGCCCACATCCTCGGTCGACGCGGCTGCGGCGCGGCTCACCGTCATGCCGACCGGCGGCCGGACGCCACTGACCGCGGGGCTGCTGAAGGCGCACGAGACGCTCTATCTCGAGCGGCTGCGCGACCCGCAGCGGCGCGCGCTGGTCGTGCTCGTCACCGACGGCCGCTACACCGCGGGCGGTGACCCGACGCTCGCCGCGCACCTGCTCGCCCGCGACGGCGTCGCCACCGTCGTCCTCGATTGCGAGTCGGGGCCGGTCCGGCTCGGCCTGGCCGCTCGGCTCGCTGCCGCTCTGGGTGGCCGCTGCCTCGAACTGGGCGAGCTGGCGGCCGGGGAGCTGGCCGAGTCGGTACGGATCCTGAAGGAGGCCGGCTGATGCCGAAGGGCTTTCCCACCACTGTTCCCGACGACGGTTTGACCACGCGGCAGCGCCGCAACCGCCCGTTGCTGATCGTGCACACCGGCGAGATGAAGGGGAAATCGACCGCCGCGTTCGGGCTCGCGCTGCGCGCCTGGAACCAGGGGTGGCCGGTGGGTGTGTTCCAGTTCGTCAAGAGCGCCAAGTGGAAGGTTGGCGAGGAGGCGGCGTTCCGGGCCCTCGGCCGGGTGCACGAGCACAGCGGCGAGGGCGCGCCGGTCGAGTGGCACAAGATGGGGGAGGGCTGGTCCTGGATCCAGCGCGAGCGTCTGGACGAGGATGCTGACAGGTCAGCTCGCGATGCTCGCGAGGGCTGGGCCCAGATCAAGCGTGATCTCGCGGCCGAGAAGTTCGGCTGCTACGTGCTCGACGAATTCACCTACCCGATGACATGGGGCTGGGTCGAGGTCGCCGAGGTGATCGAGACACTCGCCGATCGCCCCGGTCACCAGCACGTGATCATCACCGGGCGCGGCGCCGACCCGGCCCTGATCCAGGCGGCCGACCTCGTGGTCGAGATGACGAAGATCAAGCACCCTATGGACGCCGGTCAGAAGGGTCAGCGGGGCATCGAGTGGTGAGCAGCGACAGGCACCGACGAGCGACGAAGCGGAGCGACTGAGGCGATGGTGAGCATCCCCCGGGTGGTGATCGCGGCACCGGCGAGTGGGCACGGCAAGACGTCCGTGGCCACCGGCCTGCTGTCGGCGTTGCGCGGGCGCGGGCTGGCCGTCTCCGGCCACAAGGTCGGGCCCGACTACATCGATCCCGGTTACCACGCGATCGCGGCCGGGCGCCCCGGGCGCAATCTGGACCCGTGGCTCGTCGGCGAGCAGCGGATCGAGCCGCTGTTCGTGCACGGCGCGACGACGCCCGCGCCGGCCGACATCGCAGTCGTCGAGGGTGTCATGGGGCTGTTCGACGGCATGACCGGGCGCGGCGGGTTCGCGTCGACCGCGCACGTCGCGGCGCTGCTGGGCGCACCGGTAGTGCTGGTCGTCGACGCCACCGGGATGGGCCGTTCGGTGACCGCACTCGTGCACGGCTTCGCGGCGTTCGACCCGTCGGTGCGTCTCGGCGGGGTGATCCTCAACCGGGTCGGGTCGCGGCGGCACCGGCAGATCCTCACCGACGCACTCGCCGAGTCCGGCGTGGCCGTGCTCGGCGCGGTGCCGCGCCACGCCGCGCTGGAGACTCCGTCGCGGCACCTGGGGCTGATCCCGGCAGCCGAGCGCACGGCAGAGGCCGGGCGGACCGTCGCCGCACTCGGCGAGGTAGTCGGCGCGAATGTCGACCTGGACGCGATCGTGCGGCTGGCGCGCACTGCCGCCGCACTTGACTGTGGTTCGGACACCGCCGCCGAGCGGGCGGGCACGCCACAGCCGGCGCGGCCGGTGCGGGTGGCCGTGGCCGGCGGTGCGGCGTTCTCCTTCGGCTACACCGAGCAGGGCGAACTGCTCGCGGCAGCGGGCGCCGAGGTCGTCCCCTTCGATCCGCTGCGCGACGAGCGCCTGCCCGCCGACGTCGACGGCCTGGTGATCGGGGGCGGCTTCCCCGAGGCACACGCCGCCACCCTGTCGGCCAACGAACCGATGCGGGCGGCAGTCGCCGAGCTCGCGCGCCGGGATGTGCCCATCGCGGCAGAGTGTGCCGGGCTGCTGTACCTCGCCAGATCGCTGGACCGCCGGCCGATGTGCGGTGTACTCGACGTCGACGCGGCGATGACCGACCGGCTCACCCTCGGCTACCGAGACGCCGTGGCGCCGCACGACTCGGTGCTCGCGCCGGCCGGGACACGCGTACACGGGCACGAGTTCCACCGCACAGCGTGCCTGCCCGGCGCGCCTGCGCGAGCGGCCTGGCAGTGGCGCCAGGACACCGGGACAGTTGCCGAGGGCGTCGTGCGGGGCAACGTGCACGCCTCGTACCTGCACTTGCATTGGGCGGGAAACCCCGGCGTCGCCGACCGGTTCGTCGCCGCCTGCGTCGCCGCGCGCAGCGCGCCCGCATGAGTACCGTCGTGCGGCCCTACGAACCTGCCGAGGCACTGCTGCGCCACCACGGCGACAGGGACCTGGCGCAGGGGCTGGTCGACCTGGCTGTGAACGTGCGCCCGGGCACGCCGCCGGCGTGGCTGGCGAGCCGGCTTGCCGCCGTCGACCTGTCCCGCTACCCGAACGGTTCGGCGGCCCGCGCGGCTGTGGCCGCCCGGCACGGCCGTACCGAGGACGAGGTGCTGCTGACCGCGGGCGCTGCCGAGGCGTTCGTGCTGATCGCGCGCGCGTTGGCGCCCCGGCACGCGGTCGTCGTGCACCCGCAGTTCACCGAGCCGGAGCTCGCCCTGCGCGCAGCGGGTCATGGCGTGGAGCGAGTCGTGCTCAGCTGGCCGTTCACGCTCGACGCGGCTGCGGTGCCGGCGACGGCCGACCTCGTCGTCCTCGGCAACCCCACCAACCCGACGTCCGTCCTGCACCCAGCGCAGGCCCTGCGGGCGCTGGCGCGGCCCGGACGCCTGCTCGTCGTCGACGAAGCCTTCGCCGACTGCGTGCCGGGCGAGCCGGAATCCCTTGCCGCAGAAGGCAACCTGGCGGGGGTGATCGTCGTGCGCAGCCTCACCAAGATGTGGGGGCTCGCCGGCCTGCGGGCCGGGTACCTGCTCGCCGACCCGGGCGTGGTGGCGACCCTCGAGCGGGTGCAACCGCACTGGGCGGTGTCTGCCCCGGCACTTGCCGCCTGCGCCGCCTGCAGCGCCGATGACGCCGTGGCCGAGGCGACGGCCTGGGCGCACAGCCTGGCGCACGAGCGGGGGCATCTCGTGGGGCTGCTCGCGGCACTTCCCGGAATCCGCGTCGTCCCGGATCCGCAAGCCTCGTTCGTCCTCATCCACATTGACCTCGACGAGGCCCACTCCGCCTTGCGCAGCAAGGGATTCGCGGTCCGTAGCGGGCACACATTCCCCGGCCTGGGTCCGGGCTGGCTGCGGGTCGCGGTGCGCGATCACGATACGTCGACGGCTTTCGCCGCGGCCCTGAAGGAGCTCGTATGAGAGACAGACCCGGACTCATCCACGACACAGTTGCGGCGATCAGGCCACTCGACGCAAGCGCGGTTGCCGCCGCGGTGGCCCGGCAGGACAACCTCACCAAGCCGCGCGGCTCGTTGGGCGTCCTCGAGGACGTCTCGATCCAGCTGGCCGGGCTGGCCGGGCAATGCCCACCCCCGCTGCCCGAGCCGGCGGCGGTCGCCGTGTTCGCGGCTGATCACGGCGTTCACGCCCAGGGTGTCACCCCGTGGCCCCAGGAGGTCACCGCGCAGATGGTGGCCAACTTCCTGTCCGGCGGCGCGGTCATCAACGCGATCGCCCGGCAGGTCGGGGCCGAGGTGGTCGTCGTCGATGTCGGCGTCGATGCCGAACTCGACGCGGTGCCCGGCCTGCTGCCGCGCAAGATCCGGCGCGGCACGCGCGATATGACTGTCGAGGCCGCGATGACCCGCGCGGAGACCGTCGCGGCGATCGAGGTCGGGATCGATCTCGCGCGCGACCTCGTCGTTGCCGGCAACCGCTGCCTGCTCAGCGGTGACATGGGCATCGCCAATACCACCGCGTCGGCGGCGCTGATCGCGGTGTTCACCGGAGCGTCCGTGGCGCAGGTCACCGGCCGCGGCACCGGTATCGACGACGCGATGCTCGCGCACAAGGTCGAGGTGATCGAGGCAGCGCTGCATCGTCATCGGCCCACTGCGGCCGACCCGGTCGGTGCCCTCGCCGCCGTGGGTGGCTTGGAACACGCGGCGCTCGTGGGCTTCCTGCTCGGCGCGGCTGCGCTGCGCACACCGGTCATCCTCGACGGCGTGATCGCCGCAGCGGCCGCCGTGGTCGCCACCGCGCTCGCGCCCGAGAGCACTGCCGCGATGATCGCCGGGCATCGGTCCTCCGAGCCCGGTGCCACTCACGCGCTCGCGCACCTGGGGCTGCGCCCGCTCGTCGATCTCGACCTGCGCCTGGGCGAAGGCTCGGGCGCCGCGCTGTCGCTCGGACTCGTCCAGAGCGCAGCCCGCATCCTGCGCGAGGTCGCGACGTTCGACAGCGCCGGTGTCACGGACAAGATCACGCACAGCGGCGGGGCCTGACGCCGTGTCCGACGGCGGCCGACGGGTGCTGGTCCTGGGCGGCGCGCGCTCAGGCAAGTCCGTGCACGCGGAGTTGCTGCTGCGCGACGAACCGGCCGTGGACTACGTCGCGACGGCGGTCCGCGATCCGGCCGACGACGAATGGGCCGAGCGCATCATCCGGCACCGGCAGCGGCGCCCGGCCGGCTGGAACACGGTCGAGACGACCGATCTGGCCACCGTGCTCGCCGCGGACGGCACCGCGGTGCTCGTCGACAGCGTCACCGCCTGGCTGAGCGTCGTCATGGAGCGCGCAGGTGTCTGGACCGGCGAGGCCGGCGCCCAGGACCTCCTGTCCGTCGAGATCGACCGGGCCGTCGGGGCCTGGGCCGCCACCGAACGCCGCGTGGTAGCGGTCACCGACGAGGTCGGCAGCGGGATCGTGCCGGACTCCCCGTCGGGCCGGCTGTTCCGCGACGCCCTGGGCCTGCTCAACCAGCGGCTCGCCGCGAGCGCCGACGAGGTCTGGCTGGTCACTGCCGGGATCGCGCAACGGCTGCGATGAGCGCGTCCGCTGATCGCGGTGGGCTGCGGCTGGCCGTCACGATGTTCACGGCCCTGCCGGTGCCGCGATCCTGGCACGGCGACGCGGACCGTCAGCGCGCCGCGCGGGCGGTGTGCTGGCTGCCGCTCCTCGGCGCGGTTCTCGGCGCTCTGGCCGGTGTGCCGGTGGCGGCTGTGCTCGCGCGCCAGCCCGGCGCCGCCTTGCTCGCGGCCGTGCTCGGCATCGCCTCGCTCGTGCTGCTCAGCAGGGGGCTGCACCTGGACGGCCTGGCCGACACGGCCGACGCACTGGGCAGCCGAGCTCCGGCCGAGCGAGCGCTGCAGATCATGCGCCGCTCGGACATCGGGCCGTTCGGTGTCCTCACGCTGGCGCTCGTGTTGTCGGCCGACATCGCCGCGCTGGCCTACGTGGTCGGCGACTCCACATGGCGGGGCTGTGCCGCGCTGGCCGTCGCTGCCGCGACGGGCCGGGTGGCGATCACCCACGCGGCATGGCCGGGCGTGCCGGCGGCGCGGGGGAGCGGGTTCGGTGCGCTCGTGGCCGGGGGCGTCCGGGCGCCCGTGGCGTGCGGGCTGACGGTGCTGGTACTGGGCGGCGGCGCGGTACTCGCGGTCGCGGTCGGTGCGAGCCCGCTCGGCTGGCCGATCGCCCAGGCGGCCGCACTGCTCGCAGCAGCCGCTGTGCGGGTGCACACCACGCGCCGCCTTGGCGGTGTCACCGGCGACATCTTCGGCGCCCTGGTGGAGTGCGCGAGCGCGCTCACACTCATCGGACTGGCTCTGGCGGGCTAGTGTCGCGCGACGCGAGTGTGGGCCGACGCCTGCTCAGGCGGGCGAGTCCGCGCCGCCCCCGCCACCCGGCGGCGGGATCCGCAGTACCCGATCGTCAGCGGGGACGGGTTTGCCGTACCCGTCCCGGTTCGACGTCGTCAGCCACAGCACGCCGCCGCTCGGATCGGCCACGACAGTCAGCAGCCTGCCGTACTTGTTCGTCAGCGCCGCAGTGAACTTGCCTGCCGACAGTGCCCCGCCGTTGGCTCGCAGCGTCGATGCGAGCAGTGACTGGCCGTCCAACGAGGTGACGAACAGCCGGTCGTCGAGAACCGCGCAGCCACCGGGACCGTTCTGGGACGCGGGCAGCGTCGTGAGGGGGCCGCGGGAGCTCCGGCTGGGCGTCGGCCACCCGTAGGTGCCACCACCGGTCAGGACGTTGACCTCGCCCGGCCCGTCCGAGCCGGACGCCTCGACCTCGATGACAGTGTTGGACTCGGGGACCAGGCACAGTCCGTTGACGACGTGGTGCCCGCTGGTGAAAACCGGTGAGGACGCGTCGGGGTTTCCCGGCGCGGGCTGGCCGATGTCGCTGACCCGCAGCACCTTGCCGGCGCGACTGTTGGGGGCACCCGCCAGCCCGGGATGGCCGGCGTCGCCGCTGCCGATGTAGAGCAGGCCGTCGCTGCCGAACACGATCCGGCCGGTGTTCGAGCTCGCGCCACGCGGGATCGCGGTGAACACCGGGGTGGCCGGGCCGGTCAGGGTGAACGTGACGACCCGGTTGTCGGTGGGCGTGCTCAGGTAGGCGAAGATCAGACTGTCCTGCGCGTAGTTGGGCGACAACGCGAGGTCGAGCAGTCCCCCGCCGCCGGCCGTGCTCAGCCCCGGCAGGGTGCGAACCGTGAGCACCGGCTGCCCCGGCTTGGGCTGCACCCGCACTATTCGCCCGGTCGTGCGTTCGCCGACCAGGGCGGTCCCGTCGGGCAGGACGGCCAGCCCCACCGGCGAGTTCAGCTCGGTAGCGACCACGAACGGGTCGGGTCCCTTGGTGGAGCTGGGGGTGGGCCCGCCGGGGCGCGGGCTCTGGGTCGGTGCGTCGGGTGCCGGGTTGGGCGCCGGGCGCGGTGGCGACGAGGGGGCATTCGGCGGCCCTCCCTCGCCTACGAAGGACGGCTTCGGCACCCAGGTGGGGTTGCCCGCCCGGGCCGCCGCGCCACAGCCGGTCAGCAGCAGGACGGCCATGAGCGCGAGACCGGCACTGCGCGGGCGCGACATGACGTCCAGTCTGCCTCGTCGCGCTGTGAGCGCGTCGATAGCCTCGAGAGGTGAGCACGATCTGCCTGCCCGACGCTGGTGCGTCCGAGCTTCTCGGTGAGCTGCCGGCCGGGATCGAGACCGTGGTCTGGGACGGATCCGGGCCGCCTCCGCCGGGCAGCGAACACGTAGGGCTGCTGGTGGCACCGTTCGCCCCGTCGGCCCTTCCCGCGAAAGCATTGCTGCACCTGCCCGCGCTGCGTGTCATCCAGCTGCTCTCGGCCGGCGCCGAGCCGTGGCTCGGCCGCGTCCCCGACGGCGTCGTGCTCTGCAATGCGCGCGGTGCACACGGCGGGTCCACGGCCGAGCTCGCGTTGGCCGGGCTGTTCAGCCTGCTCAAGCAACTGCCGACGTTCGGGCAGGCCCAGCGCGCGCACGATTGGGCCCGCGCCGAGACTGACGGGCTGGCCGGCAAGCGGGTGCTCATCCTCGGCGCGGGCGACATCGGCGCCCGGATCGCGGCGGTGTCGGAAATCCTCGGCGCGCAGGTCACGTTCGTCGGCCGGCGAGCTCGGCCCGGAGTGCGTGGACCGGCCGAGCTGCCCGAACTGCTTGCGCGGCACGACGTCGTCATCGTCGCGCTCCCGCACACGCCCGAGACCGTGAATCTCGTCGATGCGGCCTTCCTCGCCGCGATGCCGGACGGCGCGATCCTGGTCAATATCGCCCGGGGTCCGATCGTCGACACAGACGCCCTGGTGGCCGAGCTGATGGCGGGCCGCCTGCACGCCTTCCTCGACGTCACCGAACCCGAGCCGCTGCCCACCGACCACCCGCTGTGGGATGCGCCGAACCTGGTGCTCACGCCACACGTCGGCGGCGCCACCTACGGCTGGCAGAGCCGCGCCTACCAGCTGGTTCGCGACCAGGTGGTGCGTTTTCACCAGGGCCAGCCGCTGGAGAACGTCGTCTCCGAGGGCTACTGAGGCGATGGCGCCGACGCGGCGACCGGTGCCGAGTCGGTCTCAGCGGCGGCGGCGGCGCGACGGTGCGAACTTCGCAGTGGCCTGGGCCACCTCGGGCAGCCGGCCGTTGCTCGCCTTCGACACGGCGGCGAGGTCACTGATCCGCACACAAGGCAGGCGCAACGAGCCGTCCTGGCACACCAGGTAGACGCTGCGTTCCTGGACCGACAGGCCGCGAACCTCGGCCCAGGGCACTCGCCGGGTGCCGAACAGCGCGCGCACCCCGACACCGCCCGCGTCGACGACGGTCCTGGTGCGCGCGATGAAGACCGCGGCGAGGATCGGGACGAGGATCAACAGTGCACGCGGCCCCAACGTCGACCGCGCGCCGTCGCTGCCGTCGCCGGCGAAGGCCAGTGGTGCCGTGCCGAACGCCAGAAACAGCACAACCAGATAGGCCGGCGGTGGCAGTCGGAACGTGCGGGCGTCGGAGGGGGAGGCAGCAGCCGAGGGCACGCGAGAACGGTAACCCGTAGGGTTTGCGCGTGAGCACCGAGCAGCCGCGGCAGCACCGCAAACCGCACAGCAGCACCGTCACCGACGGCCTGGAACGAGCAGCGGCCCGTGGCATGCTGCGCGCCGTCGGCATGGGCGACGACGACTGGCGCAAGCCGCAGATCGGCGTCGCGTCGTCGTGGAACGAGATCACGCCCTGCAACCTGTCCCTCGACCGGCTCGCCAAACAGGCCAAGATCGGCGTTCGCGGCGCCGATGGCTTCCCGCTCGAGTTCGCCACGATCTCGGTGTCCGACGGCATCTCGATGGGCCACAGCGGCATGCACTACTCGCTAGTCTCGCGCGAGGTGATCGCCGATTCCGTCGAGACCGTGTTCCGCGCCGAACAGCTGGACGGTGGCGTCCTGCTCGCCGGCTGCGACAAGTCCCTTCCCGGCATGCTCATGGCCGCGGCGCGGCTGGACGTCGCCGCCGTGTTCCTCTACGCGGGGACGACGTTGCCAGGTCACTTCCAGGGCCGCGACGTGACCCTCGTCGACGCGTTCGAGGCGGTCGGCGCCTGTCTGGCCGGGCGGATGACCCGCGACGAGCTCACCGAGATGGAGAAGGCCGTCTGCCCCGGCGAGGGTGCCTGCGGCGGCATGTTCACCGCCAACACGATGGCCTCGGCTATCGAGGCGCTGGGCATGTCGCTGCCCGGTTCGGCCTCGCCACCGGCACCGGACGCGCGCCGCGACCACTATGCCGAGCGCTCCGGTGAGGCGGCCGTGCATCTCGTCGACGCCGGCATCACCGCGCGGACGATCCTGACCAAGCAGGCCTTCGAGAACGCCATCACCGTGGTCATGGCGCTCGGCGGCTCGACGAACGCCGTGTTGCACCTGCTGGCCATCGCGAACGAGGCCCGGGTCGAGTTGAACCTCGATGACTTCAACCGCATCGGCGACCGGGTGCCGCACCTGGCCGACGTCAAACCCTTCGGCCGCTACGTCATGACCGACTTCGACGCCGCCGGCGGCGTCCCGGTCGTGATGAAAGCGCTGCTGGACGCGGGCCTGGTGCACGGCGACGCGCTCACGGTCACCGGCAAGAGCGTCGCCGAGAACCTGCACGACGTCGCCCCGCCCGACCCGGACGGCAAGGTCATCCACGCGATGGGCGACGCGATCCACCCCACCGGCGGGCTGACTATCCTGCGCGGTTCGCTGGCTCCGGATGGTGCGGTCGTGAAGAGCGCAGGTTTCGACTCCGACGCCTTCGCAGGTGTGGCGCGGGTCTTCGACCGGGAGCAGGCGGCGATGGACGCACTCGCCGCGGGTGACCTGGAGAACGGCGACGTGGTCGTCATCCGCTGGGAGGGCCCGAAGGGCGGCCCAGGCATGCGCGAGATGCTGCAGATCACCAGCGCGATCAAGGGCGCGGGTCTCGGTAAGGACGTGCTGCTGCTCACCGACGGGCGTTTCTCCGGCGGTACCACCGGGCTGTGCATCGGGCACGTGGCCCCCGAGGCGGCCGTCGGCGGACCGATCGCGCTGGTGTGCGACGGCGACCGGATCCGCGTGGACATGACCACCCGCACGCTCGACCTGCTGGTCGATGACGCCGAGCTCCAACGCCGGCGCGCGGAGTTCACGCCGGTGCCGCCCCAGTTCGATCATGGCGTGCTCGGCAAGTACGCCAAGCTCGTCGGGTCGGCGGCCAACGGAGCGGTGTGCGGCTGATCATCGCCTCCGCCGATCAACTGTCCCACTTGCCGTCTTGCATCATGAGACTGTGATCCCGCGCAGTTGAACTGACTTCGATCCTGCGGGTACTGTCTGGCTCGTGCTCCACCTCGTACTTATCCACCGGCGCTCTGGGGATGCGGCTTAGGCCACCTCTCAGAGCGCTAGCCCTTCGTGCATCTGCACGAGGGGTTTTTTGTTGCACGAGCATGCGGCGTTTGGCATCTGCGCACACCGAAGAGAGGCAGCGGCATGACGGAGTCGAGCATCACGGGCGCGCAGGCGCTGGTCCGTTCGCTCGAAGAGGTCGGCGCCGATGTCGTCTTCGGCATCCCGGGCGGTGCGATCCTGCCCGCCTACGACCCGCTGTATGACTCCACCAGGGTCCGGCACATCCTGGTCCGCCACGAACAGGGCGCAGGTCACGCCGCAGAGGGTTACGCGCAGGCCTCGGGCCGGGTCGGGGTCTGCATGGCGACGTCGGGGCCCGGGGCTACCAACCTGGTCACGCCGATCGCCGACGCGTTCCTGGACTCGGTGCCGATCGTTGCGATCACCGGTCAGGTGCCGCGGCCGGCCATCGGCACGGATGCCTTCCAGGAGGCAGATATCTCCGGCATCACGCTGCCGATCACCAAGCACAACTTCCTGGTGCAGCGGGCGCAGGACATCCCGCAGGCAATCGCCGAGGCGTTCCACCTGGCCGCGACGGGCCGCCCCGGCCCGGTCCTCGTCGACCTGCCCAAGGATGTCCTGCAGGAGCGCATGGCATTCTCCTGGCCGCCCAAGATGGACCTGCCTGGTTACCGGCCGGTGACCCGACCGCACGGCGAGCAGGTGCGCGAGGCCGCTCGGCTACTCGTTGCCGCGCGGCGACCCGTGCTCTACGTCGGCGGCGGGGTGCTCAAAGCCCGCGCCGCCGCGGAACTGCGGCGGCTGGCTGAGCTCACCGGGATCCCGGTCGTCACCACGCTGAT
>QHCC01000125.1:8606-13835 GCA_003243915.1 Pseudonocardiales bacterium | reverse complement strand
GTGTACTACTACCCGGGCATGTGGGACTGGCAGAGCCACATCGTCCTGCCACTGGTGCGCAAGGCCTTCATGCGCACCATGGCGGCGGCTGCGCCGTCCCCGCAACGCACGGCCGACGTCGACCTCGGGACCGACCTGCTGGAGCGGTACTTCGAATGGGCGCCGAGCGTGGACGACTTCGGCCCGCTCAAGATCGAGACCGACGTCGAGTCGCTCGTCCCGGACATCAGGGAGCCTGATCGCGGTTTGCTGGCCGGCGACGGGCGGCGGGTGCTCTACACCGAGCGGATCCCCCTGCTCGCAGTCGATGCCGCCGACGAGAATTGGGTTGTCGTGCACCAGGTTGTGCCTGAATGGCGGGACATCGAGTCATTGCTGCTCGACGAGGCGGCAGTCGCCGCATGCTGGGCGTGGGAGCAGACCTACCTCGGGATGAGCGTCGCCGGGACCATTCACAATGAGATCCTCCGCTCGCCCCCGGAGATCCTTGGACAGGTGCCCACGGCTACCCGGACCGGCCGGCAGGGACGGGGCGGTTATTCCCAGAACGAGCCCAGCGGTGGTGGGCGCTCGATCCCGCAGCTGCAGCGTCCCGAGCGCCTGGTGAGCCGGGCAACCCCCGACGACCGGGTGGAACAGGAAACGGCCGGGGTGCTGCGGCGTACCCGCATCCGTCGCAGTCGAGCCGAGATCGAGACGACCAGGAGACAGATCGGCGCCGAACTGCTCGAGATGCTGGATCCCGGGCTGGCGCTGTATCCCACGCCGTCGCCAGAGCAGTGCCCGCAGTGCATCTTCCTCGCACCGTGCCTGACGATGCTCGAGGGCGGTGATCCCACACTGGAGCTGGCTGCCCGCTTCCGGCAGGGGCCGGCCGGCCCGACGTACGAACCCAGACTCGGCGCCGGCGGCGGGGGCGGTCGCACCGTCGCCATGCCTGCGCCGCCGCCCGCTTCCTAGGTCGCGCGTGGAAGTCGTTTACCGGATGGCCCAGGGCCCGAGCCTCGAGGGCCAAGTCGCGAGCGCCGGTGGGTGGCGCCGCTCAGCGACGTTCGGGGGTGAGCGTGTTGCAGCGCCCCCTCCACACTCGCCCCCAGATCGTGTGGATAGGGGCGCTGCAACAGCACCCTCACCAGCATCCCTTCGCAAGGCCGACCATCGGGGTTCCATCCGGTAGCTCCAGTTCAACTTGCAAGTCCCAACAATGCGGGCAAAATCGACCTAAGGGTGTCGGCGCGCGACCCACGAGCCGCGCTGATGCCCTGGCCCGGTCGGCGGCCTCTTCCCCCGAACGCCGGCGGCCGGGCTCCCCAACCGCACCCTGTATCTGGCGGTTTCCACCGGTGGTCTCCTCGAGCCGTGCAGCGGCCACCAGCACGTTCGCCCGTGATGGGGGCAGGCTCCGTGCCGCAGGCGGCGCTCACCTGCGTGCGGCGATCACGCGTGTGCGGGTGTGACGCGGGTGGCGGCAGATCGCAGAAGGTATCGGACGACCCGGCGGTGTGAGGCGGCGATAGCCCGCCACAGCGAGGACATGATCCGGTTGTCTTGCTGAATCAGCGTGGCGAACAGCCAGCCGTCGCCGTCTCGAGCGAACACGAGTTCGGCGGGCATACCCACGCGTGAATGTGCGCCGAGGACGATCCGTTCCGGGGTGTTCTGCCGGATCGGCCACCCGAGTACGTACCGCGGCGAGCGGATCGAGCCGTGCCGGAGGCCGAGCAGGAACCAACCGGGAGGGAGTCTGCGCCGTATGGCGGTCGGTGCACGCTCCAGAACCTCGCGCGCCCACTGCTCCGGAGTCGTCTCCTGTGCCGCAGGGATGTTCTCGACCACATACGAGTCGGAGTAGTCGATCCGGTCGAGGCCGGTGCCTTCACGCAACCAGGCAGGCAGCGCAACTTCGGTCAGGCTCGGCGCGACGCCTGCCCCGATTCCACCCTCATTCATCGGCGATCGTCCCGTCCAATCCGGTACGGCATTGCATATACGGTACCGTATATATATTGATGATCAACCGCCGAGGTGGATGTGCGGGAATCTCGATTGTCCGGGCAGGCTTCGCCCGATCAGCGTGCGGATGGATCCCATGCCGCGAGGGGGTGCCGGTTCGATCTACCCTGGGAGCATGGGCGCGCCACGGGACCCCCGCGTCGACGACTACATCGCTGGCCTACCCGAGTGGCAGCAGGTGATCTGTCACGAGATCCGCGGCCTCGCGCACGCGGCAGACCCTGCCGTCCAAGAGACGATCAAGCGTTCGGTCCAGCCTTACTTCGTGCTCGACGGGAACATCTGCGCCCTGCTCAGCACGAAGGATCATGTGAACGTCTTCATCTATGATCCGACCGTTTCCGACCCCAAGGGCGTGATCAACCAGGGACACGGCAACGCGACGGCCAGAGCGATCCAGATCTTCCGCGGCGATCACATCAACTCGGATGCGGTGATTGCCCTGTTCCGTGGTGTCATCGCCAACAACCGAGCGGGGGGCTGGCGGCGGCTCGCCCGGTGAAACGACTGGCGGTCCCATCAGGCAAACGGCGGCTCACCCGAGCGCGATAGCCATCTCGATGTGAACGCCGGCTCTGCAAGCCGAGCTGGCGCAGAACTGCGCTCGATGGGCGCACGCTGGGCTCGGCCATTGGACACCGCTCCCGGCCAACACTCCGCTACGCGCACGCGTCGCGATGGCGACCTGACACCTCTGCTGCTACGGCCCGGCCGGCCCTGGCCTCAGCGTCGATGATGCGGGTTCTCGACTGGGCGCTCCGAGGAGCCGCCTGAAGGATCGGCGCAGAAAGCGTTCCAACCGAGGCCGATCCCAGCCCTGCTGGATCAGCAATCGCCGGTGAACAATCGGGTCGAGCAGCAGCAGCGCAGTCTGGACGGCATCGTCTGCCGAGAGGTCGTCGGCCAGAGCCCCTCGCCGGACCAGGCCCTGCACCACCCAGCTGGCCGTCTGCATTCGTTGCCTGGTGAGCCGGTCATTGAGAGCTGCGATCCGGGTGTCCGTCGGCGCGGCCTGGTCGAGCGCTAGGAGAAGCGGCGCGACGTCCACCGCAACCTCGGCTACGATCCCGGCCACGACACTCAGGAAGTGCTGTGCGTCGACGTCCTCCAGCGAGGTGGCCCACGATCGCTGGAACAAGCTGACGGGTTCGTCGTCACCGGCGATCGCAACGTCCACGACGGCGTCGAGTAGCGCACCCTTGGTCTTGAATCCGAGTTCGACAGTCCCCACGGACACGCCGGCTGCGTCGGCGACCTCTCCCATCGTCGCCGCGAAGCCCCGTCGCTCGAACAACTCGCGGGCGGCGACCAGGATCCGAGCCCGCGTCTGACGTGCCTGCGACGTACGCGCCGGCGCATGGTAGCGACGCGCGGTCTTGACCGTCATCGGACCTCCTGTAACAATCGATTCACTAAGGGCATACCTTAGTTGATTTGAGGAGCAGATGTGACCTCCCACGGCAAGGTCGTGTACCTGGAGATCCCGTAGGAGGACGTGTCGGGATCCACGGCGTTCTATGGCGAGGTGTTCGGGTGGAACTTCCGCGAACGCGGTGACGGAGCCGTAGCCTTCGACGACAGCACCGGAGAGGTCAGCGGTGCGTTCCGCGCCGACCGACCGGCCCAGCAGGGGCCGGGGATTCTCGTCTACGTGAACGTGACCGACGTCGCTGCCTCGATCCGTCAGGTCGAAGCGTCCGGCGGGGTCATCGTGGCGCCGATCGGCGGAGATCCAGGCGAGATCACCGCGCGGTTCCGCGATCCCTACGGCAACATGGTTGCCCTGTACCAGGAGCCCGGGCCGTGACCAACGCGAGGCCGGGCGAAGAAATCTCGAACCCGTCCTCGCGGCAGTAGAACGCCGGATCACGACGCGTGGCCCAGTAGCAGAACTGCCCGCGCCCGAACCGTCGACTCCGAGCGTCGGTGCAACCAACTGCAACACCGTCGTGGTCGCCGGCACCCATCAGGAGAACCTCGCGAACGTTCCTCTGGCGTCAGAGGGGGCAGGGCAAAGATGGCGACCCACAAGAATGTGTCGGCGCCGGACCCACGCTGCCGCGCTGGGATAGCGTGAACGCGCAAGCACAGGTACATGCGCGAGTTCGGCTATGCAGGCGCAGTGAGGGGTTCGATGCACGTCCTCCGAAACCCGATCGTAGGCCGCGAAAGTGAGTTGGAGGTCGTCGCGGCGTTCACTCTGGGCGTGGCTGACGGGCCGGCATCACTTGTCCTGGAAGGTCCGGCTGGCATCGGTAAGACGGCCATCTGGACCGAGGCTGTTTCCGCCGCGGCGATGAACGGCGTACACGTACGAACGTGCCGCTGCACCGAGTCCGACGCTGAGTGGGCCTTCGCCGGGTTGGGCGATCTGCTCGACGATCTCAGCGACGACGCCACGCAGGAGCTGCCCGAGATACAACAGCGTGCGCTTTCAGGGGCGTTGCTGATGTCTGACGCCCCCGCAAGCCCGCCCGGGGATCGGGTTGTCGCAGTGGCGGTGCTCGAAGTGTTGAGGGCACTGAGCCGGTCCGGGCCTGTCCTGCTGGCGATCGACGACATTCAATGGCTGGACGAGAGCTCGCGCAGGGTGCTGTCCTTCGCGCTGCGCCGGTTGCGTGACGAGCCCGTTCGGTTGCTTGCTTCCTGCCGGACTGGCCCTGTGTCGGAGCTTGCCGTGGCTGCCGACATGGGACTTCCGGGTGAGCGGCTCTTGGTTGGTGCGGCAAGCCTGGGGACGCTCCAGCGGATGGTTCAGACGCGGCTCGGTCGGTCCTGGTCGCGGCCGACCCAGACCCGGCTCCACCAGGCGACCGGCGGAAACCCGATGATGTTCCTCGAGATGTCTCGCGCGTTGCATCGTCTCGGACGTGAGCCGGACGCTGATGAATCACTCCCGGTACCGGCCGACCTGAGGTTGCTGGTCTCCGAAAGGTTGCGGGGTCTAAGTCCGCAGACACGGCACTTACTGCTGGTGACTGCCGCTCTGGCGCAACCGACCGTCGATGGGGTTGCCGCGTCGATCGATGACCCCGGTGCATACCGCCAGGCGCTGGCCGAGGCACTGGACTCCGGCGTGCTGGAGTTGGACGGACGGCGGCTGAGGTTCACCCACCCGCTCATCGCGTCGATCCCGTACGAAGATCTCACCCCCGACGCTCGACGACGGCTGCACGGGCGGCTGGCTCAGACAGTGACGGACCCGGAGCAGCACGC
>QHCC01000125.1:0-8595 GCA_003243915.1 Pseudonocardiales bacterium | reverse complement strand
GACGTCGCGGCGCGTCACGCCCGCGGCAGGGGCAGTCTCAACAGCGCCGCTGAGCTCGCCGAGCTGGCGTTGAACGCGACTCCCGACGACGCACCGGAGGATCTGCTGCGCCGTACGGTGATCGCGGCCGAATACCTGTATCTCCTCGGAGACCTGCCGCGAGCACGCCACGTCCTGACCGCAGCGTTGGAGGCGGCAGCTCACGGACCTCACCGAGTCCCTGGGCTACTACTGCAGGCAACAATTGCATCGTTGGAACAAGGGGATGCGACAGTGGTCGCCTGGTGTGAGCAGGCGCTGGCCGAGTCCGGTGACGATCCCCTTTTGCTGGCTCGATGCCATGCCACGTATGCCGAAACCAGCCCGTCCGGCGCGCAGGCGGACCTGATGCACGCTCAGACGGCTGTTGACCTGCTCCAGCGAATCGACTCCCCACCAACGGACCTGCTGTCGAACGCACTGACGAATCTAGCGTTGCACGGGTGCCGTCTCGGCCGAGGACTGGCCGTGACGACCTTGGAGCGGGCTGTCGCCCTACAGGCCGGGGCGACGGTGCTGCCGGTCACTGACCGGCCAGGTATGGCACTAGGAGTGTGCCTGAAGATCGTGGATCGGTTCGAGGATTCGCGTTCCTGGCTGCACACCATGAGGACATGCGCTCTCGAGGAGGGCGACGACAGTAGCCCGCCGATCACCCTAGGTCATCTAGCGATGCTCGAGTGCTGGGCCGGGCAGTACGCGCTCGCCTTGACCTACGCGATCGAAGGCCGGGAGCACACAGCCCGAATCGGTTGCCGGGCGCCGATGCTGGCCTCGGCTCACGTCCTCGTTCTTGCGCATCTGGGACGGCTGGCCGAAGCCCGTGACCTCGGCGAACGCGACCTCGCCACGGACGAGGCCCTCGGCCAGCACCCCGCCGTGGCGGTACACCTCCGAAGTCTCGGGATCACCGAGACTTTCGCCGGCAACCCGAAGGCCGCCGCTGCTCACTTCCTCCGCGCTGACACCATCGCCCGGGACGAGGTCGGAATCGGCGAGCCCGCCATCATGCGACTGCACCCCGACGCCGTCGCCGCATTGATAGCGGTAGGAGACTTCCCTAACGCGAAGCGCATGACGGCTGAACTGGACGCGAGCAGCGCCAGCAATCAGCTGCCCTGGGCGAGCGCCATGGCGGGCAGGTGCCACGGGCTGCTGTACGCCGCCGCCGGGGAAACGTCCTCCGCGATCGACGCCTTCGAACGTGCGTTGATCGACCATGAACGCCTACCGATGCCCTTCGAGGAGGCGCGCACCCGCCAGCTGTTCGGCTCCGCGCTGCGCAAGGCCGGTCGCCGCAGCGACGCCAAACGCGAGCTCAGCGCTGCCCTCGCCGTCTTCAATCGCCTCGACACACCCGTCCAGGCAGAGCTAGCGCTCACAGAGCTCGCGAGCATCGGTGGCAAGACCAGCGCTGCCGGCGAGCTCACAGCCATGGAGCACCGAATCGCCACACTGGTGGGAGCCGGTCAAACAAGCCGCGAAGTGGCCGGCGCGATGTTCATCAGCGTGCGTACCGTCGACAGCCATCTTGGGCGGGTCTACCGCAAGCTCGGGCTACGGTCACGTACCGAGCTTGCCCTCTGGGTCTCCACGCAGCCTGAGCATGGTGAGCCACCCGGCCCGCAGTAGCCCCGAGATCAATGAGCGGTAGTTCTACCGACGCGAGGCAGGACCACCTCCTTCTAGCGTCCTGACCGTGGACATCCAGCGATCGCTCGAGCGGGACGGATCGGCATCAGCCTTCCTCGTCGAGCGATACCTCCCGGCGACGGCATCCGGCAGCCTCGCCGAGTCAGTTTCGCGGGTCGCACGCATCTGCGCCGATCAAGACCCCGACGCGGGCGCGGTTCGCTATGTCCAATCGATGTATCTGCCCGACGAGGACATCTGCTTCTGCGTGTTCCTGGCCCCATCCAGCGACGCCGTCCGCGCAGTCAACGATGCCGGACATTTCCGCCTCGACCGCGTCACCAAGGCCGTCCTGATGATCACCACCGAACCCACGCCGGTCGACATGACTCGCCGTCCGCGCAAGCCCCCAACCCAAGGCACATCGCCAACCGTCAACCCATGACGAACAACCCAGGAGACCCGACATGATCGCCATATTTTCAGCGCAACGCACGCCGATTCGATCCGCGCTCGCCGTCGGCACCGCCGCGATCCTCTGTGCCGCCCTGGCCGCCTGCTCCAGCTCCGGCGGCACGACCTCGCCGCCGACCCACACCACCGGACCGGCGGGTCAATCGCAGCCGTCCGCCGCTTCTGCGGCACCTGCGTCAGGCTCATCCGTGGCCGAAGCGGGATCGGCCTGCAGCCTGGTCACCCTCGACGAAGTGACCACGGCGGCCGGCCAGCCGATGATGATGTCGGGAGACGCCGGCAGTATCTGCACTTTCTCCGCCACGGCAGAAGCGAGCTTCGTCATCGCTGTCCAGAGCTACCCGGACCTGCAAAGCATGCGCCCGATGAAACAACTCGAGGCCGGCAGCGAGCACCTACCCGGCCTAGGTGACGACGCGTTCTGGGCGAACGGGATCGTGTTCGTGCAGAAGGGTAGCCGTGCGCTTGCCATCACGGCGGCCAACGTCGTCAATGCTGCTGCGCTGAAGACGGGACTGGTCACCCTCGCCACCGCCGCGCTGGCGCGCTTCTGACTTCTAGCCGCCCGGAACCGTCGAATGCGCTCCCCGCCCCGGCGTACTGCTGGCGTGGCACACCAGCCCAATCGACCTTCACGCCCGGCCCCATCAACCCTCTTGGAGAATGTCATGACGCGCTCTGGGTTCGTAAGGCCCGCCCCGTTGCCTCGGGCGGCCAGTGCAGTGACGGAGGTTAGTAACGGCCCTCGGACCCGGCGCGGCGCACGGCGCGCAGCGATCCTGGCAGCGGCTCTGGTCGCTTCGGCGTGCACGCACGGCAGTGTTGACCGCACGAACACCCATACGAGTACTGGGTCGGCGCCGATCCGCAGTTCGACGGTGAAGCACCTGAGCGGTAATGAGTTGCGCTACGGCGCCGGGGCCACCCCTACCCCGGGCGTGGTGTATCAGCCTGATGTGGTCGTGATCGGCGGCGGTGCCGGGGCGGTGCATGCGGTGAGCGCGGCGGGGCTTACCTGGACGATCGACGCCAATGCGCCGGGGGCAAACCAGCTGGCCGTCGGCAAGATCATGCTGGCGACGAGTCTCGGCACCGGTCGGGTGCTGCGTCTGACCAAGAGCGGCGGCGACGACGTCGTTGTGCTGGGCCCGGTCGCGATCACCGATGTGATCCGCGACGCTGATCTGGGTTCGGCTACACCGATACCGATCGCTGACACTCTGGCCTACACCACCCCGAGCGCGCCGGGCATTTCCGTTGACGCCTCGCAGGACCCGTCCGGTACGTCCGGGCCGCCCTCGAGTCCGGGTACCGGGCAGCCGGCGAACACCTCGAGCCCGACCGGCACGGCCGGAACCCGATCGCATCACCAAAGGCGGCTCGCCCCCGCCGACGGCGGCAACGCCCTGGTGGCACCGGCGGCGATCCGTGCGCTCGCCGCGCCAGCAGACCCCACGCTGCCGCCGCCGTCCTCGGCGCCGACCACCGTGGCCGCGGGTGACTTTCAGGTGACGCCGATCTGCTGCAACGAACTCGGGATCAACATCGGCTACAAAAAGGGCGCCGGCGTGCTCAAGGCCACCGTCAAGCTCAATTTGAGTAAACCGACCTTTACGTTCAGGTTGCTGATCAGCGGCGGGACGCTGCGTGAGGCGACGGTGCAGGTGCATGGAGCCAGCGCGGTCAGTGTCGTCATCGACGCGGCCACGAGCAACAGCGCAGGCAGCATCGCCGGCCAGGACATCAAAGTGCCCGAGACGCTCACGATTCCACTCGGCGTGTTCGGGGTCCCCCTCGTGCTGACGCTGAGCCAGAGCTTCCACCTCTCGATGCAACTGCTCGGCGCGGCCTCGTTACACACGAACGGCGAGTACGGCGTATCCGGCGATCTGGGCTTCGGGTATCGCAACGGCGGCGGCCCCAACCCGTCCGAGGTCAAAGTGGATACCCAGAACCCGATGACAGCGAACACGACCGTCGTAGGCGTGGCCAGCGGCGCGGTCCGGCTGGGCTGGAACGTGAAGGCCTCGATCGGCATCGGTGTACTCGGGTTCGGCGCCGGAGTCTGGTACGAGATCGGTGTCGGGCTCGGGATCGTCGGCAATTCAAGTTTGTCGACCCTGATGCCTGGCTGCGTGATCGACGCGGTGGTGGTGGACGGCCGTTACGGGATCGGATGGTGGATATCGCCGGTCGTGGCGAAAGTCATCAACTTCTTCCTGAACCTCGTGGACGTGAAACCCATCGCCGCCAGTGGCGGACCGTCCTGGGGGCCAGTCGCCCTGTGGCGCCCGGCCCACGGCAACTACTGCCCCTGACGAAACCTGTCGACAAGGAGACCGAGATGACGACAACAGTAGGACGAGCGGGCGTCAGAACCGCCATCACATCAGCGGTGCTGGCGGTGGTGCTGGCGGCCGGGTGTTCACGGACCGTGTCCGGGTCGAGCCATCACGCCGTCCCTTCAGCCGCGTCATCCACCCAGCCGCCCACGGCCACCACCGGCGCGCCGTCAGCAAGCCAGCCTGCGTCGGCGTCCACCTCGGCCAGCCCAGCCGCCACCGTGCCCGACCCGTGCACGCTGCTGACCCTGGCCGAGGCGAAGAAGTTGGCTGGCTCAACACTGGCCCCCGGGGTGGACAGCCCATCACCTGACCCTGCCTCCCCCGCATCGTGCACCTACACCGCTCCCCCGACGGCCCCCTCGGGGCAGGTAGAGCTCTTCGTGAGCCTCGCCGTGCCCCGCGCGCTACTGATCGATCGGGCCGTCAAGCACAAGTTCGTGACCGTGCCCGGCATCGCCGACGAAACCATCGAGGAACCGGAGAACAGCAACATCTTCATCCGCAAAGGCTCCTTGTGGGTGTACCTCAACATCCCGTTCGGGGCTACCCCGGCGACCCTGCAGCGCGGTGCGCGCCTCATCGCGTCGCGCATGCCGTAAACCCGAATCGGCGGCGTAGATCAACATCAACAAGCCAACCATCCAAACAGACGCTGGTGTGCGCTGCTCGGGTCACGAGCGCCGCGCACCTACGAATCCGTCTCGAGCGCAGCAGCAAGCCAGCAACCAAGGCGGCCCGGGTCTTTGGCGGGTAGAGCCACCCCGCCTGACCTGCTCTGGTTACTCGCGGTCAGGGGCGGATGAGGACCTTGAGGGCTTCGCGGGAGTCCATGAGTCGGTAGCCCTCGGCTATGTCATCGAGGGGCAGCTCGCGGTCGAACACGCGGCCCGGGTCGATGGTGCCGTCGAGGACCTGCGGTAGGACGCTGTCGAGGTAGGCGCGCACAGTCGCGGGGCCGCCGGTGAGAGTGGCGTTCTTGCCGAACAGCGACCCGAAGCCTACGGGGGCGTGCTCGTACTGCGGGACGCCGACGCGGGAAATGATTCCGCCGGGACGGACGATGCCGTACGCCTGCTCGTAGGCAGGCATGTGCCCGACCGCCTCGAGCACGACGTGCGACCCCTCGCCACCGGCGATCTCCATGACCTTCGCGATGCCTTCCTCGCCCCGCTCGGCGACGACGTGCGTGGCACCGAACTGGGTGCCCAGATCGGTGCGGCCGGTGTGGCGGCCCATCAGAACGATCGTCTCTGCGCCCAGCTGCTTCGAGGCGAGCACGGCCGACAGGCCGACTGCGCCGTCGCCGATGACGGTGACCGTCTTGCCTGGTCCGACCTGGCCTCGGGCTGCGGCGTGGTAGCCGGTGAGGTAGACGTCGGACAGTGTCAGCAGCGACGGCATGAGGGCCTCGTCGGTGCCGGCCGGGATGACGACAACGGTGCCGTCGGCCTGGGGTACACGCAGCTTCTCCGCCTGCATCGCGGAGGCGGCGCCGTCGAAGAACCCGCCCTGGACGCAGGAGGTCGTGATGCCGTCCCGGCAGAAGGCGCAGGTGCCATCGGACCAGGCGAACGGCACGATGACCGTGTCGCCGGGGGCCAGCGTGCTGACCTGGTCACCAATTTGCTCGACGACGCCGATGGCTTCGTGCCCCATGCGTCGTCCTTCGGGGGTGTCCTCGAGGTGGAGTTGCATGTTTGTTGCACGCGGGCGAAATTCGCCGAGTCGGCCGACCTATCGTCGGCGCATTTGAGCCCAGATGCCTCGACTTTGTGGCTCACGGTGGCCACGCTCAGGGTCATCGATCATCGATCATCGATCATCCACGAGTACAACACCTCCAGAGAAGTGGTCATCCGAGCCACAAAGAGGCCCGGAGCCACTGGAAGTCAGTGATTCCGGGCCTTCTAGGTGGGCGATACTGGGATTGAACCAGTGACCCCTACCGTGTCAAGGTAGTGCTCTCCCACTGAGCTAATCGCCCTTATGTACACCGCGAGGTGCGGTGGTTGTGTAACGCGAGGCGGCGGCGGGAATCGAACCCGCGTACAGGGCTTTGCAGGCCCTTGCCTAAGCCACTCGGCCACGCCGCCGGGTTGCCGACGACCGCTGGATTCCCCGTGCGCGCCATTACGGGCGCCGAGGGCGGTGCCTCGAGCGGACGACNNTCGAACCCGCGACCCTCACCTTGGCAAGGTGATGCGCTACCAGCTGCGCTACGTCCGCGATACCGACGGCCGGAATTCCTGCCGCCTGCCGGTCGGTGACTCTATCTGACCAGCCCGCGGCGCTCCAAACCGCCCGCGGTCACAAAGTACCCTCAACGGCTGCGTCGCGGCGGAGCACCAGCCGCTGCCAGAGGGCGCTCACCGCGGCTGCCAACGCGTCGCGGGTGGCGTCGTTGCCGATCATCTCGTCCGCGACGGCCCGGCGCTCGTCGTCGCTGGCTTGTGCCGCCATCCGCGCCCGCGCCTCCTGCTCAGGCATGCCTCGCTCGGCAAGTCGAGCCAGCCGCGTCACCGCGTCGGCCTGCACCACTACCACGCAGTCGAAGCCCGCACCCAGGCCGGCCTCGACGAGCAGCGCCACGTCGTAGACGACGATGGCGTCCGGGGGCGCGGCCGCCAACAACTCGGCTGAGCGCTGCCCCACGAGTGGGTGCACGATCGCGTTCAGGTCGTTGCGAGCGCCCTCGTCGGCAAAGACGATCTCCGCGATCCCACGACGGTCCAGCGTGCCATCGGCGGCCACCACCCCTCGGCCGAACCGCGCCACGACGGCGTCAAAGCCCTCGGTACCAGGCTGGACCACCTCACGGGCGATCACATCGGCATCGAGCACCACTGCGCCGTGCCCGGCCAGCAGCGCGGACACGGTGCTCTTGCCCGACCCCACGCCGCCCGTCAGCCCGACGATCACAGTCGACACGCTATCCCTCGCCCCGTGCTCCGTTGAGGGACGTCGGACCAGGAGGTCTCGAGGGGGCAGGTGAGACAGCACGAGGCCCGGAGACGGTGGCCTCCGGGCCTGGTGAACTGCTACAGAATTACCGTCCCGCCAGCTTCTCGCGCAATGCGGCGAGCGCCTCGTCGGAGGCCAGCGAGCCCTCGGTCTCCGGAGCCTCTGACGTGTACGAGCTGGACTCCCCGGTGTCGGACGCCGCGTCGGCGTCGGCCTTCTTCGCGTCGTCCTGCTGCTTGCGGTGCGCCTCGAAGCGCTCGCGGGCTGCGGCGTAACGCTTCTCCCATGCCTCACGCTGCGTGTCGTAGCCTTCGAGCCACTCCTGCGTGTCGGGGTCGAAGCCCTCTGGGTAGATGTAGTTGCCCTTGTCGTCGTACTGGGCCTCCATGCCGTACTGCGCCGGATCGAAGCTCTCATCGCCCAGGGAGCCCTCGTTCGCCTGCTTCAGAGACAGCGAGATGCGCCGACGCTCGAGGTCGATGTCGATGACCTTGACGAGCAGGTCGTCGCCGACCTGCACGACCTGCTCGGGAATCTCGACGTGGCGCTCGGCCAGCTCGGAGATGTGCACCAGCCCCTCGATGCCGTCCTGGACGCGGACGAACGCACCGAACGGAACCAGCTTGGTGACCTTGCCCGGAACGACCTGACCGATCTGGTGGGTGCGGGCGAACTGGCGCCACGGGTCTTCCTGAGTGGCCTTGAGCGAGAGCGAGACGCGCTCGCGGTCCAGGTCGATGTCGAGCACCTCGACGGTGACTTCGTGACCGACCTCTACCACCTCGCTCGGGTGGTCGATGTGCTTCCAGGAAAGTTCGGAGACGTGCACCAGGCCGTCGACGCCGCCGAGGTCGACGAACGCGCCGAAGTTGACGATGGAGGACACCACACCGGTGCGGACCTGCCCCTTGGCCAGCTTGTTCAGGAACTCGCTGCGCACCTCGGACTGGGTCTGCTCCAGCCAGGCCCGGCGCGACAACACGACGTTGTTGCGGTTCTTGTCCAGCTCGATGATCTTTGCCTCGAGCGTCTTGCCCACGTAGGGCTGCAGGTCGCGCACCCGGCGCATCTCGACGAGGGACGCGGGCAGGAATCCACGCAGGCCGATGTCGATGATCAGGCCGCCCTTGACGACCTCGATCAC
>QHCC01000124.1 GCA_003243915.1 Pseudonocardiales bacterium | reverse complement strand
GCGGACCGCCGGCATGAGCGCCAGGTCGGTGCCCGCCTGACGGGCGGCGTCCAGGATGAGGTCGACGTCTTTGAGCGCTCCCGACAGCGCGAATGACGGCTCGAACGACCCGGACAGCATCGCGCGGCCCTTGGACTGGACATACGGGGCGTCCACCGCCAGGCCGCGGACGGCCTCGAGAAACAGCATTGGTTCGAGCCTCAGGTCGCGGGCCAGCGCCAATGACTCGGCGATGCCCTCGAGACAGGTGGCGACCCAGGCATTGACGACCAACTTCAGCCGAGTCGCCTCCTGCTTCTCGCCGACCCACTGCGTGCGGCTGCCGATGGCGTCGAAGACGGGCTGCACGAGCGGCCGCGCCTGCCGGGGGCCACTGGCCAGGACGACCAGGGCACCGTCTTCGGCCGGCCCTCTGCTGCCGAGCACAGGGGCGTCGACGTAGGTGACGACTAGATCCTCGGCGAGCGACGCGAGTCGAGCCGAACCCTCGATGCCGACGGTGCTCTGTTGCAGCCACACCGTCCGCTCGGTGAGGTGATTGCGCGCCTGCTCCATCACCGCGGCTATGGCGGCGATGTCCCAGAGCATGGTGAGCACGACGTCGGCACCCTGGACGGCCTCGGGCACGGAGTCCGCCACCTCGGCGACGTCCTTGAGAAGGTCGGCTTTCTCGCGACTCCGGTTCCACACCCTGACCGGGAGGTCTGCTGCCGCGATGTTGCGGGCCATGGCGCCACCCATGATCCCGGTCCCCATAACGGCCACGACCGGCTTCGTCGTCATGTGCCCAGCATCTCGTGGCGTGCGTCATCCGCAGGGACGGCAGGGGCGAGGGCTTCCAGCATGTAGTCGAGCTCGTCGATGCTCTGGTTGGGCGGCAAGGTGACGATCGGCATGTCGGCGCCCGCCTCATACCAGCGTTGCACTGTCTGCTGGGCGGCGGCGCCGTTTCCCCACAGCGTGAGTTCGTCCAGCAGGATCTCCGGGGTGTCCCCGGCCGCGGACATGACGTCGTCGACGGCCGCGTCGAAGCCGAACTGCCGCAGCCGGGTGGCGTAGAGCGGCCCCATGCTGGTCAAGTAGAACTGGACCCACCACGACGCCAGCTCCTTGGCGCGGGCCGGGTCGGGCGACACCGCCACCGGGATGAACGGACACACCTGCGGCAGCGCCCGGCCGATGGCGCCGTCTTCCAACAGCACGACGCCGTCCTTCAGCGCGGAGACCGGGAACAGGAACGGTCCCCAGCGCTCCGCCACCTCGCCGCATACTCGGATCGCCGCCGGCCCGAGCCCAGCCAGCAGGATCGGGACAGGGGACGGGCCGATGGCCAGCCGCAGCCCGCGGCCGCCGCTGGCCGGCGCTAGACGTCCGCCGTCGAGCAGCGTGCGTACCTGACGGGCCACCGCCGCGAGCCGGGGCACCGGCGCGCGGAACGGCACGTCGTGCAGGTCTTCGGCCAGGGCTGGGCTGCCCGCACCAAGGCCGAGGATGAAACGTCCGTGCGAGATCTCGTGCAGGCTGGTCGCGAGCATCGCGATCTGCGCCGCACTGCGACCCCAGACGTTCAGCACGCCCGTCCCGATCTGGATCCGGGTGGTCCGGGTGGCGACCTCGGCCAACAGCACGGACGCGTCGTGCCCCCACCCCTCGGCCAGGAAGAACGCGTCATAGCCCAGCGATTCGGCGCGGGTGGCGACGTGCAGCACGACGTCGCGCCGGGTCTCCAAGGGGGTCAGGCCGACGGCGAGTCTCATGGCGATGCCTGTCTGGACAGCATCGTCTCGGTGGTCTCGGGGATCGGCGCCGGATGCGAGGTGCTCACAGGCTCGAGTGCTCGATGGACGATCGCTGGCCCTCGATAGGACGGCCGAAGGTGACGGCGTCGAGGACGGCTGATGGCGCGGTGGTGCGGATGGCGGCATCAGGAAGCACGCCGAGCGCGTCGTTGATGGTCGAGAAGGCCAGGCGCAGGGCGACGAACGTGGTGATGGTGAAGATCTGGCTGTCGCTGAACCCGGCGTCGCGTAGTTCCTGCACGTCCGCTGCGCTGGTGTCGTTGGGGCCGCGGGCCACCTTGCGGGCCCAGCTAGCGATCGCCCGCTCGCTGGGATCCAGGCCGTCGTCGGGACCCAGCAGCACCGCGGCGGCCGTGTCCGCGTCGCTGTCCTCGGCCAGCTTGCACGCCCAGACAAGCGAGCAGTAGCGGTCACCGAACGCCGACGCACAGGCGGTGACGAGGATGTAGCGCTGGCGCAAAGTGAGCTTGTCCTCGGAATTCACCTGCCGTAACAGGCTGAACAGCCCGTTCATGGTCGCGGGCTGGTAGGCCCACAGCCGCGTGACGTTCATCACGTAGCCGAACTCGGCGACATCCTCATCGAAGTTTTCCTGCGCCTCAGCGTTCGTTTCCGGGACGCTGAGGAAACCGATCCCGCTCATGTCGGCACCGTCCCTTCTGTTGATGGTTTGCGTGCGATCAAGCCGACCAGGGCGATCGGGGCGCGCAAGGGCAGCCCGTCCCTGGCCTGCTCGCGGGCCTGGCTTGTCGCAGCCTCGAGGAAGGCCGCCTCTCCGACGTTCTGCATCGCCTCGAAGGCGGGCCCGGTTGAGGCGAGGGCCCGGGCGAATGTCTCCGGGTCCGCGAACTCCCACACGAACGGCACGTCAACCCGCTCGATGTCCACGAAACCGCAGCGCGCTAGTAGATCTTCACCCGCGCCTGGCCGGCCGAGTTGCATGGCGGCCTGGTTGTCCAGCTTCGCCGGCGCGGCCATCCTGAACGGCGCCAACGCCCACGCTCCGGGCGACTTCTTGATGTCGCCCCACACGGTAAGTCCCACCCGGCCGCCCGGCGTCAGGACCCGGTGGATTTCCGGTATCGCCGCCGGTGTCGTACCCCAGACGCCACGAAAGCTGGTCACCACGTCAAAGGTCGCGTCCGGCCACGGCAGCGCCTGCATGTCGCCCATCCTGATATCGGCGTCCGGGTTCCGGTCTTGCGCGACCTTGACCAGCCGGGGCGCGGCGTCGACGCCACAACAAGTGGCCCCCCGCACCGCGGCCAGCGCGATGGCCAGGCCGGCGCCGCACGCGACATCGAGAAGCCGGTCGCCCTCCCCGACACCGAGCCGGTGATGCATCGCGACGTACTCGCGGCAGTTGCCCGGCTCGCTCAG
>QHCC01000123.1 GCA_003243915.1 Pseudonocardiales bacterium | reverse complement strand
CGAACTCGACGGCCATGTGGTGCGCGTGCGGCTCCCACTGGGGCGCCACGCACCACATCGTGGCCCCGGCCTGGAAACGGCGGGCCAGCGCGAGAGAGGCGTCGGCCAGGTCGCGGGCGAGCCCGCCGTCGAGCATGTCGGGCGGGATGCCGGCCGCGACGCTGAGCGTGACGGCATCGGCCGGCCCCTTGGGCACGCCGTCGAGCTCAGCCTGCATCGTGACCTCCGTCATCGCTCCATCTGCCCGTCATTCGTCCCGCGTCGTGTCGTGAGCGCCGCGACGACGGCTTGGCCGAGGGCGAGACCGCCGTCGTTGGGCGGCACCAGCCGGTGCACGAGAACCTCGAAGCCGTCGTCGGCCAGCCGCTGCCGGCACGCGCGCAGCAGCAGCACATTCTGGAACACGCCCCCCGTCAGGCCGACGAGCCGAACACCGGAGGCGGCGGCGATCTGACGAACGCTGTCGGCAACCGCCTCAGCCACGGCTACGTGGAATCCGTAGGCCAGGCTCTCGCGCGGCACGCCGCAGCGCATGCCGTCAACGAGAGCCCGCACCACCGGCCGGTAGTCGAGCACGCCGTCCGGACCTACCCCGAACCGCCAGGGCGGCGCCGCGGCCGCGGGGTCCAGGCGTCCTTTCTCCGCGAGCATCTCCAGTTCGATCGCCGCCTGGGCCTCGTAGCCGACGCGGTGACGGACATCGAGCAGCGAGGCCACCGCGTCGAACAGCCGGCCCATGCTGGTGCACCTCACCGAGCCGACGGCCGAGTCCAACTGGGCAGAAACTGCCACCAGTTCGGCCGGCGGGCACGCGTCGACCGGCGCCAGGCCGCGGTCCCATGGCACGCCGGCGGCGTCGAGGTACGCGAGCGCGACCCGGCACGGGTTGCGCACCGCCCCGTCACCGCCGGGCAGGTCGACGGCGAGCAAGTGCCCGGCCCGACGGTAGGCCGCCGTGTCCCGGCCCAGCAGCAGGATCTCCCCGCCCCAGATCGTGCCGTCGTCTCCGTAGCCAGTGCCGTCGAAAGCCACCCCGATGACTGGGTGCCCGATCCGGCCGTGCTCGGCCAGCAACGAGACCACATGCGCGTGGTGGTGCTGGACGAGGCGCAGCTCGGGCTCCCCCGGGCCGCCGGAGTGCCGCTCGGCCCAGGCCCGGGTCAGGTAGGAGGGGTGTGCGTCGGCCGCCAGCACCTGCGGACGCGCCTGGTGCAGCGTCGTCAACTGGGACACGGCGCGCTCGAAGGCGCGCGTGGTGTCCAGGCTGCCCATGTCGCCGATGTGCGCCGAGCAGAAGGCGTTCGCGCCCTCGATGAGGCAGCAGGTGTTCTTCAGTTCGCCCCCGCACGCGAGGGTGGTCGGCAGGCCCGCGACGAGCCCCACCGGCAGCGGCGCGAAGCCGCGCGAGCGGCGAACCGGCAGCTCGTGCCCGTCGACCACGCGCACCACCGAGTCGTCGCACGGTACGTGGATCGCCCGGTCGTGGGTCAGCACGGCGTCGGCCAGGCGCGGCAAGCGACGCGCGGCGTCGTCGTCGTCGAAACACAGCGGCTCGTCGCTCACGTTGGCGCTGGTCAACACCAGCACGTCCGGTGCTCGCACGTCAGCGCCCGGCACCGGGGCGAGCAGCAGATGATGCAGCGGCGTGTAGGGCAGCAGGACGCCGAGCAGCGGGTTTCCCGGTGCCACCAGGTCCGCGACTGGGGCCCCGGCGCGGCGCTGCATGAGCACGATCGGGCGCGCCACACTCGTCAGCACCTGCTGCACGTCATGATCGAACCGGACGAGCCGGCGGGCCACTGACAGGTCGCGGGCCAGCAGCGCGAACGGCTTCTGGTCACGCGCCTTGCGCTCTCGCAGCCGGGCGATCGCGTCGGCGTCATCGGCACGGCACGCGAGATGGTATCCGCCCGTCCCCTTGACCGCGACGATCGCGCCGGCGTGCAGCGCACGCTGCGCGGCGGCCAACGCAGCATTGGCACCGTCGACGCGAGTCGCGCCGGCCTCGAACCAGAGCACGGGTCCGCAGTCCTGGCAGGCGACGGGCTGGGCGTGAAAGCGGCGATCGGCGGGGTTCTCGTACTCTGCCGCGCAGGCATCGCACATCGGGAAGCGGGCCATCGACGTCGCGGGCCGGTCGTAGGGCAGGTCTTCGATAATCGTGAAACGCGGGCCACAGCTGGTGCAGGTGATGAAGGGGTGCCGGTAACGGCGATCGGCCGGATCGAACAGTTCGGCCAGGCACGCGTCGCAGGTGGCGGTATCGGGAGGGACCAGGGTCCGGGTGCCCGCGCCGGCCCGGCTAGCCACGATGGTGAAACCGGGCGCGTCGGCACTGTCCACGTGGATGGACTCAGCGTCGACCGTCTCGACCGCCGCAAGGGACGGCGCATCGAGCGTCAATCGTCGGCCGAACGCGTCGAGGGCCTGGGCACTGCCTTGCACCTCGGCGAACACGGCGCGGGCGTCGTTGCCGACGAAGCCGCTCAACCCGAGCTCGGTGGCCAGCCGATGCACGAACGGCCGGAAGCCCACCCCCTGAACGACACCGGTGATCGTGAAGCGCCGGCGCTGTGCCGTGGCCACCGGGGGTGCGGTCTGCTGGCCGGTCGCCGAACTCATCACGGCCAGACGCCGGTTGGCGCGGAATGAGACTCGGTGCCCCACTCGCGTAGCTCACGGGTGGGCCCGAGGGTTTGGGTGCGTGGGATATCGCGAGCCGGCCAGCTGCCGTCGAGTTCGATGCTCATCCGCCGCTCCCCCGCGCCTGAGCGTCCCAGTATTCCTCACAATCGGAATCCGTCAATGCGCGATGGCTGGATTTTGACCACGGCCTCGGTTGCCGCAGCCGGACGAGCCTGGCGTGCTGCGCCGAACTGCGCGAGCTGGCGGCGCCGCTTTACCTCCGCGGACTGTGATCAACACGCCGTACCTATGTCGGCCGGCCAGACGAGAGGCTGTGGACCAGAAGCGTGAGCCCCTCGGCGTGGCCGAGCCGGTGCAGCGGTTCGCATCGTCTCGACCGGCCACGCCGGCCTGGGGACTTCGGGCAGCGGGGACGTGCTGGCCGGGGCTGTCGCAGGGCTTCTCGCACGGGGCACCGATCCGGTCCGAGCCGCCTGCTGGGGAACGTACCTGGACGCCGCGGCCGGCGATCGGTTGGCGGCCCGCGTGGGTCGCTTGGGCTTCCTCGCCCCGTGAACTGCTCGACGAGGTTCCCCTCCTGCTCACCGAACTGCAGGCCTGAGCGTCCGACAGCCGCTAATCGGCGGGGAGTGCCGCTGCCTGTGTCGGCAGAACCGCGCACGGCTGACCACCGCGGGTGCGGCGCTGGATGCTGGGCGAAGACTCGGTGCGCCGGTCGAGCCGGCTCTCCCGGACAGGCCTGAACATGACCGGATCCCGGACCAGCTCGGAAACGGTGAGCACGCCCGTCTCGATGACGTCTGAGGCGACATCGCGCAGCTTTCGATGAGAATGCTGGCTGGCCGTGCGCAGTCGTTCGAAGGCCTGCGCAGCAGTGAGGTGATCAGTGGCCATCAGAATGCCGATGGCCTGGCCGATCTGCCGGTTGGTCGCCAGCGCCTGCTCCAAATTGGCGGCCCGCAAGAGCTGCGTCTGCAGGGCGGCGCCGAGACTGTGCATTCGCGCCGTGGCCACGGCACGGTCAGCCAGCAGCCCGGTCACGACGACGTCTGCACTGTTCGGACGGCTCCGGTCATGCCAGATGCAGGTGATCGTCCCGGTGATGGGCGGCTCCCCCACCATCGGCTCACTGTGGACCGCGACGACGATCCTGCCTGGACGGGGCTGCTCGAGGTGGCCGGCGTCATCGCCCGGGTGGCCGTCAAGGGCGCTCGGGACGTGCTCGCCGCCGTCGGTGGAGGTCGCGACGGGTTCCGCGTCCCGCAGTGCAGGCGGATAGGTCTCGGTGATGGTGCCGGCGCCGTCGGCAGCGAGATCGACGAGGAGCACGTCACAGAAGGCTGGGACCCACGCTGCACCGAGGCCGGCAAACAGGCCCGGCGCAGCGGGCTCGGGCGCATCGCCCGCGCCGTGGGACTCGTCCGGGCCGGAGGGTGGTGTCACGCCCGCAGCGACGGCACCGGATAGCCGATCCGATACCAGGCGTGGGGCGTGGGTGTCGATATACGTGCTCATGCGGTGCTCCCCGATCCATCGGGAGCTGCTGGGGCAAACGTCACCGCCAGGGGCCGCGAAACCACGCAGCCAGGCTGTTTTTCCAACCGACTGAGACAGTACCTGCGCGAGCGCAAGGCAGCAATCGCCCGCCCGCCTCGGCCCAGCCTCTGCCCCGAGCCACACCCGTCCTCGCCCGCGCTTGCTCACGCGGCCCGGAGCGGGCATCGTAGGGCACGGATGTTCGCGCACGCAGAGCAGCGCGTGTATCTCAGTGGTTGGTTCCGGACGCAGCGTCCGCCCAAGCTCTGGAGTCGGGGGCACAGCGGCGCGGTATGTCACGCGCCCGCGGCAGAGCAGCCTGCCGGAACATTGCCACGTCGATCACGGCGACGACACGTCGTGAGATCGGCGGGGCCCAATTGACCGGAGCGCTCATGCGCGGGCAGCCGACTGACGACCGAAGCCGGCCCGGTGAGCCGCACGGAGCCGACGATCTGCTGCTCGAGCTAGCTCCGATCGCCGAGCACCTGCGCGACATACTTGATGTCGCCGCCGCCGAGCTTCGCGCCTCGTGTGCGGTCATGCTGCGCAATGACGGCCGGCTGCGCACCGCCGCCACCAGCGACACCCGGGCCGAAGCGATGAGCGACTGGCAGTTCGTCCATGGCGCCGGACCCAGCCTCGAGGCAATGGACGACAGCGTCGCCGTGTACTCCAGCCCTAGCACGACGTCGCAGTGGCCCGGATTCGCGCGGGTCGCGGCTGAGCAGCGGTGTAGCTCGTCGCTGTCGATACCGCTGCTCACGGAGGCATCGACAATCGGAGCATTGACCGCTTACCGCGACAATGCCCTGCAATTCACGCCGGCAGATCAGCAGGTTGCCCAGCAGTTCGCCGAACAGGCGGCCGGAGCGGTCGCGTACCTGCTCCGGATTGCCAGTGGCGCCGACCTCAGTGCAGCCGTGGCGCACCAGTCCGTGATCGACACCGCGGTGGGAATCCTCATGGTCCGCGGGGGGCATGACGGCGAACAGGCACTCGCGGCGCTGCGCGCCGATGCCACCGCCCGCGGCGTCCAGCTCAGCCAGGCTGCGATCGAATTGGTCTCGGCGACGTCGGCGGGGTAGCCGCGGCACTGTTTGGTGAGTCGATTCGGCGCTGCACCGTACAGTTAGGGTGTCGCGGGGTCTCTCGTGCGCATTGGCGAACCTGACGTGCGCCGTCCTACGGTTTTGGACTCGCCGGGCGCAGCCCGGGTCAGGCCGTCATCATGGATCCGTTCGACAATCACGAAGCACGCACGATGGACGCCGGCGTGCTGCAAGAGCTATTGCTGCGTACCGACACCCTCGAGGATTTCCTGGGCGAACTGGCGTTGCGAGCGGCCCGCGACACCGAGCACCGGTGCGGTATCACGGTCCGGGGCGAGCACGGCAGGCCCTACACCGTCGCATCCAGCGATGAGCTGACTCGCGGGCTGGACGAACTGCAGTACGCCGAGGGCGACGGGCCGTGCCTGGAAGCGCTGGCGACAGCGGTGCCCGTCTTCGTCACCGACATGGCCTCCGAGACCCGGTGGGGGTCCTACCCGCGGCACGCGGTAGAGGTCGGGGCCCGCTCGTCGATGTCCTATCCGCTCATCAGCGGCGAGGCCGCCATCGGAGCGCTCAACCTCTACGCATTCGAGCCACTTGCCCCCGGTCTGCATATGCAGGCCCGCGCGGCCCACGTCGCCGAGCACGCGGCCGGCGCGCTCGCCATCGCGCTGCGCATCGCCGACCACAGCAAGGCAATCGACAACCTGCGCGCCGCGCTGACCTCGCGCAGCACCATCGACCAGGCCATCGGGATCTTGATGGCGCAACAGCGCTGCGACGCCCGGGCCGCGTTCGACCTGCTGCGGCAGGCTTCGCAGGGACGCAACGTCAAACTTCGCGAGGTGGCGGCGAGAATCGTGGCCGCGGTCGACCACGCGCCCCCCGGCGACAGGCGCGGGCGCCACTAGCCGCAATTGCGCGGTGGCGTACTCCGGCGCGGGCTGGACGAGTGGAACAATGCCCGCATGGTGTCGATGCGGGCGCTGCGCGGCGCTGCCCAGACATCAACGCTCCGTCGATTCAACGGCCTGCTCCCGCACCGGCTACTGCGCTGGCGCCGCCCGGTGTGGTGGCAGGAGCTCGGGATCATCGCGATCGGCTACTGGCTGTACTCGCTCGGGCGCAACGCCGTGCCCGAGCAGGAATCGATCGCCCTGAGGCACGGCCGCAGCGTCCAGCACCTGCAAGACCGCCTGCATCTGAACTTCGAGCTGTCGGTGAACCATTTCGTGGCCGCCCGCGAATGGATCGCCCAGCTCATGGACTACTACTACGCCACCTTGCACTTCATCGTCACGATCGGCGTGATGGTGTGGCTCTTCGTCAGGCGCCCGCACCTCTACCGCGGGGCACGAACCGTGCTCTTCGCGACGACGTTGCTCGGCCTGCTCGGCTTCTACCTGTTCCCCCTGGCGCCGCCGCGCCTGCTGCCGCAGTACGACTACATCGACACGTTGATCAAGTTTCACACCTGGGGCTCGCTGGCGGATCCCAAGATCGCCGAGCATTCCAACCAGTTCGCCGCGATGCCGAGCCTGCACGTCGCCTGGGCACTGTGGTGCGGCATCGCCCTGTTCCGCTGCGCCAAGCCGTTGTGGGTGCGGGTGCTCGGCCTGCTCTATCCGGTGCTCACACTGCTCGTCATCGTCGGCACGGCGAACCATTTCATCATCGACGCCGTCGGAGGAGCGGCAATCGTCGCGGTGGGCTTCGGCGCACAGTGGGCGCTGTCTGGACGCGGCGCGTTCATGCCGCCCGTCGACGCGCCGGACTTCGGACTGCCCGACCCGCCCCTCCCGGGCCGGGCACACGGCGTGCGCTCGCCGTAGTTCTCAGCCGGGCGAGGCATAGAAGACCTCCTCGACGACGCGTCGCGCGCGCCGAGTGACCCGGCGGTAGTCGTCGACGACCTGGCCGGGGTCGAACCCCGGCCGATATCCCATCGCCCGCCCGAGGGCGAGCAGCGCAACGCCCTGGTGCGGAAGCTGGTCCTCGGCCCGGTCGCGAACGAGCATGAGCGCGTTGCGCACGTGGGTGGCGAACCGCCACGCCTGGCCCAGCGTGTCGACCTGTGCGGCCGTGAGCAGCCGCGCATCGCCGGCCGCACGCAGTGCATCGAGGGTGCGCGTGGTGCGCAGGGCGGCCACCTCGAAGCCGTGGGAGAGCTGCAGCAGCTGGACTGTCCACTCGATGTCGGCGAGCCCACCCCGGCCCAGCTTGGTGTGCGTTGCCGGATCGGCGCCCCGGGGAAGTCGCTCGCTGTCGATGCGCCCCTTGAGCCGCCTGATCTCGACGAGGTCGTCCGTACCGACCCCACCAACCGGATAACGCACCGGGTCGATCATCGCCGTGAACCTCGCGCCGAGGCCTTCGTCCCCGGCGACGAAGCGCGCTCGCAGCAGGGCCTGCGCCTCCCATGCTGAGGACCAGCGGGCGTAATAGGACGCGTAGGAGGCGAGGGAACGCACTAGCGGACCGTTGCGCCCCTCGGGACGCAGATCGGCGTCCACGCCCAGTGGCGGGTCGTTCGAGGACGGCGAGCCGAGCAGCGCGCGCAGCCGGCCGGCGACGTCATGGGCCACTCGCGCGGCCTGCTCGTCGGAGCCGTCGGCCCCGTCCGGCCCGTAGACGAACATCACGTCGGCATCTGAGCTGTAGCTCGTCTCGGCCCCCCCCAGCCGGCCCATCGCGATGACCGCGAAGCGGATCGGCAACTCGGTGCCCCCGAGATCGGCCGCGACCGATCTGGTCGCGATCCGTAAGGCCACGTCGAGGGTGGCCTGCGTCGTGGCGCTGATCGCCTGGCAGACGTCGGCAACGTCCAGGCGCCCGAGCAGATCCGCGAACGCTATGCGCAGCAATTCCTGCCGGCGGGCACCGCGAATCACCGCGACGGCGGCGGCCGGAGTGTCCTGGCGCGCCGCGGCCTCGGCCATTGCGGCGACGAGCTCGGCCGGATCTCGCGGCAGCAGTTCGGTGTCGGAGGCGAGCATCTGCAGTGCTTCCGGGGCGCGGCCGAGCATCCGCGCGACGTATCGGCTGGTGCCGAGCAGGTAGGCGAGTCGCGACGCGACCGCACCCTCGTCGCGCAGCAACCGCAGGTACCACGAGGTGGCACCGAGCTCATCGGACACCTGCCGGTAGGCCAGCAACCCGCGGTCCGGGTCCGGCGCATCGGCGAAGTCGGACAGCAGGACGGGCAGCAGCGCCTTCTGCAAGGCAGCCCGCCGGGACAGCCCCGCGGTGAGCGATTCGATGTGCCGCAGGGCAGCGGCTGGATCGGCGAACCCCAGCGCAGCCAGGCGCCGGCCCGCCTCGTGCGGGGTAAGGCGCAGCCCCTCCGAGGGCACCCGCGCCACCGCCTCGAGTAGCGGACGGTAGAACAGCTTCTCGTGCAGGCGACGGACCTCGCGCGCGTGCAGTGCCCACTCCGCCTCCCACACCGCGCGGGCGTCGCCACGCGCGTCGGGGCGGTACCCCATCGCCCGGCCGAGCCAGGACAGCGCCGCGGCGTCCTCGGGGACCAGATGGGTGCGTCGCAGCCGCCGTAGCTGCAGGCGGTGTTCGGTCGCCCGCAGGAACTCGTAGGCGTCGATGAGGCTGACCGCGTCGTCGCGGCCCACGTAGCCGCCGTCGCGCAGCGCGCCGAGCGCCGGCAGCGTGGCGGGCACCCGCAGCGTTTCATCGCCCCGACCGTGCACGAGCTGAAGCAGCTGTACCGCGAACTCGACGTCACGCAGGCCCCCGCGGCCGAGCTTGATCTCGCGGGCGGCCACGGCCGCCGGAAGGTGGTCGACGACGCGGCGGCGCATCGACTGCACGTCGGCCACGAAGTCGCGACGTTCGGCCGCCGTCCAGACCAGCGGCCCGATCGCCCGCTGATATCCGGCCCCCAGCTCCGGGTCGCCGGCGACCGGACGCGCCTTGAGCAGCGCCTGGAACTCCCA
>QHCC01000122.1:10344-18486 GCA_003243915.1 Pseudonocardiales bacterium | reverse complement strand
GACCTGGCCAACAACTACGGACCGCCCTACGGCTCGGCCGAGGCCAACTTCGGGCGGCTGATCGCCAGCGACTTCGCGCCCTACCGCGACGAGTTGTTCATCTCGACCAAGGCGGGCTGGGACATGTGGCCCGGCCCGTACGGGGAGTTCGGCTCACGCAAGTACCTGTTGGCCAGCCTGGACCAGTCGCTGGAAAGGCTCGGACTGGACTACGTCGACGTCTTCTACTCCCACCGCTTCGACCCGGACACGCCGCTGGAGGAGACGATGGGGGCGTTGGACACCGCGGTGCGCTCCGGCCGCGCGCTCTACGCCGGTATCTCGTCCTATTCCCCCGAACGCACCGTCGAGGCGGCGGGAATTCTGCGCGGGATGGGCACCCGGCTGTTCATCCACCAGCCGTCCTATTCGATGCTCAACCGGTGGATCGAGAGCGGCCTGCTCGACACCCTGGGAGAGATCGGCGCCGGCTGCATCGCGTTCTCACCGCTCGCCCAAGGCATGCTGACGTCGAAGTACCTGGACGGCGTGCCCGCCGAGTCGAGGATGGCGCGCGACACGTCGCTGTCGCCCGAATTGCTCACCGAGCAGAACCTGCGCCACATCCGGATGTTGAACGCCCTCGCCGGTCGGCGCGGCCAGACACTGGCGCAGCTCGCGCTGGCGTGGGCGCTGCGGGACGAGCGGGTGAGTTCAGTGCTCGTCGGGGCGTCCAGCGTGGCGCAGCTGGAGGACAACGTGAACGCACTGCAGCGACTGGATTTCACCGACGACGAGCTGGTCGAGATCGACCGCGATGCCGTCGACGGCGGCATCAATCTGTGGCGCGACAGCAGCAGCTCCTGAGCGGGTCCGCGGCCGCGCGGCCCGAACCGCTTAGCCAGACCTGGCTGCTGCTCGCGGCGCTCGTGCTCACCGGGCTGTCGATGCGCACGGCTGTCACGAGCGTTGGCGCGGTGCTCGACGATCTCGAGTCGGCGCTGCACGTGAGCAGCGGCGCGGCCGGGTTGATCACCACCCTGCCGGTCATCTGTTTCGCTGCCATGGGGTCGCTGACGCCGCGGTTGTCGCATCGCTTCGGCGCACAACGGCTGCTGGTGGCCTCGCTGCTGCTGATGACGCTGGGATTGGTGCTGCGTGCGGTGGTGGGCTCGATCTGGGCCTTCCTGCTACTCAGCGTGCTGGCGCTGTCCGGCGGCGCGATCAGCAACGTGCTGATGCCGAGCCTGGTCAAGCGGCACTTCCGCGATCACATCGGGCGGATGACGGCGGTGTACACGACGGCGCTGGCCGTCGGCCTGACGGCCAGCGCCGGACTCACCGTGCCGATCGGCCGGCTCGGCGACGGCTGGCGGCTGGGGCTCGGGGCGTGGGCGCTGCTCAGCGCGGTGGCAGTGCTGCCGTGGCTGCCGACGCTTCGCCGCGACCGGCCGGATCCCGCGGCCGAACGCGGCATGTCCGCCAACCGCCTGGTGCACAGCCGCACGGCGTGGCTGCTGATGGTCTTCTTCGCATCCCAGTCCCTCCAGGCCTATATCGCGTTCGGCTGGTTCGCCAAGTTCCTGCACGCGCACGGCCTCAGCTCGGACCGGGCCGGCTGGATGGTGGCGCTGATCGCGGCCGTGTCCATCCCGGTCTCCATGGTCGTCCCGGCGGTCGAGCCCAAGCGCCACCGGGTGGTGATCGCTGGCCTCAGCGCCTGCTCGCTGGCGGCATACGTCGGGCTCGCGGTGGCACCAGCGGGCGGCGCCTGGGCATGGATGGTGCTCACCGGCATCGGCGGCGGGACGTTCCCCATGTCGCTCGCCATGATCGGCCTGCGCGCCCGTACCGCGGAGACGACGGCAGCGCTGTCTGCCTTCGTGCAGGCCATCGGCTACATCGTCGCGGGCACCGGCCCCCTGCTGTTCGGCGTGTTCTACGGCGCGACGGGCGCCTGGGCACTGTCGCTGGGGCTGCTGTTCATCGCCCTGGCGATCTCGTTCGGCTCAGGCTGGCTGGCGTGCCGGACGACCTACGTCGACGACGAACTGGCAGAGTTCGTGGCGTGAGCGAGCCCGAGCCGGAGGCGGCGGCCGATCCCAGGAATCTGCGGCGCGCGGACTTTGTGGTGCTGCGCGCGTTGCCGACCCGGTGGTCGGACGACGACACCTACGGGCACGTGAACAACGTCGTGCATTACTCATTGTTCGACACCGCCGTGAACGGCTGGCTGATCGAGGCATCCGGGGTCGACATCCGTTCGCTGGCAGCTGTCGGGCTGGTGGTCGAGACGTCGTGCCGCTACTTCTCCGAGCTGCGCTTTCCCGAGGTCGTCACGGCCGGGTTGGCACTGCAGCGTTTGGGCACGTCGAGCGTCGCATACCGGCTCGCCCTGTTCGGCGCCGGCGAGCAGCCCGCCGCGGTAGGCCGCTTCGTGCACGTCTACGTCGACCGCTCGACGCGCCGGACGGTGCCGATTCCACAGGCGATTCGAACGACGCTGGCGCTGTTGGGCTAGAGGTCGCTCACCGGCGGTGGTGCGCTCAACCGATGGTGATCGCGTCGAGCCGCTCGCGCAGGAACGCGGCCGAGACGACCGGCGGATAGTCATTGGCCCTGCCCAGGGGAGGGCGTAAGGCCTCGACGACGGCGTCGTGGTCGGCCTCGTAGAAGTAGACGAGCGAGATCAGGTCCTCCTCCGGTGCCTCGGCCTGCGGCGGCAACACCCGGTGCCGGTTCGATTTCCACCGGTCGCCGCTCCAGCGCGCGAGCAGGTCACCGGTGTTGATGGTGAACGCGTCCGGGTGATACGGCGCGTCCGCCCAGCCGTCCTGCTCGGTCCAGACCTGCAACCCACCGCGGCCGGGCTCACGGTCCAGGATCGTCACCGTGCCGAAATCGGTGTGCGGCCCGATGCGGAACTGCCCCGGCTCGGGCTCGCCGGCTACCGACACCGGCGGGTACCAGTTGATGTTCATCGTGTGCGTCGCGTGACCGGTGCTACGGGTGAAGAAGTCGCGCTCGAGGCCCAGCGCGGCCGCGCACAGCACCAGCAGTTCGTCGGCCAGGGCACGCATCTGGGCGAGGTAGGAGACGACGGCGGGCTGCAGGGCCGGCACCTGCTCCGGGTAGACGTTCGCCTGGAACCAGTAGCGGTCGGCCTCGGCATCACCGCTGGGCTGGTCGGCCCCGACGGCGAACGACTCCTTGAGGTCGGCAGGTGTCTCGGTGCCCTCCGCGTATCCGTTGGCTTCCACGCCCGGCGGCAGCCAGCCGCGACCGCCCACCGTGACCGCGTAACGCCGTTTGACCTCGGCGGGCAGCTCGAAGAACTCGCGGGCGGCCGCGCGAACCGCGTCCCGTAGCTGCCTCGGCACGCGGTGGCCGGTGACCAGCAGGAACCCGACGTCCTGCAGCGCGGCGTCGACCTGTCCGGCGACTGCGGCACGGCTGCCCGAGTCGCCCTCGAACCAGGGCGTCAGGTCGATGATGGGGACGGCAGGCATCAGTCGACTCCTATGTCCTCGTGCCACAGCTCCGGGTGCTCCGCGATGAAGTCCGACATCAGCTGGTAGCAGGCGGGGTCGTCGACCAACACGATGTCGACGCCGTTCTCGGCCAGCCAGTCGTGGCCACCGTAGAACGAGCGGGCCTCGCCGATCACGACCCGTGAGATTCCGAACTGCCGCACCAGGCCGCTGCAGTACCAGCACGGCGACAGCGTCGTCACCATCGTCGTGCCGCGATAGGACGCCTGCCGCCCCGCGTTGCGAAACGCTGCGGTCTCACCGTGCATCGACGGGTCGTCGTCCTGGACGCGCCGGTTGCGGCCGCGGCCGAGCAGCTCGCCGTCGCGCCCGAACAGGGCACCGCCGATCGGGATGCCGCCCTCGGCCAGACCGGCCCGCGCCTCCTCGAGGGCCACGGCCAGTCCGGTGTCCGGGTCGACGATCACTGAGCCTTGACCACGTCCACTCTCGGTTTGAGCAGGCGGAACAACACGTAGTAGGCCAGGCCCGACAGGACGAAGCCGACCTCGAAGGTGACGTCGCCAAGACCTGGGTGTGCCTTCGGGATCGGGGCGAGGTACTTGGTCTGGTTGGAGAACAGCCAGATCGACACGGCCATCCCGAAGAGCATCGCGATCGGGCCGGCCCAGTTCTGGTAGCGGCGATCGTCCACGAGACGATCGATGACCGTGCCGCGACGCAGCCAGCGATCGGTGAAGACCACCGCCAGCCACGGAGCTATCCAGTACGCGATCACGAGCAGGAAGTTCTCGTACTTGGCGCCGGAGTCCTTCAGCCCGGACCACGCGACGAACAGGCCGATCGTTCCGAAGACGAGGGCGACGAGCGCCCGCCGGAGCGCGAGGGGCAACTTGACGCCCATGGCCAGGAAGGACATCGCTCCGGAGTAGATGTTGAGCACGTTCGCCGAGATCGCCCCCAGCGCGATGGCGAGCAGGGTGAGGTCGCGGATCCAGGTCGGCATGATGCTGGTGAAGTCGCCGGTCGGGCTGCCCGTCGACTTGACGATCGCCGTCACCGACGCCGCGCCGACGATCTCCAGCACGGCGCAGGAGAGGAAGATCCCGAGGCCGGCGTACAGCGCGACGGCCCGCCCGTTCACATCAGGCTTGAGGTATCGCGTGTAGTCCGATGCGTAGGGGTTCCAACCGGCCGCGTAACCGAAGGCCGCGCCGACCTCGAGCAGGAACGCGCCGGAGGTGGGAATGCCGCCGCCGGCGTGCGCGCCGAGATGCGCCTTGCTGAAGATGTAGCCGCTGGCGATGACGAACACGATGGCCAGGAACGGGAACGCGAAGCGCTCGAACATCTGCACCAGGTTGTGGCCGAAGAATGCCACCGCGATCTGCACGGCCACGATGATGACGAGCGAGAGGCCCTTGGACATGTGCGTCAAGGTGTTCAGGGCGAGGGCACCACTGACGCTGTTGACCGCGAACCAGCCGATGCCGGCCGTAATGGACATGAGCCCAGCGGGCAGCAGGTTGCCGAAAAATCCGAACGCGCTGCGGCCGATGACCATCTGGGGAAGCCCGTGCCTCGGCCCCCAGGTGGACAGGATGCCCTGGGTGAGGGCACCCCCGGCGGTGCCGATGATGATGGCCAGCGCGGCCATCCCGAACGACAGCCCGAACACGGCTACCCCGAGCACGCCGACGAAGACCGTGGCGAACTCTAGGTTCGGAGAGGCCCACGTCCACAGCAGTTGGATGGGGCTGCCGTGCCTCTCGGGCAGCGGGACGAACTCGATGCCGCCGGGCTCGACTGCGACGACCTTCTCGCCGTAACCGCGGGACTCGTCCTTCAGGTGCGGGTTCTCGATGACTGACATAGGCGACACTCTCGGGCCCGAGCGTGAAAACGGCAAGACCGCGTTGCGAACACCGCGTGTCGCAGCGGACGAATCGGACGTTCTGCTGCCCGCTTGCTCGGGCGGGGGGCCAACGCACTTCGGTACGCCATCCAGCTGAGCGCGATCCGGTGCCGTCCTCGGCGGGGCAGGCGCCGTCCTCACCGGGTCAGGCGTCCTAGCCGTCGCGTCAGGCGTCGTAGTCGACGCTCACGTGGTCGGTGGTGGGCAGCGCCTGGCAGGTCAGCACGAAGCCGGCGTCGAGCTCGTCCTGCTCGAGGGCGAAATTGCGGCGCATGTGCACTGCGCCGTGGGTGACCTTGGCCCGGCACGTCCCGCAGACGCCGCCCTTGCAGGCGAACGGCAGGTCTGTCCGGACGCGCTGCGCCGCGTCGAGGATCGGGGTGTCGCGGGGCAGGGTCAGCGGCGTCGCCCGGCCGTCCATGACCACGGTGACCTCCGACGTGGGTCCGGTTGGTGCTGTGTCGGTGTGCACGACTGCCGGCGGCGCGACGTCCTCGACGTAGAACAGCTCGCGATGTATTCGCGCGGCACCCACGCCACGCTGGAGCAGCAACGCGCGCGACGCCTCGACCATCTCGAACGGCCCGCACAGCCACCAGTGATCGACGGCGTCTATCGGGATCAGGGCGTCGACGAGGGCGGCCAGCCGGTCCGAGTCCAGCCGGCCGCTGAGCACGTCGGACTCGCGAGGCTCGCGCGAGAGCACGTGCACCAGCTCGAAGCGAGCCGGGTAGCGATCCTTCAGGTCGGCAAGCTCGTCGGCGAACATGACGGTGTCGCTGCGCCGGTTGCCGTAGATGAGCGTGACCGTGCTGTCCGCGTCGGCGAGCACAGATGCGGCGATCGACAGCAGGGGCGTGATGCCCGAACCTGCGGCCACCAGAACGTGCCGGGCCGCGGTGCCGAGCGTCGGGGTGAACGTACCGGTGGGTGGCAGCACCTCGACGGTGTCACCGGGGCGCACGTCGCGCACCAGCCACTGCGAGACGTGGCCACCGGCCACCTCGCGAACGCCGATGCGGGGCCGGGCTCCGGCGGGCGCACAGATGGAGTACGAGCGGCGCTCGTCGCGGCCCCCCGCGGTGCGGCGCACGGTCAGCGACTGTCCGGGACGGAAGGTGAACTGCTCGCTCAACGCGGCCGGAACGTCGAAGGTGACAGCTACTGCGTCGTCGCAGAGCCGATCGACATTGGTGACCCGCAGCGTGGCGAACGTGGCCGCCATCAGTGCGGCTTCACGTGCTCGAACGGCTCGCGGCAGGCCCGGCAGCGGTGCAGCGACGTGCATGACGTGGCGCCGAACTGGGAGATCCGCTCGGTATCGGCGGATCCGCACAGCGGGCAGGCCAGCGCGGCCGGCCGGGCACCCAGCGTCAGCGGCACCGGGCCGCGCGAACGGCGCGGCGCCGGACCGGGTGGCGCGATGCCGTGTTCGGTCAGGACGCGGCGGCCGTGCTCGGTGATGTCGTCGGTCGTCCACGGCGGGCTGAGCACGGTTCGCACGTCGATGTCGGGGTAACCGGCCGTCCGCAGCCGGGTCGCGAGGTCCGCGCGCATCTCGGCCATCGCGGGACAGCCCGAGTAGGTGGGGGTGATCTCGACGACCACCCGCTCGCCTTCCAGCCGCACGTCACGCAGCACGCCGAGGTCGTGCAGCGTGAGCATCGGCAGTTCGGGGTCGGTGACGGTCTGGGCGATCGCCCGCGCCTGCGCCTGCGCGTGCGCGTGCGCGTGCGCGTGCGCCAGGGTGCTCACTGGGGACCAAGCGAAACCGTGGAGGAATGGAGCGATGTCGTGGGGTGGTTCACCACGTCGCCGCCGGGTTCGCTCGGGCCACGCTCTGCAAGTCGGCGAGCAGTTCGGTGAGCGCGTCGCTGTGCTGGCCGTCGCGTCCCTGGCTACTCGCGACGGCGCCATCCCATGGCGGCTCGGTGAGGGTGGCCGGCGCCAGCACTTCTCCCAGAATCCCGAAGAACTCCGAGCTCTCCGCGTAGCGGTTGTGCTGCGACAGGTCGCCGCCGACGAGCTCAGCCACCTCCGGCCAGGCCCACTCGAGGGCGTCCTGCATGCGCTGGTGCGACACGTCGGTGCCGTCGCCGAGGCGCACGACCCAGCCCGCCGCGTAATCGCGGTGATAGGTCAACTCGGTGACGGCCTTCGCGCACGTCGCTGCCAGCACCGGATCAGGCGAGTCGACGAGCCAGACCAGCACCGCGAGTCGCCAGGTGGCGAACAGGAACAGCCGGGTGATGCAACGGGCGAAGTCGGCGCCGTCGTCCAGTTCGGCCAGCCGCACGTTGCGATACGCGCGGGGCTCACGGAAGTAGGCCAGCGCGTCCTCGTCGGGGATGTGGGCGGGTGCCTCGGCCGGACGCAGCGAGGGATCGGCCTGCGCGGCTCGCGTGAGCAGCAGGCGGGCCTGCCCCAGCAGGTCGAGGGCGATGTTGGCCAGCGCCACGTCGTCCTCGAGCTCCGGCGCGTTGCTGCACCAAGCGGCCAGGCGCTGCGACATGACGAGCGCATCGTCGCCCAGCGCGAGGCACTGCAGGGCAACGGCGCGCGCATCGACGCCGGTAGGGACGGCTGTGTCGAGACCCGCGAGCGGGTCATCGAAGCCGGTGCCGAAGGCCCAGCGCTCCTCGCCGCCGTGGGCCTCGGCGAGGGACTCGTACGCGGTGCCATCGGCCGACATCAGATGTGCGGCACGTCGTCGGGAATGGCGTAGAAGGTCGGGTGCCGGTAGACCTTGTCGCCGCT
>QHCC01000122.1:5816-10333 GCA_003243915.1 Pseudonocardiales bacterium | reverse complement strand
CCCTCGTTGCGGCGGGTGTACAGATCGCGGGCGTGATGCAACGCCATGTCGGGGTCGGCGGCGTGCAGCGAGCCGACGTGCACATGGTTGAGGCCGCGCTTGCCGCGCACGAACACCTCGAACAGCGGCCAGCTGGCGTCCTGCCCAGCCCCGCTCATGCCAAACCACCCCCGCTTTGCACCTTTGGGCGCCCCGAATCGGGCTGATTTGGGGCGCTGAAAGGTGCAAAGCGCGGATGTTTGGCCGCGTGCGCCAGCGCCGCCTCACGGACCCAGGCGCCGTTCTCCTGCGCCGCGCGGCGGTGGGCGATGCGCTGGGCGTTGCACGGCCCGTCGCCGCCGACGACCCGCTTGAACTCGTCCCAGTCGGGCTGGCCGAAGTCGTTGGCGCCCCGCTCGGCATTCCACCGCAGGGCCGGGTCGGGCAGGGCCACCCCGAGCGCGGCCGCCTGAGGCACCGTCATGTCGACGAAGCGCTGGCGCAGTTCGTCGTTGGTATGCCGCTTGATGCGCCAGCGCATCGACTGCGCGGTGTTCGGAGAATCCGCGTCGGGCGGGCCGAACATCATCAGCGACGGCCACCACCACCGGTTGGTGGCGTCCTGCACCATCTCGCGCTGCCCCTCGGAGCCGCGCATCATCGTCAGCAGCAGCTCGTAGCCCTGCCGCTGGTGGAAGGACTCCTCCTTGCAGATGCGCACCATCGCCCGCGCGTAGGGCCCGTAGGACGAGCGGCACAGCGGCACCTGGTTGCAGATCGCGGCGCCGTCGACGAGCCAGCCGATCACGCCCACGTCGGCGAAGCTCAGCGTCGGGTAGTTGAAGATCGACGAGTACTTCTGCGCGCCGGTGATCAGCCGGTTCGTCAGGTCGCCGCGGTCGACACCGAGGGTCTCGGCGGCCGAGTACAGGTACAGCCCGTGGCCCGCCTCGTCCTGCACCTTCGCCAGCAGGATCGCCTTGCGCCGCAGCGACGGCGCGCGCGCGATCCACGCCCCCTCGGGCTGCATGCCGATGATCTCCGAATGTGCGTGCTGCGCGATCTGGCGCACCATCGTCTTGCGGTATGCCTCGGGCATCCAGTCGCGCGGCTCGATGCGCCGGTCGTGGGCGACGACCTCCTCGAACTGCTCCTCCACCGTCGCGGTCACTTTTCCACCAGCGTCAGCACGTCGTACTTCGCCACCGACGAGCCGTCCTGCTTGGTCACGTCGGTGTCCCAGCGCACCTCGCCGTACTCGCCGTCGCGCGGGTTGATCTGCTTGCACGTCAGCGTCACCGTCAACTCGTCGCCGGGGTAGACGGGCGTGAGAAAGCGCAGGTTCTCCAGCCCGTAGTTGGCCAGCACCGGTCCGGGCGCGGGGTCGACGAACAGGCCGGCCGCGAAGGACACGATCAGGTACCCGTGGGCCACGCGCCCGTCGAAGAACGGGTTCGCGGCCGCCGCGGCGTCGTCCATGTGCGCGTAGAACGTGTCGCCGGTGAACTCGGCGAAGTGCTCGATGTCAGCCAGGGTGACCTGGCGCGGGCCAGCGACGACGCTGTCGCCGACCTGCAGCTCGGAGAGGTGCTTGCGGAACGGGTGCGTGCCGTCGTGTCGGCGCGGCGTTCCCGGCACCCAGCGCCCGGTGATCTTGGAGAGGGTGGCCGGGCCGGCCTGCACCGCGGTGCGCTGCATGTGGTGAAACACGCCGCGCATGCCGCCCATCTCTTCGCCGCCGCCGGCCCGCCCCGGTCCGCCGTGTACGAGCGCGGGCAGCGGCGAACCGTGCCCGGTCGACTCGGCGGCGTCGTCGCGGTCGAGGACGAGCAGGCGGCCATGCCACGGTGCGACGCCGAGCACGACGTCGCGCGCGAAGTCGGCGTCGGCGGTGACGAGCGAGCCGACCAGACTGCCCTGGCCTCGTGCCGCGAGTTCGACGACCTGCTCGGTGGACGTGTAGGGCAGCAGTGTCGACACCGGACCGAACGCCTCGACGCTGTGCACCTCGGCGCGTTCGGCATCCTCGCAGCGCAGCAGTATCGGCGACATGAAGGCGCCGCGGTCGGCGTCGGCGTCGAGGACCTCGACGTGCTCCGGGTCGCCGAAGACGATCCGGCCCGCGTCGCGCAGCGCCTTGAGCGAACGGCGCACTTCCTCACGCTGCTCCAGGCTGGCCAGCGCGCCCATCCGCACGTCGGAATTCGCGGGATTGCCGACGATCACCTTGCCCAGCCGGGCGCCGACGGCCTGCGCGACATCGTCGGCCACCGCGGCCGGGACGAACGCCCGACGGATCGCCGTGCACTTCTGCCCGGCCTTCACGGTCATCTCGGTGACGAGGGCCTTGACGTACAGGTCGAACTCGGGCGTGCCGGGAACCGCGTCCGGGCCGAGGATCGAGCAGTTCAGCGAATCGGCTTCGGCGTTGAAACGCACTGCATGCGATACGACCGCGGGATGCGTGCGTAGCTTCGCGGCAGTCGACGCCGAGCCGGTGAAGGAGACGAGGTCCTGTTCGGTGAGGTGGTCGAGCAGGTCGCCCGCGCTGCCGGCGACGAACTGCAGCGTGCCCTCGGGCAGGAACCCGGACTCGACGATTAGCTCGACCACGCGAGCAGTGAGGTAGGCGGTCTGGCTGGCCGGCTTGACCAACGACGGAACGCCCGCGAGGAAGGCCGGCGCGAACTTCTCCAGCGGGCCCCACACCGGGAAGTTGAACGCGTTGATCTGCACCGCCACGCCGCGCCGTGGCGTCAGGATGTGCTGGCCGACGAACGTGCCCCCCTTGCCGAGCACCTCGACGTCGCCCTCGACGTAGACGGCTTGGTTGGGCAGCTCGCGCTTGGCCTTGCTGGCATAGGCGAGCAACACGCCGAAGCCGCCGTCGATGTCGAACTTGGAGTCGCCCAGCGTGGCGCCGGTGCGCGCCGACAGCGTGTACAGCTCCTCGCGGTTCTCGCGCAGCAGCGAGCCGAGCGCCTTGAGCAGCGCGGCCCGCTGGTGGAAGGTCAGTTCCCGCAGTGCCGGGCCGCCGACCCGCCGGCCGTAGTCGAGCGCCGCCGCGAAGTCGAGCCCGGCCGAGCAGATGCGCGCGACCTCGTCGCCGGTGACCGCGTCGTGCAGCGGTGCCCCCTGCTCGTCGGCCGTGAACCACGACCCCTCGACGTAGCTGCGCAGCAGCGGCATCCGACGACTCCTCCTTCGACCACTTGACAGCACCTGGTGTGTTCCGTCCATTATTAACCGACCGTTCGGTCAGTTGGCAAGGGGTGGGCATGGCTGAGGTCACTCGGATGATCGAGGATGATGCCGCGTCCCGCGCCATGGGCATCGAGGTGTGCGACGCCGCCGACGGGCACGCCACTGCGCGCATGCTGGTGCGCCCGGACATGGTGAACGGGCACGGAACCGTTCACGGCGCATTCGTCTTCGCCGTCGCCGACACGGCCTTCGCCTGCGCGTGCAACAGCCACGGCCCCGTCACCGTCGCGGCCGCAGTCGACATCACGTTCGTGGCGCCCGCGCGTGCCGGCGACCTGCTCGAGGCCCGCGCCGAGGAACGCACCCGTTTCGGTCGCAGCGGCATCTACGACGTCACGGTCCGCCGCGGCCACGACGTCATCGCCGAGTTCCGCGGCACCAGCCGCACCATCGAACGACGCCCGACATGAGCAGCCCACGGAGTCACCCGCTGTCCCCCCGAGTTCGCGGGAACCTCGCATGACCCGCCTGGGCACGCCGCCCCAACCCTACGAACTCGACGCCGGTGAACGCTTGAGCCGCGACGAGGTGCTCGCCCTCCAACTCGAGCGGCTGCGGGCGACGCTCGCGCTGGCGTATGAGAACGTGCCGCACTACCGCACTGCGTTCGACGCTGCCGGCGTCGCACCCGTCGACTGCCGTTCGCTCGGCGACCTGGCCCGCTTCCCGTTCACGACCAAGCTGGACCTGCGCGACAACTACCCGTTCGGCATGTTCGCCGTGCCCCGCACCGACGTCCGCCGCATCCACGCCTCCAGCGGCACCACCGGCCGGCCCACCGTCGTCGGCTACACCCAGCGCGACATCGACACCTGGGCCGAACTGATGGCCCGCTCGATCCGCGCGGCAGGCGGGCGCCCCAGCGACACCGTCCACGTCGCCTACGGCTACGGCCTGTTCACCGGCGGCCTGGGCGCGCACTACGGCGCCGAACGCCTCGGCTGCACGGTCATCCCGGTGTCCGGCGGAATGACGCCGCGCCAGGTGCAGCTCATCCATGACTTCGAGCCGTCGATCATCATGGTCACGCCGTCATACATGCTCGCGCTGCTCGACGAGTTCGAGCGGCAGGGCTTGGATCCGCGCGCGTCCTCTTTGAAGATCGGGATCTTCGGCGCCGAGCCGTGGACGGAAGCGATGCGCGACGAGATCGAGGACCGTCTCGACATGCACGCCGTCGACATCTACGGTCTGTCCGAGGTGATGGGCCCCGGCGTCGCGCAGGAGTGCGTCGAGACCAAGGACGGCCTGCACATCTGGGAGGACCACTTCTA
>QHCC01000122.1:0-5692 GCA_003243915.1 Pseudonocardiales bacterium | reverse complement strand
GACGACATGATCATCCTGCGCGGGGTGAACGTCTTCCCCACCCAGCTGGAAGAGATCGTGCTGCGCATCGACGGGCTGGCGCCGCACTTCCAGGTGGTGCTCACCCGTGACGGCCGCCTGGACGTGCTGAGCGTCCGGGTCGAAGCCCGACCGGACTGCCTGCCCGAACGGCGCAGCGCCGCCTCGGCCGAAGTGGCCCGCGCCGTCAAGGACACCGTCGGCGTCACCGTCCTCGTAGAAGTGCTGGACCCGGACACCCTGGAACGCTCACTGGGCAAACTCCAACGGGTCATAGACCGCCGCGCGAATGAGTGACACACCACGTGCTGAGCGCACGCGCGAAGAGCCGCGATCGCGCGCCGAAGGTGCGGGTGGCGCGACGGATCCCCCCGAGCGCAGAAAAAGGGGCCGCCCAGGTTACGACCTGGACACCCTGCTACTCGTGGCCGCGACGACGTTCACCGAGCGCGGCTACGACGGGACGTCGATGGACGACTTGGCGCGCAGGCTGGGCATCACCAAGTCTGCGATCTATCACCACGTAAGCGGCAAGGACGAGTTGCTGCGCCTGGCCACCAACCGCGCGCTCGACGGCCTCACTACGGCTGTGCATGAGGCCAGCGCGGTCCAGGGTCGAGCGATCGACCGCCTCGAGCACGTCGTGCGCCGCAGTGTCCAGGTGCTCATCGACGAGTTGCCCTTCGTCACGCTGCTGCTGCGGGTGCGGGGCAATACCCCCGTGGAGCGACGTGCGATCACCCGCCGGCGCGAGATCGACCATGCGATCGGCGCCCTGGTCGCGCAAGCGGAGACGGAGGGCGACGTGCGGCCCGATGTCGACCCCGCCCTCACCGCCCGGCTGTTGTTCGGCATGGTGAACTCGCTCGTGGAGTGGTACCGCCCCGTGCGCAGCGGCGCCGGGCACGCCGACCTGGCCGAAGCAATCTGCAAGATCGCGTTTACCGGGCTGCGACAGGGTCGAGCCGCGGCCGCCGTCCGCCCGCTCGACTAGCGTCGGGTCAGTGCCCACACCCGCGTTCCACGCCGTCGCCCGGGTGCTGCCCGACAAGGGCCCGATGCGGGTACTGGCTGGTGCCACCTTCCTGAACACGATCGGCACCGGCCTCTGGATCACCGGCAGTGTGCTGTTCTTCACCCGCTCGGTGGGGCTGTCCGCAGCGCAGGTTGGCATTGGCATGTCCGTGGCCGGCTTCGTCAGCCTGGCGGCGGGCCTGCCGCTCGGTCACCTGGCCGATCGCTTCGGCGCCCGGCGAGTAGTCGTCGTGCTGCTGACGATCTGGGCGGCGGACACCGCGGCGTACGCGCTGGTCCATTCGTTCTGGGCCTTCGTGATCGTCATCTGCATCGACTCGGTCGCTGGGGCCGGTGCGAGCGCGGCGCGCGGCGCGTTGATCGCCGGACTGTTCGCCGGCGCCGAGCGGGTCCGGGTGCGCGCCGACCTGCGTGCGGTGACGAACCTCGGCATCTCCCTCGGTGCCGTCGGCGCCGGCTTCGCGCTGCACGCAGACAGCCGGACCGCCTACCTCGGGCTGGTCTTCGCAGACGTCGCCACGTTCCTCTTCGCCGCCGGCGGTTACCTGCTGCTGCCGCATCTGCCGCCGACCCACACCACGAGCTCGCAGGGTTCGCCGTGGCAGGCGGCGCGCGACATGCCCTATGTCGGCGTGACGGTGCTGAATGGTCTGCTGTCGGTGCAGTACGAGGTTCTCGCCGTTGCGCTGCCGCTCTGGCTCGCGCATTACACCAGCGCGCCGCGCTGGACCTTCGCCCCGTTGCTGATGGTCAATACGATCATGATCATCCTGCTCCAGGTGCGTGCCAGCCGGGGGGCCCAGCACCTCGCGGTCGCCCAGCGGGCGGTGCTGCGCTCCGGTTGGGCGTTCGCGGGCGCGGCTCTGATCTTCCTCGCCGCGCACTGGGCGTCGGCGGCCTTCGCGGTGCTCGTGCTGGCCGTTGCCGTCGTCGTACACACCATCGGCGAGCTGTGGCAGGCGGCCGCCGCGTTCGGAATCTCCTTCGAGCTGGCGCCGGCACATGCCCAGGGCCAGTACCAGGGTCTGTTCGGCATGGGCATGGGCCTGGCTCAGACCGTCGGACCGGCCATGCTGACACTGCTCACGATCACCTGGGGACCGCCCGGCTGGATCATCGTCGCCGGCTTCTTCCTGCTCACCTCGCACCTGCTGCCGCCCGCGATCAGGTGGGCCGAACGGACCAGAGTCGTCCAGGACCAGGTCGCCGTCGCCTGAGGTGGTCATGCCACCCGCGGCCGGCATGACCTTCCCCTGCGACAGTGGTCCCGACCCTGCCAATTCGCGGGTGGAGGGATCTCGCGCGGCGAGCGGCACGACGTTACCGACAGGTAGGGCATGCTGGCCGGATGACGAAGTGGCACGAGATGCAGCCGGCGGACGGGACGTTCTTCCAGACGGCGCCCTACATCTACCGCTTCCCGATCGACCTGCCGGTCCCGCCCGAGCGGGTGTGGGAGTCACTGACCTCCGAGCGCAGCGTGGCCGCGTGGGGGCCGGGCGTGCAGTCGCTGAGGTGGACTTCACCGCGCCCGTTCGGCGTCGGCACCACCCGTGAGGTCGTGCTCCCGCTGCGCTCGATCACGGTCATCGAGCAGTACTTCCGGTGGGACGAGGGCAAGGGGTATTCCTTCTTCGTGCGCGAGGCCAATCGAGCGGTGCTGCGCCGGATGGCCGAGGACTACCTGCTCGAGCCCAGCGCGTCGGGGTGTCGTTTCACCTGGACGTTCGCGATCGAGCCAACCGCCAAGTCTGCGCCGCTGTTGCGGGTTGGTGATCCGGTGAACAAGCTGGCGTTCGGCCAGATGGCACGCCGCTCGAAGAGCTACTTCGTCAAGCACCCGCGCCGCGACTAAGGCGCGTGCTGCACGTCGGCCGGATCGCAGCGCTCTTGATCAAAGTAGGGCCACGACCGGATGCCGACCGGATCGCGCGCTTGATCGCGACCGGACACCGCCGTCGAACGGGATGAGTAGTGGTGCTCATGTGCCTGGCGGGCGCGGCGCGACAGGCTGTGCGACATGACTACTCCAGCGAACAACAAGAACACCACTGCCTTCTACGCGCAGGCCGTGATCTCCTTCGGCCTCGCGCTGTTCAGCATCGTCGTCGGCGAGTTCTACCTGCCGGTCAACAACTGGATGCGGGCGTTCCTCGCCCTGGCCACACTCTTCCTCGTCACCTCGTCGTTCACGCTCGCGAAATGCATCCGCGACCAGCAGGAGAGCGGCACGGTTGTCAGCCGACTCGACCAGGCGCGCCTGGAGCGGCTGCTCGCCGAGTTCGACCCGTTCACCTCACCGCAACCCGGCCACATGCAGCCGGTCCCTGCGGCCAGCCCGGAAGCGCCGTATTCACGGGCGAGTTGACCATCGATGTCCACCGGCCCGGTCCGCGCCAGCGCGGACCGGGTCTCTCGTTCGCTAGCGTCGCCGCCATGCACGCCGACTGGAAGCCGGTTCTACCGGTCGTCGGCGTGCGTCTGTCGTTGTGGCGGGCGGTCGCGCTGTTCCGGGTCGTCACGTTGTTCGCCTGCCTGTTCCTGATCGTGCGCTGGCAGCCCCTCTACGCGCGGCCCGGGGTCGGGCTCGCGGTCGGTGCGGGCATGCTGCTCGTCACCGTCGGGGTGTGCTTTCTTGCGGTCACAGGCCGTGCGCACCGTCCCGCGATCGTTGCCGTCGACCTGGCGGCCACGGTGGCACTCACGAGCGCCACGATCTGGGTCCAGACGCCGTCGCAGCGGCACGGTGCCATGCCCACCCTGACGGCCATCTGGGCCGCGGGCCCGGTCCTGGAAGCGGCGTTCCTCGGCACCTGGGTCGCGGGCGCCGTGGCCGCGTGCGTGCAACTCGCAGCGGCAATGTTCGTCCGGACCGGATACGACGACCGCACGTTGTCCAGCGGGTTGATCCTGATCGTGGCCGGTGCCGTCACCGGCTACGTCGCCACGTTGACCGTGCGAGCCGAGGACGAACTGGCCATTGCCAGCACCGCGCGGTCCGCCGTCGCAGAACGGGAGCGGCTGGCCCGCTCGATCCACGACGGCGTGCTCCAGGTGCTCGGCCTGGTGCACCGCACCGGCCGCGAGGCGGGTGGCGAATGGGCCGCACTGGGTGCCGCCGCCGGCGAACAGGAAACCGCCCTGCGTGCCCTGATCACATCCCGGCCGATCCTGACCGGGCCCGGCACCTCGGATCTGGCGGACGAGCTGCGGGCGTTGCGCAGCGAGCGGGTCACGGTCTCGGCACCGGCGGAACCGGTCCACATTTCCAGCGCGACGGCCGCCGAACTGGTCGCGGCCGTGCGCGCCGCGCTGCACAACGTCGCGCAGCACGCCGGGCCCGGTGCGCGCGCCTGGGTGCTGCTGGAACGTCTGGACGAGACGCTGTGCGTTACCGTGCGCGACGATGGGCGGGGTTTCGCCGCCGGGCGCCTCGAGGCCGCTGAACACGCCGGCCGCCTCGGCGTGAGCGCCTCGATCCGGGCCCGCATCGAGGAAATCGGCGGACGCACCACGATCGACTCGACGCCCGGCCGGGGAACCGTGGTGGAGATCGTCGTGCCACCAAACGGCCGGCACGCATGACGCGAAGGATGGGGCCTCAGTGACCGGGCAGGCGCGAGTCGTGATCGTCGATGACCACCCGATCTGGCGTGAGGCCCTCGAGCGAGACCTGGTGGCGGCCGGCTGTGCGGTGGTCGGGGCATTCGCCGACGCGGAGGCGGCCGTGCGCACTGCGCCCGCGCTGCGGCCCGACGTCGTCCTCATGGATCTCCAGCTTCCTGGGATGTCGGGTGTGCAAGGCGTAGCAGCCCTCGTCGGCATCGACCCGGCGGTGCGGGTCCTGATGTTCTCCTCGTCCGGCGAGGACGAGGACGTGCTGGCCGCAGTGAAGGTCGGTGCCCGCGGGTACCTGGTCAAGTCGGCGAGCAAGCGCGAGCTGCTCGACGCCGTACAGCGCACCGCGGCCGGTGAGGCGATCTTCTCGCCCGGCCTGGCCGCGCTGGTGCTGGGCGAGTACCGCCGCATCGGCCGCGACGAGCCGGATCCGACCGCCCTGCTCACCGAGCGCGAGACCGAGATCCTGCGCAAGGTGTCCACAGGCCTGACGGCGCGTCAGATCGCGGAGTCGCTCGTGGTCTCACACCGCACCGTGCAGAACCACATCCAGAACACCCTGCGCAAGCTGCAGCTACACAACCGCGTCGAGCTCACCCGATGGGCGATCGAGCAGGGCCTGACCGACTGAGCGGCCCTCGGCGCGTCCGGCCACCGCAGCTCGGGTCCGGCCACCGCAGCTCGGGTCCGGCCAGCGCGGCGCGGGTCCGGCCAGCAGTACGGGTCCGGCCACCGCAGTACGGGTCCGGCCACCGCGGCGCGGGTCCGGCCACCGCGGCGCGGGTCCGGCCACCGCAGTACGGGTCCGGTCAGCGCGGCGCGGGTCCCGACTGTGCACCTGCGCAGCACCCCGTGATCAACAGCCCCCCAGCATGGCTGCAGCCACGCGGAATGCGTGTTGATCACACGCTGGAGCACTGGTCCGAGGAACTGGGGGGACACCTGGAGGGACACCGAGGGGCCGGGGCGCGGGCCATCGGGGCCTGGTGCACCGAGGCGCAGCGCCACCACAGGACCCGCC
>QHCC01000121.1 GCA_003243915.1 Pseudonocardiales bacterium | reverse complement strand
GATCGTGTCGCCGATCCCCTGCGACAGCAGCGCGCCGAATGCGACCGAGGACTTGATCGTGCCCTGGAATGCCGGGCCGGCCTCGGTTACGCCGAGGTGCAGCGGATAGTCGCACGCCTGGGCCAGCTGCTCGTAGGCGCGCACCATGATGACGGGGTCGTTGTGCTTGACCGAGATCTTGAAGTCGCGGAAGCCGTGCTCCTCGAACAGCGCCGCCTCGTTGAGCGCCGACTCGACGAGCGCCTCGGGCGTCGCCTTGCCGTACTTGGCGAGCAGTCGCTTGTCGAGCGAGCCGGCGTTGACTCCGATGCGCAACGAGACCCCGGCGTCGGCTGCGGCGCGCGCGATCTCACCCACGCGGTCGTCGAACGCCTTGATGTTGCCCGGGTTGACGCGCACCGCGGCGCACCCTGCGTCGATCGCGGCGAAGACGTACTTGGGCTGGAAATGAATGTCGGCGATCACCGGGATCTGCGACTTGCGGGCGATAGCGGCCAGTGCGTCGGCGTCGTCCTGCGTGGGCACGGCCACCCGCACGATGTCGCAGCCCGTCGCGGTGAGTTCGGCGATCTGCTGCAGCGTCGCGTTGACGTCGGAGGTGAGCGTCGTCGTCATGGACTGCACCGACACCGGCGCGTCGCCACCGACGAGCACCGACCCGACCTTGATCTGGCGCGACGCACGGCGGGGAGCGAGGACGGGTGGCGGCGGCGCCGGCATGCCGAGGGAGACAGTCACGTGTCCAGTATCCGCCAGGCGGTGCAGCGCCGGGGCCGGGCACTCAGCCATTGCCGAAGAGGTTCACCGGTTTCACGATGTCGGCGTACAACGTCAGCAGCGTCAGCAGGATGAGCACGGAGGCCACCGCGTACATCACCGGCAGCATTTGCGCGGTATCGACGAAGATCTGCGGCCGGGCGGGTGCTGCGCCGCCGTCGGGGCCGACGGCGGTGCCGGTCGAGCGTGCCTTGAGCCGGGCGCGGCCTCGCTTGGCCGCTTCCACCAGGGCACCGGCCACATGGCCGCCGTCGAGTGGCAGCAGCGGCAGCAGGTTGAATAGGAACAGCAGCAGGTTCACGCCCGCGAGCAGCCCGATCAGGGCGAAGACCTTGTCCTGCACGTCGAGCCGATTGGTCTGGGCCAGGTCACCGCCGAGCCGGCCGATGCCGACCACGCCGATCGCGCCATTGATATCGCGCGGCTTGCCGTGGAACACCGTGTTCCACACGCTGCCGATCTTCTCCGGATAGCTGCCGAGTGCTTGCAGGCCCGCGCTGAACTGGCTGCCCACCTGACCGGGGATCTCGGTGATGCCAAGCGTCTGGTAGTAGTGGTGCTCGCCCACGGAGATGCCGATATAACCGGCGATGTGGGTCTTGGTGGCCGATCCGTCGACCAACTTGAGATTTTCCACCGGCGTGATCGTCAGCGCGACGTCCTTGCCGTCGCGGTGCACCACCATCGTCAGCGGCTTGCCCGGTGAGTTCTCGATGATCTTGACGGCCTGATCCCACTTGGTGATGGGCTGGCCCCCGAGGGAGACGACCCTGTCCTTGGGTTGCAGCCCCGCCAAAACCGCGGGCGAGTTGGGGTGCGCGCAGGTCCCCTTCACTGCCTCGGCCGAGTTGGCCGGAAACACGCACTGGCTGATCGTGCTGACCGTCGTCGTCGCGTCGTAGTGCGGCTTACCCAGGATGCCGAACAGGGCGACGGTGAGCACCAGATAGATGACCAGGTTCATGCTCGGGCCGCCGAGCATGACGATCATCTTCTTGCCGGGCGTGAGCCGGTAGAACTCGCGTGGGCCGTCGCCGGGCTCGACCTCCGCGCGGCTGATCCGGCGAAAGTCCTCGATCGAGGTCGCGAGCCGGCGTGGCCAGCGCGAGACCTTGCCGTCTGCTCGCGGCGGCACCATACCGATCATGCGGATGTAGCCGCCGAGCGGGAGGGCCTTGAGCCCGTACTCGGTGTCGCCGCGTCGGCGCGACCAGAGGGTGGGGCCGAAGCCGACCATGTACTGGGTGACCTTCACGCCGAACTTCTTGGCCGGGACCATGTGCCCGATCTCGTGCAGCGCGATCGAGAGCAGGAGACCGCCGGCAAAGACGAGCACGCCGAGCGCGTAGAGCATTTCGGTTGCTCCCTTCGAGCCCGATCAGGTCAGTTGCCGCTGGCGGCGAACGAGCGCGCCTGGGTCCGGGCCCATGCATCGGCGTGTTCGACGTCCTCGACGGTACCTGGGTTACCGGCGTCCGCGTGCCGCGTGCTCAGCCAGCCGTCCACCACCTGCGTCACGATGTCGACAATCTCCAGGAAAGCGACCCTGCCGTCGTGGAATGCAGCCACCATCTCCTCGTTGGCCGCGTTGAACACCGCCGGCGCGCAGCCGCCAGCGACGCCCGCCCGCCGAGCCAGCTCGACAGCGGGGAACGCATCGTCGTCCAGCGGCTCGAAGCTCCAGTTCTGCGCCGACGTCCAGTCCACGGCGCAGCCCGCGCCGGGCACCCGGTGCGGCCAGTCCAACGCCAGGGCGATGGGCAGGCGCATGTCCGGGGGTGAGGCCTGAGCCAAGGTCGCGCCGTCGGTGAACTCGACCATCGAGTGCACCATCGACTGGGGGTGCACCACGACGCCGATCCGTTCGTAGGGGATGCCGAAGAGCAGGTGCGCCTCGATCAGCTCCAAGCCCTTGTTCACCAGCGTGGCCGAGTTGGTGGTGATGAGCTTGCCCATGTCCCAGGTCGGGTGGGCCAGCGCCTGAGGCGGGGTGACATCGTGCAGGTCGGCGCGGGAGCGCCCGCGAAACGGGCCGCCGCTGGCCGTCAGGATCAAGCGGTGTACCTCCTCGGCCGAGCCGCCGCGCAGACACTGGGCCAGCGCCGAATGTTCCGAGTCGACAGGGACGAGCTGCCCGGGCCGGGCGCGGCCGGTGACGAGCGGACCTCCCGCGATCAGCGACTCCTTGTTGGCGAGCGCGACCACCGAGCCCGCATCGAGCGTGGCGAGGGTGGCGCGCAGGCCCTGGGCACCCGCGACCGCGTTGAGCACCACATCGGCCTCGCGGGCCGCGATCTCGACCGTGGCCGACGGGCCGGCCAAGATCTCCGGCAGCGGCACACCTGCGGGCCAGCCATCCCGCAGCCGGGCTGCCAGCTCGTCACGCACGTCCGGGCGGCTGACGCCCACTGCCTGCACCCGCAGCTGAACGGCCTGCTCGGCGAGCAACGAGACATCGCCACCACCCGCACAGATCGCGGTGACCGTGAACCGGTCCGCGGCGTGGTTCACGACGTCGATCGCCTGGGTGCCGATCGAACCTGTCGAACCGAGGACGATGACCCGCCGCTGACTGCTCATCGGGCCATCCTCGCAGTGCGCACCCGGAGCACGAGCACGACGATCAACGGCCATAGCGCCTGTGCACCGGCCAGCATTCGCTCGCTGAGACCGACCGCCGCACCGCCGCCGAGTTCAACCCCGAACCAGACGAGCAGGGCCAGCAGCAGTGCCGTGACGATCAGGCCGCAGCGCCGGCTCAGGACTACCGGTCGCTCGCTCCCGGCGGCGAACGCCGGCCACAGGGCGAGCGTCACGAACCCGACGGCCGCGGCGGCAAGGTGGACCGGGGCCGACCCGTGCTCGGGCTGGGGGGCCGCGGCGACGACGACGGTGGCCAGCCCGCCGGTAGCCAGCAGCCAGCGTCCCCGGGGTCGCGCCGGGCGCAACCCCAGCGCGGTTATCGCGTGGCACACGCCCAGTGCGGCCAGCCCGGCCGTCATGATCCACCGGTCCGTGGCGCCGCGAGCGGCGAGGGCACTGATGGTCTCGCGGACCGCGCTGTACTGCGGCGGCTGGCGTCCGGCTGCGAGCGTCCAGCCGCCCACCAGCGCCACCGGGGCGAGAGTGGCCGAACCCAGGGCCCAAGCCGGCACCCCCCGAGCGGGGCCGTTCACCTGGCCTGCAGCGAGTCGCGCGTCAGCTCACCTGGCGTGCGGTGACCCGAGAGCGCGAGGGTGAGTTCGAAGTCGGCGAGCAGGCTGCGCAGCACGTGCCGGATGCCGGCCTGGCCGCCGTGCGCGAGGCCGTACACCCACGGACGGCCCACGGTCACCGCCCGGGCTCCCAGTGCGAGAGCCTTCAGGATGTCGGCTCCGGTGCGGATACCGGAGTCGAAGAGCACCTCGACGCGATCGCCCACCGCGTCGGCGATACCCGGCAAGGCGTCCAGCGAGCCGATGGCGCCGTCGACCTGGCGGCCACCGTGGTTGGACACCAGGATCCCCTGGACGCCGGCATCGACCGCGCGCTGGGCGTCCTCGACGTGCTGCACACCCTTCAGCACGACAGGGCCGTCCCAGTGGTCGCGCAGGAAGGCAAGGTTGGCCCAGGTGTGGTCGGTGCCGGTGAACATCGGCAACCAGCGCATGACGGCGGCAGGCAGGTCCTGCGCCGGTGCTTTCGCCAACCCCGCCAGGAACGCCGGGTCGCCGAAATAGTTCGCCAGCCCCTCCCCGGTCAGGAACGGCAGGTAGGCGTTGTCGAGGTCGTGCGGGCGCCAGCCGAGCAGCCAGGTGTCCAGCGTGACCACCAGCGTCGAGAATCCAGCCGCCTGCGCACGGGCCAGGATGCTCAGGCATACCTGCTCGTCGTTCGGCCAGTACAGCTGGAACCAGCGGGCGCTGGCGCCGTTCGCTGCCGCGACCTCCTCGAGCGGGTAGGACGACACCGTAGACAAGATCATCGGCAGCCCCAGTTCGGCGGTGGCCCGAGCGGTGGCCAGCTCGCCGTCCGGGTGCACGATCGACTGGACGCCGATCGGGGCGGTGATCACCGGTGCCGGCATCGTCGTGCCGAGCACGGTCGTGGACAGGTCGCGTGTGCTCGCGTCGGTCAACATCCGCGGCACGATCCGCCAGCGGTCGAACGCCTCGCGGTTGGCGCGGGCCGTCGCACCCGACCCGGCCGAGCCGGCGACGTACCAGAACGGACCCGGCTCCATCCGTTCGCGCGCGGATGCCTCCAGCGCCGAGGTATCGGTGGTGAAGGCCGGCTTGGCACCGCCCATCCCCTGCAGGTAGATCTCGCTGGCGTATCCGGAGTGCGGTGCAGTCATGCGCCGATCTTGTTACGCCGGGCGCGTTATGGCGAGCCCGGGCCGCGCGAGCCCACGGCAGCGCCCGACCCCGCGGCAGCGTCCCGGGCCCGCGGCAGCGTCCCGGGCCCGCGGTAGCGTCCCGGACCCGCGGTAGCGTCCCGGGCGTGTGGATGCGCCGGAATGCCAGTCCCGGCCGGTCGCGCGCTCTGCGTGCGGCAGCGCACCGGCCGTTCCTCGCCCGCCCGGTGTTCGTGAGCTGAACATGCGACTGCTGCCCTACGGCGAGCGTGCCGTCCTGGTCGAGGTCGAGGACGCGGCGACTGTGCTCGGCCTCTGCGCCGCAGTGAGCCGAGCCGCCGGCGTCCTGGAGGCGGTGCCGGCGGCCCGCACCTTGCTCGTGCGCTTCGATCCGCTGGTGACGACCGCCGATGCCGTTGGCCACGCAGTCGAGACCGGCGTCGGAGGCCCGCGCGCCGAGCCAACGCCCGACCCGGTCGAGCTCACAGTCCGTTACGACGGCCCCGATCTCACCACCGTCGCCGCCGAGGTCGGCATCAGCGTGCAGGAGCTGGTCGGGCGGCACGCGGCCGCCGCCTACACCGTCGCGTTCTGTGGCTTCACCCCCGGCTTCGCCTACCTCACCGGGCTCGACCTCTCGCTGCACGTCAGCCGCCTGGCCGAGCCGCGCACCGCCGTGCCGCCGGGTTCGGTCGGCATGGCGGGCGGATTCACGGGTGTCTACCCGCGCTCGTCGCCAGGCGGCTGGCGGCTGCTCGGCAGCACCGAGGCGCAGCTCTGGGATGCGGCACGCCTGCCACCGGCGTTGCTCGCCCCGGGCACTCCTGTGCGGTTCCGCCCGGCATGATCGAGATCGTCGAGCCCGGGCCGTTCGCCTCGATTCAGGACGGCGGGCGCTGGGGCTACGCGCGGCTCGGTGTGGCGCGTTCAGGTGCCTTCGACCGCCAGGCGCTGCGGCTGGCCAACCGGCTCGTCGGCAACCCGCCGGACGCGGCGGCGATCGAGATCACGCTCGGGGGCGTCGTCGTGCGGATCCTCGACGCTGTGACGCTGGCCCTGGGCGGTGCGGTGTGCCCAGGGTTCGACTGGGGCACCGCGACCACCCTGCCGCCCGGTGCCATCCTGCGTCTCGGCGCGCCAGCCATCGGGCTGCGCACTTATCTCGCGGTGCGCGGCGGGCTCGGCGGCGCCGAAGAACTCGGCTCGCGCAGCACCGACACCCTCAGCGGGCTGGGGCCGCCGCCCCTCCGCCGGGGTGACCGCGTACCGGTCGGTGCGCAAGCTGCAGGCAAGATCAGTGAGGCCTCGGCGATCCCGGACCCGCCGCGACGGCGCCTGCGCGTGACCATGGGGCCGCGGGACGACTGGTTCACCGCGGCGGCGCTCACCCGCCTGACCAGCGAGACCTGGACGGTACGGGCCGAATCGAACCGCGTCGGGCTGCGCCTGGACGGGCCGCGCCTGGAGCGCGCCCGCACCAGCGAGTTGACAAGCGAGCCCACCCTGCCCGGCGCGCTGCAGGTCCCTCCCGACGGCGGACCGATCCTGTTCGGCCCGGATGCGCCGGTGACGGGCGGGTACCCGGTGATCGCGGTGGTGCACGACGACGACCTGGACGCGGCGGCGCAGCTGCGGCCGGGCGACCCGGTCACGTTCAGCCGATGAATGCGTGCATCACGACCCACACGAGTGCGGCGACGGCTCCGGCGGCCGGGATCGTCAACACCCAGGCGAACACGATGTTGCCGGCCACTCCCCACTTCACTGCCGAGAACCGGCGGGTGGCACCGACACCCATGACGGACGACGTGATGACGTGGGTCGTTGAGATGGGCAGGCCGTAGTGCGCGGTGCCGAGCAACACGGCACTCGCGACCGTCTGCGCGGCAAAGCCGCTCGGGGGGGTCAGAGAAAATATCCGCCGACCAAGGGTGCGCATGATTCGCCAACCACCGGAGTAGGTGCCCGCCGAGATCGCGGCGGCCGCGGCCAGGATGACCCACAGCGGGATCGGGTCCTTGGGGCCGAGGTGACCGGACACCACCAGGGTCAGCGCGATGACGCCCATCGTCTTCTGCGCGTCCTGCGTTCCGTGCCCGAACGCCATCGACGCGGCGGAAGCGATCTGACCCCAGCGGAATCCCCGGTTGGCGCGAACCGCGTTGGCCTTTCGGAACGTCCACAACAGGGCAAGCATGAACAGGTAGCTCAGCCCGAAGCCGATCAGCGGCGAGATCACCATCGGGATGACGACCTTGTCGAGCACACCCTGCCACTTGACCGTTTCCGACGCCGCCAGCGCGGCGCCGATCAGCCCGCCGATCAGCGCGTGCGACGAGCTCGAGGGCAGTCCGAAGTACCAGGTGATCAGGTTCCAGGCGATCGCCCCGACCAGTCCGGCGAAGATGACGGTGGTGGAGGCGGCGGCCACCTCCACGATTCCCTTGCCGATGGTCGCCGCCACGCTGAGCGAGATGAAGGCCCCGACGAAATTCAGGGCGGCGGCGACCAGCACGGCCAGCCGCGGCGACAGCGCCCGCGTGGAGATCGATGTCGCTACGACGTTGGCGGTGTCGTGGAAGCCGTTGGTGAAGTCGAA
>QHCC01000120.1 GCA_003243915.1 Pseudonocardiales bacterium | reverse complement strand
GAGTAGGACGTCGCCGGACACAATGTATGACGAGGGTCGTTCGGTTCGCCGAACGGCCCTCGTTCTATGTCAACTCGGGATGGATCGCGATGGCGCAGTCAGCAGGCGGGAACCGTAGGCGCCGTGGCGACGCCGGCACCGGTTCCACAGGTCGCATCGGGCGCGGCGCCGCGCGCGATGACGGTGCTCGTCACGCCGCGGACGACGCCGACGGCTCCGCGACTGCCGCTGGTGGGTCGGGCGCCCGGCATTCTGGTGCGGGCCGGAACCGGGACCAGCCGCGGGTGACGGGGTCCGGGCGTGGGCGCCCGGTCGACGGCACCAGGGCTACCGAGCCTGCCCGGCGACAGCCGGCGTCGAGGCAGCGCTCCGCTGCGGGAGGTGCCCGCGGCGGAGAGCAGCAGTCCGGCGGTGCGCAGCCGCGAGGCGCTCAGCAGCCGCGTGGAGGTCAGCAGCCGCGTGGAGGTCAGCAGCCGCGTGGAGGTCAGCTGCCGCGTGGAGGGGATCGAAGGCGGCCGGCGGAGGGAACGGGGCAGGGCACTAGAACGCGCGATGACGGCCAGGGGCGCCCGCGCAGGGAGGCCGCGAGCGGACGGCGGGGTGGTCCGCCGCGCGTCCGGATCGATGACCCGGCGGCGCCGCGGATTGCCGAGCCCCCGTTGCCCGACAATGTCGACACGTCACTGCTCGAACGCAGCGTGCGGGCCGAGCTCAGGACGCTGAGCAAACTCAATGCAGAGGTCGTCGCTGCTCACCTCGTCGCTGCGGGACAGCTCGTCGATTCTGATCCGCGCCGCGCGTTGGAGCATGCCCGAGCTGCTCGTGGCCGCGCTGCCCGGGTCGGGGCGGTACGAGAGGCGGTCGGCGTCGCGGCCTACCACGCCGCGGAGTGGGCCGAGTCGCTGACCGAACTGCGCGCGGCACGGCGCATATCAGGCGATTCGCGCACATTGCCACTGCTCGCCGACTGCGAGCGAGCGCTGGGGCGCCCCCACCAGGCCCTTCGGATGCTGTCGGACCCCGATGTCGCGAAGCTGGACCCGGAGACCCGCCGTGAACTACTCATCGTGGTTGCCGGTGCCCGCAGGGACCTGGGCCAGCTCGACGCCGCCCTGGCTGTGCTCGCCCGCGGCGGCCTCGATCCCAGCAAGCCCGGCCCCGGTTCGGCGAGGCTGTGGTATGCCTACGCCGACGCGTTGCAGTCCGCCGGGCGCATCCCGGACGCGGCCAGGTGGTTCGCGGCCGTGGCTGCTCTCGATGCGGACGGCGAGATGGATGCTGTGGAGCGCGCAGCCGCGCTTCTCTAGCACCGGGTGCCGACAATGCCGGCTCAGCTGTCCACAGGCCGGAAGGTCGTCCACAGGCCGGTCACGATTGGTACCGAGACCACCTCCCCGGGGACAGGATCGGGGCATGGACAACAACGATCCGTCGTCAGACGACAACCGCGTCTTCCTGCGCGGACGGCTCGCCGCCTCGCCCGTCGTTCGCCGACTGCCCAGCGGTGACGAGCTGTGTTCGTTTCGACTCACGATCCCCCGACCAGCCGGTTCGCGCGCCCGGGTCGACAGCATTGACTGCGCTACGACGAGGCTGCGCGTGCGCAAGTCACTCGAACGGGCCGACCCGGGCGATCAATTCGAGGTCACCGGCAGCCTGCACCGGCGGTTCTGGCGATCGCCGGCCGGCCCAGCAAGTCGCTTCGAGGTCGAGGTGGTGTCGGCGCGGATCAGCGCTCGTCGGCGAACCTGCGCATCACCAGCCCAGAGGCGGGTTTCGGGGTGAACAAGGTCGACTTGCGCGGCATCCGTGCTCCCGCTGCGGCCACCGCCGCCACCGCGGCCACAGGTGTCGGGCGCAGCAGCACCGCCGTGCCTCCGCAGCGCTGCGCTAGAGAGACCGCCTGCTGGGTGGTGTGTGCGTACCCGACGGCGTCGACGGTGTCGGGAAGCCCCAATACCTGCTCGACGAGCGCTCGGTGCAGCACCGTGACATCGAGCTGCGCGAGCGAGGGTGGTTCGCCCGATCGCACAGCCGCTGCCGCGAGGTTGCCCGCTGGGTCGGTGAGTAATGCGACGCGCGTGCCATCGGTCAACAGCACAGCGAAGCCGACGACAGCCTCCGCTAGCCGCAGGCCGGCCTCCACGCTCGAGACGTCGACCACCTTGGCCACCGCTGAGGCACGGCCGACCGCGGCGTCCAGGGTGACCCCGTCGAGCACGCGGTGGATGGCGTGAACCTGAGGTCCGTAGCTCGACGAGTCGACCAAGAGGGTCAGCCCGTAGTCCCACGGTCCGCTGCCACGTTCGGCCTGGTATCGCTGCTGGAGCTCACGGTAGGTCGCGTAACGGTGATGGCCATCGGCGATGAGAGCCCGTCGGGAGGCCAGGTCGTCCGCAATGGCTCGGTGGCTCTGCGGGTCCGTCAGCGCCCACAAGGTGTGCCGGATGCCGTCGGGTGTCCTGGCCTCAGCGACCGGGGGGCGCGCCTGCGCCGAACCGACCAGCTCCGAGGCTGCGCCGCCGCCGTCGTACACGAGGTAGATCGGCTCGAGATTCGCCTCGGTAGCGCTCATCAGGGCGAGGCGATCGGCGACAGGTCCCGCCATGGTGTTCTCGTGCGGCAGGATCACGCCGTCGGCCGGATCGCGCAGTTCGACGGCACCGAGCAGACCGCGGGTCGTGGCGCCGCGGGGTTCCTGCATTTCGTAGACGTAGAGCGCGGGGTCGTCGTCGGTGGCGAGCAGTCCGCGAGAGACCGCGTCGTCCAGGCGGCGTGCGGCCTCCAGATAGGGGTCGTCGCCCTGGACCGTCTCCGGAAGGATGATGCCGACCGCGTTCTCGGAATCGGCGGCGAGCAGGCGCGCCCGCTCGCTCTCGTCGATGACGTCGTACGGAGGACACAGCAAGCGGCCCAGTCGGGCGGCGTCGACGGCGGGCCGCAGGGCGCGGAACGGGCGCAGCGAGAGGCCGTCGCGCAGTGCGTCTGTCATGGGAGGCGATCGTACCCATCGGCCGGATCGTGCGATCATGCGACGCGTGGCCATGGTGACGTCGCACCTTCAGGGGACTCGGAAGTCACTCGCCCGGACGTTCGATGTTGCGCTTCTCGACCTGGACGGCGTGGTGTATGTCGGTCGACACGCGGTGGCGGGCGTACCCGACGCCCTTGCGGCGGTCCGCGCACTGGGCATGCGGCTCGCGTTCGTCACCAACAACGCGGCCCGCCCGCCGGCCGTGGTGGCAGAGCATCTCACTGCGCTCGGAATCCCGGCAGAAGCAGGCGAGGTCATCAACTCCGCGCAGACGGCAGCCCACTACCTCGTGGATCTGTTGGGCACCGAAGCCCGGGTGTTGGTGGTGGGCACGACAGGACTGGACGAGGCGCTCAGGGAACGCGGACTCGTTCCGGTCCACGGCGCCGATGACGATCCGCAGGCGGTGGTCCAGGGTTACTCGCCGGACCTGGACTGGCGTCAGCTGGCCGAAGGGGCCATCGCGATCCGCCGCGGACTGCCGTGGGTCGCGACGAACGTAGATCCGACCGTACCGTCGCCACGCGGTCCGCTGCCGGGCAATGGGTCACTTGTTGCCGCGTTGCGCCACGCCACGGGCGTCAATCCTGTGGTGACGGGCAAGCCGAACCCTGCCATGCACCTCGAATCGGTGCAGCGCTCGCGCGCGCAGCGGCCGATTGTGGTGGGTGATCGTCTGGACACCGACATCGAAGGCGCCAACGCGGCCGGTTGCCCAAGCCTGCTCGTTCTCTCCGGCGTGACCGCCGCGGCGGATCTCCTGGCAGCGGCGTCGGCCCTGCGTCCGACCTACCTGGCGGCCGATGCGGGCGGCCTGCTCGCGGCGCACGAGGCCCCCACTGTGTCAGGCAACACGTCGCGATGTGGCACATGGACCGCGACGCGTGAGGCCGATGGTGCGCTGTTGCTTACCCGCGAAGCGCAGGACAACACGAGGCTCGCCGCGGACGACCTCGACCCTCTGCGGGCCCTCTGTGCGCTGGCGTGGACACCCGCCGGCACCGCCTCCGACGGCGCTCACCCAGATCACTGGCTGGTGCGCGGCACGAACGAGGCGGCGACTGCCGCCCTGGGCGGGCTGGGCCTGAACCGGTGAGGGTCAGAACACCGAGCGGAGCTTGAGCAGATCGAAGACGCTTGCGTCGATCTTGACCCGCCCGGTCGCCCACGCCGAAGCCATCGGCAAGTCGCCCGCGACCAGCTTGAGCAGGTCGTCGCTGGTCATCGTCATCCGCACCTGGGCATCGGCCTTGTCGACCTGTCGGATGTCAAGCAGCTCACCGTCACGCAACTGACCGGCGAAGATCACCTTCAGATCGCGCAGCGTGCAGCTCAGTGACCGGTCCAGGGAGGCCTTCTGGCGTGCTGTCGGATCAGCCCCGGCCAGCTTGGCCGCCAGACCGTGGAACGCGCGCTCGCACTCCTCGACGCTCGCCATCGTCATCCCTCCGCGGCCGGTTGCCCAGCGGTCCCGCCGACACGCGAGCCCGCCGCGTGTCGCCCGCGCTCACGGGCCGATGCGACGTTACCTCAGCACGCCGCGCGGTACGGTCTGCTCACCCACCGACGATTGTCGACAGTGAGGAGCAGGACTGGTGTCGTCGAGCGAAGGCCCCTCGCCCGCAGCCCACGCGCCGGCCGAACCCGGCCTCGACGCGCCGGCCGATCCCGACGTCCACGCGCCGGCCACGGCATCCGCCCACATCGCCGCCGGGCTCGCTGCTCTCGATGCGGTGGCCGACCTGCCGTTGGCCGATCACGTCGATGTGTACCAGCGTCTGCACACCGAACTGCAGGCCGCTCTCGCCGAGATCGAGGGCCCGTGACCACCACCGGGGCGCGCCACCCAGCACGCACTCGAAAGCCGTCATCATGCCCAGACGCCTGCAGCGCCTCGACATCGAATTGACTCGACGCGGACTCGCCCGGTCGCGCGAACACGCCGCAGAGCTGATCTCGGCGCGCCGGGTGCAGGTGGCAGGGGTCCTGGCCACCAAGGCGGCGACCAGCGTGAGCGCCGAGACCGCGGTGCGGGTGATTCCGGACAGCCACGACCCGGGCTATGCCTCCCGGGGCGGGCACAAGCTGGCCGGCGCGCTCGCGGCGTTCACCGATATCCGGGTGGCAGGCAGGCGCTGCCTCGATGCGGGCGCCTCCACAGGCGGCTTCACCGACGTGCTGTTGCGGGCCGGCGCAGCGGAGGTGACCGCGGTCGACGTCGGCTACGGGCAGCTCGCGTGGGCGCTGCGCAGCGACGAGCGGGTCCGCGTCATCGATCGCACCAATGTTCGGGGGCTGACTCCCGAACGCATCGGCGGCCGCGCCGACGTGACGGTCGCCGACCTGTCCTTCATCTCCCTGCGTGTAGTGCTGCCCGCGCTCTGCGCGTGCACCGAGGCAAACGGGGAGCTCCTGCCGATGGTCAAGCCGCAGTTCGAGGTCGGACGTGAGCGGCTCGGCAGGGGCGGCGTGGTGCGCGACCCACAGCTGCGGGCCGAGGCGGTGCTGGGGGTGTCTCGCGAGGCGGCGCAGCTCGGCTGGTACCCGGCCGGCGTCGTGCCCAGCCCGTTGCCCGGGCCGGCTGGCAACGTGGAATTCTTCCTGTGGCTGCGTCAGTCCGCGCGGGCCATGATCGACGAGGAGCGGATTGCCGAGATCGTCGCAACAGCCCAGGAGGCGCAGTGAGGTCTGTTCTGCTGGTCGCCCACACGTCTCGCGGGCAGATCATGACGCTCGCGATGCAGGCGGGCGCCCAGCTGCGCGCAGCCGGATTCGAGGTCCGCATGCTCGAGACCGAAGCGCATGCATGCGATGACGGTTCGGTGACGGTCGTCGAGCCGGCCCGCGCCGCGCATGACACCGAGCTCGTTCTCGTCCTGGGCGGCGACGGAACGTTTCTCCGGGCCGCCGAGCTCGCGCGCCCGGCCGGCGTGCCGATGCTCGGGGTCAACCTCGGCCACGTGGGATTCCTGGCCGAGGCCGAACCGGACGCCCTCGCCGACGCCGTCGAGTCGATCGTCGAGCACGACTACACGGTCGAGGAACGGGTCACCGTCGACGCCCAGATCTCCATCGACGGCGCGCCCTGCGGCGAGGCGTGGGCGTTGAACGAGGTGTCGCTGGAAAGGACCAACCGCGAGCGGATGCTCGAGATCGCCGTGGCCGTGGACGGGCGGCCGTTGCTGCGCTTCGGGTGCGACGGGGTCCTGTGTGCGACACCGACCGGGTCCACTGCCTACGCGTTCTCGGCGGGCGGCCCGATCGTGTGGCCCAATGTCGACGCCCTGCTCGTCGTGCCCAATGCCGCGCATGCGCTGTTCGCCCGCCCGATCGTGGTCGCGCCCAGCTCGACGGTCGACATCGACCTGCAGAGTCTCGGTCACGAGGCCATCTTGAGCTGTGACGGGCGGCGCTCGCTCGCCGTGCCCTCCGGTGCACGAGTGCGGGTGCGCCGCGGCGCCCAGCCGATCCGGATCGCTCGCCTCGCCCAGTGGAGTTTCACCGAACGACTCGTCACCAAGTTCCAGCTGCCGGTGCGCAG
>QHCC01000119.1:1109-10686 GCA_003243915.1 Pseudonocardiales bacterium | reverse complement strand
TCCTCCATCTTGCCGCCGCGCAGCGTCTTCGCACCCTGCTCGCCGAGCACCCAGGCAATGGCGTCGACGACGTTGCTCTTACCGGATCCGTTCGGACCGACGACCGCCGTGATCCCCGGTTCGAAGCGCAACGTCGTGACCGATGCGAAGGACTTGAAGCCCCGCAGCGTCAGCGACTTGAGGTGCACGGATCTCCCGGATCAGGTCGTTGCCGCTGCCCGCGGCGCGAGGATCGTCCCGAAGAACCTACCGCCACGCCACTAGGCGAGCGCGGACGCCGCTTCGGAGATCTGGTGCAGTTCCCGATCGAGCTCCGCGTGGTTCGTGTGGCGCAGTTCGGCGAGTTCGGACTCGAGCTCGGCCACCCGGCGGCGCAGCCGGGCTACCTCCACCGCCAGAGCCTGTTCGTTGTTGTTCCCGACGTAGCCCAGTAAGGCGCGTGCCATGTGGCGACCCTTCAGTTCACCCGATGTCCGGATCGGTGCGCGCGGGTTGAGGTTCAGCCCGGCCGACCGTGGGACAGGTTGCTGTTGCGGACGCGACGGGAGGGCGCGCTGCGGCCGACTGCCCGTGGTCCGCACCGGCGGACTTCTGGACGGCCGTGGCCGACGGAGCGGGGCTCCCATCAGGTCACCCAATGGTTGCACCGAGGTAACGAACGGTCAATGACATCGTGCTACTCCGTTGCCGCCCGCGGCGGGCGTTGGCAGCGCGGGCAGAAGAAACTGGACCGGTTCATGAACGCGGTACGGCGCACGATGGCGCCGCAGCGCGGGCACGGCTCGCCCTCGCGACCGTACACAGCCAGGGAGCGCTCGAAGTAGCCGCTGTGGCCATCGACGTCGACGTAGAGCGCATCGAAGGAGGTCCCACCGGCCGCCAGCGCCTCGCCCAGCACCGCGCGCACCTGGCCCAGCAGTTCACCCGCGGCGGCCCGCGTCAGGGTTCGGGCCCGGCGCTGGCCGTGCAGCCTCGCCCGCCACAGCGATTCGTCGGCGTAGATGTTGCCGATGCCCGACACGAGTGTCTGGTCGAGCAGGGCGCGTTTCACCGCCGAGTCACGCCGGCGCAACCGCGCCTGGAACAGCCCGTCGTCGAAGGCCGGATCGATCGGGTCACGGGCGATATGGGTAACCCGAGCGGGCACCGTGTCACCCTCCGCGGTCGGGACGAGCGGGTCGAGCAGCAGTCCGCCGAACGTGCGCTGATCGACGAAGCGCAGCTCCGGCCCGCCGTCGGTGAAGCCGATGCGCACATGCAGATGCCGCTCCTGCGGTGCTTGCGGCGCCCGGACCAGCAGCTGCCCGCTCATGCCGAGGTGGGCGACCAGGCAGTCCTGGGCCGCGCCGGCCACCGCATCGAGCGGCAGCCAGAGGTACTTGCCGCGCCGCGCGGCCGCGGCGATGCGGGTACCCACCAGCCGGGCGGCCAAGTCGTCGCCGCCGCCCGGATGCCGGCGCACCGCACGCGGATGCCGCACCTCGACCACGGCAACGGTGCGGCCCACCACCCAGCGTTGCAGCCCGTCGCGGACGGTCTCGACCTCGGGCAGTTCGGGCACGCGGCGCGATCAGGAGACTTCGGCGTCGCCGGCGACGATCGCCCGCCAGGCGTTCTCAGCCGCGACCTGCTCGGCCTCCTTCTTGCTGCGGCCGGTACACGGCTCGAAGGTACGGCCGGCGATGATCGCACGGGCCGTGAACATCTTCGCGTGGTCCGGGCCTTCGGCGCTCATCAGGTACTCCGGGACCCCGAGGCCACGCTCGGCGGTGAGCTCCTGAAGGCTGGTCTTCCAATCCAGGCCCACGCCCAGGTTCGCAGCAGCGTGCATCAGGTCGTCGAAGAGGTCGTGGATGACGCGGGCAGCTTCCTCGACGCCGTTGTCCAGGTAGATGGCGCCGAGCAGTGACTCCAGGGTGTCGGCGAGGATGCTCGACTTGTCGCGGCCGCCGGTGGCCTCCTCGCCGCGACCCAGGCGCACGAACGCGCCGAGGCCGGTCGGGCCGACCGTGCGGGCGATGTCGGCCAGCGCGCGCATGTTCACGACCGAGGCGCGCAGCTTGGCCAGCTTGCCCTCGGACAGGTCCGGGTGCGCACGGTAGAGCGTGTCCGTGACCACGAGGCCCAGCACGGCGTCACCGAGGAACTCCAGCCGCTCGTTGTGCGGCAGCCCACCGTGCTCGTAGGCGTAGGAGCGGTGCGTCAGTGCTCGCTGGAGCAGCCCGGGGTCCAGAGCGACGCCGAGCGCGCCGGCCAAGATGTTCTGGTCGGCGGGCTCGGTGGTGCCTGGCGCGCGCGAGCTCATGTGATCAGACCGCCAGGACCTGCTTGCCGTCGTACTGCCCACAGTTCGGGCACGCCGTGTGGGGCAGTTTCATCTCGCCGCAGGCGCGGTTCGGACAGGCGACGAGCGTCGGGGCCGTCGTCTTCCACTGCGAGCGGCGAGCCCGGGTGTTGCTGCGCGACATCTTCCGCTTCGGGACGGCCACGTCGGTCACTCCTGACTAGTCGAGCTGATCGGATGAATCGGCTGATACCTGTGGGTCGCCCCGCGCAGCGTCGGTAAACGCTGCCAGCGCGGCCCAGCGAGGGTCGAGCATGTCGTGCGCGTGATCGGCGGCCAAGTCGTCGAGCCGCTGCCCGCAGGACGGGCACAGCCCGGCGCAGTCCGGCCTACACAACGGAGTGAAAGGCAGGCCCAGCACCACCGCGTCACGCACCACCGGCTCGACGTCGAGGTAGTCGCCGTCGAGGCGGTGGACCTCGTCCTGCTCGGTCGTCTCCTCCGTGACGCTGTCCGGGTAGGCGAACAGCTCGCAGAAGTCGACGACTATCTCGTCGGAGACCGGGTCGAGGCACCGCCCGCACTCTCCGGTGAGCGGGCCGGCGGCGCTGCCCGTGACGAGCACGCCCTCGGTGACCGACTCGAGCCGGATGTCGACTGCGAGCGGGGCACCTTGCGGCACCCCGATGATCTCCAGAACCAGCCCCGCAGGCGCGGGAACGCTACGCCGATACTCCCGCATCGAGCCGGGCCGCCGACCCACTTCCCGAACATCGATGACGAACGGGCTACGCGGGTCGGCACGGCGCGATCCGTGTCGTGTCGGTGTCGTTTTCTCAGGCATACGAGGACGGCCCTGCTTTGGTTGAGGCCGTCGACCAGTTTAGCGCAGGCGTGGGATCACTCGGACGTCAGTGCGTTCGGATCCTCGGGAAACGCGCTCTGGACACGCCGCTGGGCCAGCGCCGAGCGGCCCTGCTCGGCCGTTGCGGCCGAGCGCTGCAGCGTCGCGGCGAGCTCGGCGAGCGTCCGGTCGGCGTAGTCCTCGGCGTCGGAGGTGAGCTTGGCTGCGTACCGGTCCGCGTCATCGCGGGCCCCGCGGGCGTACTGCTCGGCCTCCGCGCGGGTGTCGGCGTCGTACCGATCAGCCGCCTCATGTGCCTCGGCGTGGAATCCTTCGGCCTCGGCGCGCAGAGCTGCGGCGGCCTCGGCCGCGGCCTGGTGCACTCCGGTGGCCGAGACGAGGTGAGCGTGCTCGTCGCGCCCGGCCTGCACGATCTCGTGGGCCCGCACCTCGGCGTCGCGGGCCAGCTCGTCGGCGCGCTGCTGTGCATCGGCGACGATGGTGGCTGCCTCGCGGACGGCCCCCTCGCGAGCGGCGGCCGCCTCTTCGTGGGCGTCGTGCAGCAGTGCGTCCTTCTTGGCGATCACCCGGCGGGACTCGTCCATCTCCGGCGGCATCGTCTCCCGCAGCTCATCGAGCAGGTCGAGGACCCGCTCTCGCGGGAGGACGCAGGACGACGACATCGGGACCGTGCGTGCGGTCTCGACCAGTTCGACGAGCTCACTGAGCAGCTCGTCGGTCCGCCGCAGTGACTGGTCGGTCATCGTGACCTCCTACCTAGCCCGCAGAGCCGGTGCGTTCCTGGAGGCGCTTGAGGACGTTCGGGGGGACGAGGGAGGACACCTCGCCGCCCCATTTCGCGATCTCCTTGACCAGGCTAGATGCCAGGAAGCTGTACTCGGGGTTGGTGGGCATGAACAGCGTGTCGATGCCGGCCAGGCCGCGGTTCATCTGTGCCATCTGCAGCTCGTAGTCGAAGTCGCTGACTGCCCGCAACCCCTTGACGATGACCGGAATATCGTGGGCGCGGCAATAGTCCACGACCAGCCCGTGGAACGTGTCGATACGGACGTTGCCGTAACCCGCAGTGACCTCCTCAAGCATGTCGCGGCGCTCTTCGACGGTGAACACGCTCGACTTGGACTGGTTGATGAAGACCGCCACGACGACCTCGTCGTAGAGCTGAGCGGCCCGACCGATGATGTCCAGGTGGCCGTTGGTGACCGGGTCGAATGACCCGGGACAGACCGCGCGACGGACGATGCCGGTGGACCCGGCCGACGGAGCTGGTGGCGATGTGCTCATCGTCGGCGACCGTACCAAAGCATGCCCTCGCCGTACCGCTTCTGCTTGAGCGCTTCGATCGCGTCGGGCCACCGCGGCTCGCTGCCGCGGGCCGGGCGTTCCAGCACGACTATCGCGGAGGCGGCCAGCCACCGCGGTGCCGCGAGTGTGGTGAGAAGCACGCCCAGTTGCTGGTCACCGAACGCATAGGGCGGGTCGGCGAAGACCAGGTCGAAGGGCTCGTCCGTGCCCGCGCCGACCAGATACGCCGCAGCCTGGCGCCGGTGGATCTCGACGCCGGGAAGGCCGACCGCCTCCGCGTTGTGGCGCAGGATCTCGCAGGCGGTGCGGTCGGCTTCGACGAAACACACCGCGGCCGCGCCGCGTGAGAGCGCCTCGAGGCCGACGGCCCCGGTGCCCGCGAAAAGGTCCAGCACGCGGCATCCCTGAAGGTCGACGAGCCCGGCCAGCGAGCTGAACATCGCCTCCCGGGCCCGGTCGGAGGTCGGCCGGGTGCCGCGCGGCGGCACGGCGAGGCGGCGCCCCTTCGCCGTCCCGCCGACGATCCGGGTCACGCCTTCTCCAGGTAGTCGGCCTGCTCGTCGGCGACCAGTGCGGCCACCTGTGCGGCGAGCAGCGGATGCCTGGACAGCTCCGGGTCGGAGGCGACGATGGCCAAGGCCTCGTCCCGCGCTTGGATGATCAGCTCCTCGTCGCGCAGCAGCGACAGCAACCGCAGCTGTGAGCGGGTGCCGGACTGTGCAGCGCCCAGCACGTCGCCCTCGCGCCGCTGCTCGACGTCTAGGCGGGCCAGCTCGAACCCGTCGGTGGTCGCCGCAACCGCGTCGAGGCGTTCGCGCGAGAGCGTCCCCGGGGGCGCTTCGGTGACCAGCAGGCAGACGCCGGGCGCCGCGCCCCGGCCGATCCGGCCGCGCAGCTGGTGCAGCTGGGAGATGCCGAACCGGTCCGCGTCGAGCACCACCATCACGGTCGCGTTGGCGACGTCGACGCCGACCTCGATGACTGTGGTCGCGACCAGCACGTCCACCCGCCCCGCAGCGAACTCGGCCATGGTGCGATCCTTCTCGTCCGGCTGTAGACGGCCGTGAAGTGGCGCCAACCGCAGGCCGGCAAGGGGGCCGTCGGCGAGCATCGCGAGCGTGTCGGCGACTGCGAGCGGCGCGCGGCGCGGCGGCATGTCGTCGGGGATTGGGACGTCGGCGAGCTCGGCCTCGTCCTCGCCCAGATCGGCGCCGATGCGCGGGCAGACCACATAGGCCTGGTGCCCGGCCGCTACCTCCTCGCGGATGCGCAGCCACGTCCGCTCGAGCCAGGCCGGCCTCTCGCCCACCGGCACGACCGTCGTCGACGTCACGGCTCGGCCCGGCGGCAGCTCGGTCAGCGTCGAGACGTCGAGGTCGCCGAACACGGTCATCGCGACCGTGCGGGGAATCGGGGTGGCGGTCATGACGAGCAGATGCGGTGGCCGATCGGCCTTGCTACGCAGGGCATCGCGCTGTTCGACCCCGAATCGGTGCTGCTCGTCGATGACCACCAGGCCTAGCTCGGCGAAGCTCACCTGGTCCTGGATCAGGGCGTGCGTGCCGACGACGATGCCGGCCGTTCCGACCGCGGCCTCGAGAAGCGCACGCTTGCGCGCGACGCTTGGCAGGGACCCGCTGAGCAGGGCGACGCGGGTGCCGAGGTCGCCCCCGGACAGCCGGCCGAGCTGCCCGAGGGATCCGAGCAGCGCCTCGATGGAACGGGCGTGCTGGGCGGCCAGGACCTCGGTGGGTGCGAGCAATGCGGTCTGACCGCCGGCATCGACGACCTGCAGCATCGCCCGCAGCGCGACGACCGTCTTACCGGAGCCCACCTCGCCCTGCAGGAGACGGTGCATCGGATGGGGCTGCGCGAGCTCGTCGGACAGCACCGCGCCGATCTCCCGTTGCCCGCCGGTGAGCACGAACGGCAGCTCGGCGTCGAACGCGTCGAGGATGCCGTCGGCACGAGGGGGACGCGCAGTCGCGGGGTTGGCCGCCGCCGTGGCCCGGCGTTGGGCCAGTGCGAGCTGCACGCCGAGGGCCTCGTCCCACTTGAGCCGGCGCCGCGCGCCGTACCACGCGTCACGGTCGGCAGGGCGGTGGATCGTGCGGATGGCCGTGTCGAAGTCGAGCAGGCCGCGACGCGCGCGAATCTCGGCCGGCACCGGGTCGGGCAGCGGGTCGATCATGCCCAGGACGATGCGCACCGTGTTCGAGATCATCCAGGTACGCATGTCCTTGCTGGCCGGGTAGACCGGGATGAGTGCACCGGCGAAGTCGTCGGCCTCGTGGGCATCGAGATCGTCGCCGTGCAGGAGCAGGTACTCCGGGTGGGCCAGCTGACGGGTCTGGCCGAACATCCCCACCTTGCCGGAGAACAGCCCGCGCGTGCCGGGCGCCAGCTCCTTCTTGCGCCACGTGCTGCGCTTGCCGAAGAAGACCAGGTTGAGGGTGCCGCGGCCGTCACCGACCACGACCTCGACCCGCAGCCCCGTGTCGTAACCCTTGATCTCGCAGCTGCGTACCTCGGCCATGACAGTGACGTCTTCGTCGATGCGCAACGACGCCAGGTCGGTGAGCTCACCGCGCTCGGCCATCCGCCGCGGGTAGTGCCGCAGCAGGTCGCCGACGGTGTGGATGCCGAACGCCTTGTCCATGGCTTTGGCGGTGCGACCACCGACGAGATCGGCCAGGGGCGTGCTCAGGGCGCTCACTCGACGCCGATGATCAGCGGGTAGCCGGGCTGGCCTCCCGGGTAGACGGTGACGTCGGTGTACGGAGCACGCTCCCGCACGTGCCGCACGAGCAACTCGCCGACGCCGGTCGGCGCGCCGCCGCCGACGAGAACCGTCATCAGCTCCGCGCCGACACCGAGCAGGCGGTCGATGAGCGCAAACGCCACGGAGACCAGACCGCGCCCGATCTCGACGACTTCACCGTCGATCAGTCCGAGGACATCGCCCCGCTGACACAGGCCGACCGAGGTCAGGGACTCACGCTGGGCGATTGTGATCTCGGCGAAGCGGGTGGCAGCGGCCGCCTCCGCCATCGCCACCACGTCGTCGTCGAAGCGCCGCGCGGCGTCGTGCACCGCGACCGCGGCCAGCCCCTGAACCGGCGATCGGGTCGGCACCACGGTGGCCCGGATACCGAGGGCGCGGGCTTGCTCGGCGGCCGCCTCGGCGATCGCGGCGGCGGCCGAGGCATTGGGCAGCAGGACGACCTGGGCGGCGCCGGTCGCGCGTACCGCCGCCAGCACCTCGACGGCGGACGGGCTGGCACCGTGGTCACCGTCGACCACCCAGACACCCTCGGCCTCGAACAGGTGCGCGAGCCCCTGCCCGGGCGCGACCGCGACCACGGCGGTACCCAGCGACGCCGCAGCCTGGTCGGCGAAGCGAACCACGGTGATGTCGAACGGGCGGCCCGCCTCGACTCCGGCCTGGATGGCAGCACCGACGTCGTTGACGTGGACGTGCACGTTCCAGACGCCTTCACCGGTCCCTACCACGGCGGCGGAATCACCCAACCCGCTCAGCTTGCCGCGCAACGCGGCGACGGAGTCCCCGCCGGCCTCGAGCAGGTACTGCACCTCGAAGTCGAACTCGCCGCTGCCCGTCTCGCGAGCGGAGCGCAGCTGCTGCGCCGTGCGGGGCGCGCGTACCAACTCCGGCGGGGCGCCGTCCTCGCCGCTGACGGTACGAGCCAGGGCATCGAGCAGCAGCACCAGGCCGCGCCCGCCTGCGTCGACCACCCCCGCCCGGGCGAGTTCGGGCAGCTGCTCGGGGGTGCGCTGCAGGGCCTCGTCGGCGGCGGCGGCGGCGCACCGGGTCACCTCGAGCAGCGTCGTGCTGCCCGCCGCGGCGTCGGCGGCCGCCCTGGCCACGGTGAGGATGGTGCCCTCGACAGGCTGCGCCACCGCGTCGCGCGCCTGGTCGGCGCCGAGCAGTAGGCCGGTGCGCAGGACCAGGGCGTCGCAGGACGGCGCCCCGGCCGCGGCTTGGGCGATTCCCCGAAGCAGCTGCGAGACGATCACGCCGGAGTTTCCGCGCGCGCCCAACACGGCTCCCCTGGCCAGGATCCGCAGCGCCCCCGCGGCGTCGCCCGCACCATCCGCGGCCAGGGCGGTTGCCGCCGCGCGCATGGTCATCGACAGATTGGTGCCGGTGTCGCTGTCGGCGACGGGGAAGACGTTCAGCTCGTCGATCTCGGCCCGGTGTGCGTCGAGTGACTCGACGGCGGCGCGGCTCCAGCGGCGGACCGCGTCCGCGTCCAGCGACTCGAGCACGTCCACCCCCAGCCGTCGGTCCCGGTTTGGCGCAGGATACTGGGGCGCGCTCACATCCCGGGCGGTTTGGCCGGCCGTGGGCCAGCCGTTAGACTGCTCAGGTTGCCCGGCCCACGGCCGGGAACCCACCAGTTCCGGCACGCGTGCGTCGTGCTGCGTCGTCCGAGGAGTCCACAGTGGCCAACATCTGCGATGTGTGCGGCAAGAGCCCCGGATTCGGGATGTCCGTCTCGCATTCGCACCGCCGAACCCACCGCCGGTGGAACCCGAACGTACAGACGGTCCGCGCGATGATCGCACCCGGCACCCGGCGCCGCATCAGCGTGTGCACGTCCTGCCTGAAGGCGGGCAAGGTCACCAGGGCCTAGATCCCCTCTGAACGCCGGCCGGGTGACGTCACGCCTAGTGTCGCGTGTCGGAAGTCGCTTGCCGGATGCGGTGATCCTGACGCGTGTCCGGCAAGGCGGAGGAGGAAGGCCATACCGCTGTCGTATGGCCGACGACGACAACGCGGCCGGCGCGCGTCAGGGCGCCGCAGGCGGTGAACATACTTCCGACACGCGACACTAGCTGCGCCTCAGCCGTTCTGCGTCCTCATGGCCCGTCCGCGCGTCGCGCGAGGCGGGCCGTTTCGCCGCGTCCCCGTCGGTGAGCAGGGTCTTTCCGTAGAACATCGCGCCAGGTGTACGTGCGTAGTACCCGAATCCCGCGGTGGGCAGGTAGCCACTGGACTCGTACAGCGCGATCGCCTCGGGCTGGGCGGCCCCGGTGTTGAGGACGACGCGGCGAGCGCCGGCGGCGAACGCGCTGGCCTCGAGTTCGGCCAGCATCAG
>QHCC01000119.1:0-1081 GCA_003243915.1 Pseudonocardiales bacterium | reverse complement strand
GTTCCTCGACCTGCCGCCAGCCGCCGGTAACCGCCGGCTCACCGTCGAGCACCCCGACGAGGAACCGCCCGTGCGGCGCGGCGAACTCCCCCAGCTCGACCGCCGACTGGTCCGGTCCGCCGTAGCGCTCGACGTACTCCGACTGCACGGCAGCCACCAGGCGCACCACATCTGGATCGTCATAGGAGCGCGCTTCGATCCGGAAATCCACCCGTCGACCCTAGTGTCGCGCCACGACGCTCAGCGGAAGTGCTCGTGTCCGGCTCCCGGCCAGCGCCGTCCGTCGACCCGAACCCCCTCGCCAGCCGCTACGGCGCCGATCACCGTCCAGGTGTCCGGGAGCGACGCGTTCTTTGGAAAGCTCGCCGCGAGCGCGTAGTCGTCGCCGCCGGTGAGCAGCCACACCAGCGGGTCGACGTTCAGTGCGGCGCCGACTTCGCGCAACTTGACCGGCACCGTCAGCAGGTCGGCCCGTAGGTCGATGCGCACTCCGCTCGCCTCGGCGATGTGCCCGAGGTCGGCGACCAGGCCGTCGCTGACGTCGGTCATCGAGGTTGCGCCCAGTTCGGCCGCGCGTGGGCCCTCGGCATACGGCGGCTCCGGACGCCGATGCGCCGCCACGACCTGCACCGGCGAGCGGAAGCCCCGACCCAGCACGGCGAACCCCGCGGCGGCCCAACCCAGCTTGCCGGCCACCGCCACCAGGTCTCCCGGGCGGGCGCCGGACAGCGTGACCGGCGCTCGGCCCTGCAGATCCCCCAGGGCGGTGACGCCGAGGGTGATCACCTCGGCCGCCGTGACGTCGCCACCGACGATGGCCGCCCCGACCTCGCCGCACTCCTCACGCAACCCCGCCATCAGCCCGTCCACCCAGTCGACGGCCAGGTCACCGGGCGTGGCGAAGCCGAGAAGCAGTGCGGTCGGGACGGCACCCATCGCGGCAATGTCGGCGAAGCTGCGGGCGGCGGCCTTGTGCCCGATGTCATTGGCCGTGGACCAGTCCCGGCGGAAGTGGCGGTTTTCGCCCCCCAGAACGGGGCTCCCCGCGGCCCCCCCCCCCCGCGCCGCCCCCCCCGCCCCC
>QHCC01000118.1:6744-31086 GCA_003243915.1 Pseudonocardiales bacterium | reverse complement strand
CCGCCGGTGCGGTAGCCGCGCAGCTGCGAGAGGTTCAGCGTCTCGGCGACGACGCCCTGCCCCGCGAAGGCGGCATCGCCGTGCATCAGCACGGGCAGCACGGTGAAACCCGCCTCGCCCTTGTTCAGGACGTCCTGCTTGGCCCGCACGATCCCTTCCAGCACCGGGTCGACGGCCTCGAGGTGGGACGGGTTGGCCGTCAGGGTCACGGCGATCTCGCGGCCGCTCGGCGCGTGGAACGTACCCTCGGCACCCAGGTGGTACTTCACGTCGCCCGAACCCTGCGCGGTCCCGGGGTCGATGTTGCCCTCGAACTCGTTGAAGATCTTGGAGTACGGCTTGCCGACAATATTGGCCAGCACGTTGAGCCGCCCGCGGTGGGGCATGCCGACGACCACCTCTTCCAGATCCTGGTCGGCGGCGGCCGCGAGCACGGCGTCGAGCAGGGCGATCACCGTCTCGGCGCCTTCGAGGCTGAAGCGCTTCTGCCCGACGTACTTGGTCTGCAGGAACGTCTCGAACGCCTCGGCGACGTTGAGACGGCCGAGGATGTGCAGCTGCTCCTGACGCGCGGGAGCGTCGTTCTTGACCTCGATCCGGCTCTGCAGCCAATGCCGCTGTGCCGGATCGGTGATGTGCATGTACTCCACACCCACCCGACGGCAGTACGCGTCGCGCAGTACCCCGAGAATGTCGCGCAGCTTCATCAGCTTCGCACCCGAGAAGCCGTCGACCGGGAACTCGCGGTCGAGATCCCACAGGGTCAGGCCGTGCCGGGTGATGTCGAGATCGGGGTGGGTGCGCACCGTGAACTCGAGCGGGTCGGTGTCGGCCATCAGGTGCCCGTTGGCCCGGTAGGAGTTGATCAACTCGATCACGCGGGCGTTCTTGTCGATCTGGCCCTCATGGCTGAAGTCGCGGTCGACCAACCAGCGCACCGGCTCGTACGGGATGCGCAGCGCGGCGAAGATCTCGTCGTAGAAGTCGTCGGCCAGCAGCAGTTGGTGGATGCGCCGCAGGAACTCGCCGGACTGCGCGCCCTGGATGATGCGGTGGTCATACGTCGAGGTCAGCGTCATGATCTTGCTGATGGCGCGCTCGCTGAGCTTCTCGTCGCTCATCCCGCTGAACTCGGCTGGGTACTCCATCGCCCCGACGCCGACGATCGTGCCCTGCCCAGCCATCAGCCGCGGCACCGAGTGGTTGGTGCCGATCGTCCCGGGGTTGGTCAGGCTGATGGTCGTGCCAGCGAAGTCGTCGGCGCCGAGCTTGCCCGCACGGGCCCGTCGGATGACGTCCTCGTAGGCGTTCCAGAAACCGGCGAAGTCCATCGTCTCGGCCGACTTGATACCGGCGACGACCAGCGAACGCGAGTTGTCCTTGCCGACCAGGTCGATCGCGATGCCCAGGTTGACATGCGCAGGCGTGACGAGCGACGGCTTGCCCTCGATATCGGCAAAGAAGTTGTTCATCTCGGGGTAGTCCTGAAGTGCCCGCACGACCGCGTAGCCGACGATGTGGGTGAAGCTGACCTTGCCGCCCCGGGATCGGCGCAGGTGGTTGTTGATGACGACGCGGTTGTCGGCCATCAGCTTGGCCGGGACGGCCCGAACGCTCGTCGCGGTCGGGACGGTCAGGGAGGCCTGCATGTTCACCACGACGCGTGACGCAGCGCCGCGCAGCGTCCTCGTCCCGGAGACGGCTTCGGGCTGACGCGCGGGAGCAGGCTTGCCGTCCTTCGCCTCCGGACCCGGCGTGCGAGCGGGGGCGTCGGCCTGTTCAGGTGTCGCCTGAGCCTTCGGCCGGGCGGAGGGGTCGGTGCCCGGCGTGGACGGAGGGGCGCCCGTGTCGGCACTGTCGGCGGCCGGTGCGGCGGGTGGCGCTGCAGCAGCCGGTGGCGGTGCAGCGGCAGCTGATGGTGCTGGGGCAGCTGGCGGCGCGTCGGCGGCGGATGCCGGCGGTTGCGGCCGGCCGTTGCCTGGCGCCGGCCGGTAGTCGGCGAAGAAGTCGTGCCACGCCTCGTCGACGCTGCCAGGATCGTTGAGGTAGCGCTCGTACATGTCCTCGACGAGCCACTCGTTCGTACCGAAGTCCCCGGGGACAGGGCTCGATTCCTTGCCTGTCGACTGGTCAGTCGTCACGGTTTCCGGCCATCCTCGGGTCGTCGTGCGTGGCGTGCCAACCGTCGAGATTACGCGCTGCGCTCGCTCGCGGCATGCTCGACCGGCCGGAAATGCCCCGCGTCGAGCGGCACTCAGGTGATGTCGCGCCTCATGGTGAGCGCGACGCCGAAGATCGCGGGCCCGAACGCCCACAGCAGCAGGTTGATCACCCCCCCGCAGGAGACAGCTGTGCTCGGTCCGCTCTGTCCGAGATCACCGGTCAGCCAGCCGCCGGAGGAATTTCAGCCCGGACCACACTTCGTCGATCGCGGCCACTTTGACGTCGACGAGACCACAGGCGAGGCCGTGCTCGCGCACCCCGTTCTCGCTCAGATCGGTGGACACACCGCTGGCTCTCTTGGCCCAGCACACCCAGATCGCTCCGGCCGGCCCGATCGCGTCGACGAGGGTGCCGAAGCGGTCGTGCAGGTTTCGCGAATTCCGGCAGAACAGCAACACCACGTCATATCGGCCACGTCCGCGGCGCCGGTGAACGCTGACGCCGGCCGGTAGCTCCGGTGCGAAGCCGGCCGGAGCACCCACGACAAGCACCCGCGAGTCCACCTTGATACCGAGCTTCTGCGCCAGGGGCGTGCCAGAGTAACCCGCGGTCATGCGACCAGTGTCACGCTGGCGCCAACCGAGAAGGGGCCGCCCGAACCTGCGGGGGCAGGACGCGCACCCTGGCGGGGACACCGCGACAGCATCAGACCTCGTGCGACCCAGCGACAACGGCCCGCGACGCCGAGAGCGAGGCGATGCCGCGCCCGCGCACCCGCCAGGTGGCCCGGTCGGCTCGGTTGGCCGCGAGTCAGGGCGTCATGACGAGACAGGTTCCTGATGCGGTGGCGACGATCTTTCCGGTCGCATCCCGCACGTCGCCTTCGACGAAGGCGACCCGCCGCCCGGGCTTGGTGACCCAGCCCCGGGCGCGGAGTTCGCCCGTGTCGGCGTGTACCGACCTCAGGTAGTTGACCTTCAGTTCGATACTCGTGTAGCCGACGCCGGCCGGCAGGGTGCTCTGCACGGCACAGCCGAGCACCGAGTCGAGCAGCGTGCAGACCAACCCGCCGTGTACGACGCCGATGGGGTTGTACGCCGATTCGTCCGGGACGCACGTGAAGACGACCTCGCCGGCGCTGACGTCGACCAGTCGCATGTCGAAGTGCGACGCGATCGGTGGCGGGGGCAGTTCGCCACGTTTCATCCGCCCGAGATGGTCGATGCCGGCGACGGCGGCGCCTGCGGTCGCGGCTGTCATCGGGTCATACCACGTGATCGTCTTGGTACGGGGCGCGCCCCACGCGGCGGGAGCACCGGCCGGCTCGACGACATCGGTCATGCGGCCAGGCTAGTCAGCGAGACCCAGGCAGCGATCTCCGGCGCAGACCTGCTGCCGTGCGTCCCGGCCCCATTGGGCTGGGCACCGAGCGGCGCATCGGTTTAGCGAAGTGACCGTGCAGGGAACACCCATGGACATGACGACCCGGTGCCGATCATGAGCGGGTGTCACGGCAGCACGCCGGTGCCCGCCCGGACGGCGATCCCGCGATGACCGGCGCTGTACCCGATGACGCGGACATCCTTGCCGATATCGAGCGCACCCGCGCCGACATCCGCAGGACCCGTGCCGAGATCGAGCAGACCCGCGCTGAGCTGGCCGAGACCGTCGACGCCCTGGCGGCCACGCTGGACGCCGAGGAGCGGCCGGCGCCGGAAGCGGCCCAGCAGGCGGCCGAACGCGGTGAGCCAGCTGAGGACCCGGGGCTGCGGGCGTCCCAACACGTCTATCGGCCGGCAGCGTCGGAAGGCGTCCAGCGGGTGCCGGGGTCCGAAGGCGTCCAGCGGCCGTGGGCGCCCCGACATCTCGACCGGCTGCGGGCGATCTTGAGGCCGGTCGCGAAGCCAGTCGCCGCCAAGGCGGCCGAGAACAAGAAGCGCTCCGCACTGCTCGTTGCGGGCGCCCTCACTGTGTTCGTTGTAGTGCGGCGTGCGCGGCGCCGGCGTTGACTGACATCGCTGCGATGCTGACCGGCACCCTGCCGCCGTGGTCGGCCGATCTGAGCGCAGCGGCACAGGCAGCGGGCGAGGACGTTGCTCTCGGCCTGCAGCTGGCAGCAAAGTTCGGTGCCCAGCTGCCGCTACCCGGGGGCGGCGCAACCGGCCTGCGCTGGCAGCTGCTCGCCGAAGTCGGGGCAGCCGACCTCACCGCGGCCCGGATCCTCGAAGCGCACGGCGACGCGCTGGCCATTGTCGCCGAAGCCGCCGATGCCGGCGATGCCGGCGATCAGGCGCCTTCGGGCACGTGGGGCGTCTTCGCGGCCGAGGGCCCCAATGCGCGGCTCGACGCCTCGATGGGGTCCGCCGGCTGGCGCCTGGACGGCACCAAGCCGTGGTGCTCACTGGGCGGCGTACTCGATCACGCGCTCGTCACCGCCTACGCCGGCCAGGCCCGCAGGTTGTTCGCCGTCGACCTGCAGCAGCCATCGGTTCGTGCCGAACCGTCTTCGGGATGGGCCGCGCGGGGCCTGCGCAACATCCCTAGTGGGCCGGTGCACTTCAGCGCCACCCCGGCACGTCCGGTCGGTGGCCCGGGCTGGTACCTGACCCGCCCTGGCTTTGCGTGGGGCGGTTTGGGGGTGGCCGCCTGCTGGTACGGCGGGGCCTGGGCGCTGTCGCGCACGCTGCAGGCTGCGGCGGTGCGGCGGGGTCTCGATCAGCTGCTCTCGCTGCATGTCGGAGCCGTGGACGTCGCTCTGCACGCGGCGTCGACGAGCCTGCTCGACGCCGCGCGACTGGTCGACGGCGCGGCGGGGGACGGCGCGGCGAGCGGGGAGCTGCTCGCGCTGCGCGTGCGGTCCGTGGTGGCCGATGCCGTGGAGCGTGTCATCACACACGTCGGGCACGCACTCGGACCGGCACCACTGGCCTTCGATGAGGAGCACGCCCGCCGGGTGGCCGACCTGGAGATCTACGTGCGGCAGCATCACGCCGAGCGGGACCTGGCCCGACTCGGCGCGCTGGTGTCAGGGGACGGGTCGTGACCGTGGTGTTCGACCACCGGGGCCCCGGCACGCCGGAGGCGGCCTGGCTGACGTGCGACCGGCTGGCCGCCTGCCCCTCGCTCGGGGTGCCGGAGGGCCGCGCCAAACTCGTCGTGCTCGCCGCGCACCCCGATGACGAGACGCTCGGTGCCGGCGGCCTGATCGCCGCCGCAGGCCGATCCGGCGGCCGCGTTGACGTGGTCATCGCCAGTGACGGAGAGGCGTCGCACCCGGGCTCGCCGACCCACCCACCGAGCGCCCTGGCCGCGATCCGACGCTCGGAAGCCGCTTCAGCACTCTGCGCACTGTCCCCGTCGGCCACGATCACGTTCCTGGGGCTGCCCGACGGTGGTCTCGCCGCCCACCGCAGCGCGATCGACGACGCGCTGCGGGCGCGGCTGGACACGAGCACGGTGCTGGTGTCGCCGTGGAGTGGCGACCGTCATCCCGACCACGAGGTGTGTGGGCTCGCGGCGCGCGACGCGGCCGCGCGAGCGGGCTGCGCGCACTGGCAGTACCCGATCTGGGCGTGGCACTGGGCCGACCCGGGGTCGGCGCAGCTGCCCTGGACCGACCTGCGCCGTCTCGATCTCGATGCGGCCGCGTCCGATGCGAAACGGTCTGCCCTGGCCGCCTACGCCAGCCAGCATGCGCCGCTCTCGGCGCTGCCCGGTGACGAGGCGATCTTGCCGCCCCATCTGACGGCGCACTTCATGCGGGCGTTCGAGACCTTCGTCGTGACGCCGTCGGCGCCGCCGGCCCCGACCGCGAGAGACCGGGTTGCGAGCGCTTCGGACAGCGACTACTTCGACACGTTGTACTCGCACAGCGACGACCCGTGGGGCTTGCAGGATCGTTGGTACGAGCAGCGCAAGCGCGAACTGGTCCTTGCCGTGCTGCCGCGGGCCCGGTTCCGGCGTGCCCTCGAGCCCGGGTGCGCGTCCGGCTTGTTGACCGCGCGCCTTGCGCAGCGTTGCGACGACGTGCTCGCCTGTGACGTCGCCGATCGCGCGGTGGCCATGGCTCGGGATCGGCTGGCGGGGACGCCGAACGTCTGTGTCGAGCAGCGCCGAATACCTCAGGAGTGGCCCGGCGGCCTGTTCGACCTGATTGTGCTCAGCGAGATCGGCTACTACTGCACCGACCTGTCGGCGCTGTCCACGAGGGTCCGTACTGCCCTCGCGCCGGACGGTGCCGTCGTCGCCTGCCATTGGCGCCACGACGCGCCCGATCATCCGCACGCTGCGGCAGAGGTGCATCGCGCATTGGGTGAGGGCCTGGGCAACATCGCGAGTCATGTCGAGCCGGACTTCCTGCTCGACGTCTGGACGCGCAGTGGTGAGTCGGTAGCACGAGCCGACGGGATCCTGACGTGATCGCGATGATCGGCGTCGTCGTCCCCGCGGCGAACGAGCAAGACAGGATCGCGGCCTGCCTGGGCTCCCTGCGGGCCGCGCGCGCACACCTGCACCGCACCGCGAAACGGCCGATCGGCGTGCGCATCATCGTCGTGCTGGACTCTTGCGAGGACGACACTGCCGCAATCGTGGCCGCTCATTCGGATGTGGAGGCGCTCGACATTCGGGCCGGCAGGGTCGGCGTGACCCGCTCGAAAGGGGCCGCACATCTGCTGCGCAGCGCTGGGCTGCCACCGCGTGACACCTGGCTGGCGAACACCGACGCCGATTCGATCGTGCCGCACGACTGGCTGTCGGTGGCCGTCGCCGAGGCTGACCGTGGCGCCGACCTGCTGCTGGGGACGGTGCTGCCCGGCCCAGGGCTGAGCGCCGACATCGAGCGGGCCTGGCGGCGCCGCCATGTCCTGCGCGACGATCACGCCCACGTGCACGGCGCAAATCTGGGCATCCGCGGCGACGCGTATCTCGCCGTGGGCGGCTGGGCGCCGGTGGCCACCGGCGAGGACGTTCGCCTCGCGCAACGCGCTGCCAGCACCGGACACCTGCGGGTCGTGCGGCGGGCGGCCGCGCCGGTCCAGACCAGCACCCGACGCGACGGCCGCGCCCCGCGTGGATTTTCCAGCTACCTGCGCGGTCTCGACGCGGCCGAGCGGCCGAGCGCCGGCGCGGCTCCATGACGGGTGAGGCCAGGGCGGTCCCGCGCGACGCGCTGCACGGGCTGCGCGAGCAGACGGAGGGCGTGATAGCGGCGATGGCCGACGACCTCGACGCCGTCGTGCATGCGTCGAGCAATGCCAACGCCGACGACGAGCACGACCCGGAAGGCACCACGATCGCCTTCGAGCGCGCCCAACTGCTCGCCCTGCTGGGCTCCGCGCGGCGCGAGCTCATCGAGATCGACAGCGCGCTCGGCCGGGTCGAGTCCGGCAGCTACGGCCGATGCGAGGCGTGTGGCACCGACGTCGGTGCCGAGCGGCTGCTCGCCCGCCCGGCCGCCCGCCACTGCGTCGGATGTGCTTCGACGCACCGCCGGCCGGTGACTTGACATCATTGGCGACGTGCGCGCCGCCTGGATCCTGACCTGCGCCGCGGCCCTCGGGCTGACCGTCGCCGGCTGCGGCTCGGCCGGCGAGCGACCCGGCCCCGCCGCGCCGTCGGCGTCGGCGTCGTCAGCGTCGTCAGCGCCAGTTTCGTCGCCGACGTCATCCGCGCCGGGATCCGCGTCGGCGGCGCCGTCGCGACCTGCGTCCTCCCCGCGCAGGGCCGCCGAGCTACGTCCGGACCACATCCTTGTGGTCGTGCTCGAGAACAAGTCCTATGACCAGGTCGTCGGACGGCCCGAGGCACCGTTCCTGAATTCCCTCGAGCACTCGGCGGCGGTGTTCACCCAGTCCTACGCCGTGACCCATCCCAGCCAGCCGAACTATCTCGCGCTGTTTTCCGGCTCGTCGCAGGGCATCGCTGACGACTCCTGCCCGCACACGTTTGGCACGCCGAACCTGGGCCGCTCGCTCCTCGACGCAGGTCACACGTTCACCGGCTACTCGGAGGACCTGCCATCGGCCGGCTTTGCCGGGTGCAGCGTCGGCGGGTATGCCCGCAAGCACAACCCGTGGGCCGATTTCGCCAACCTGCCGGCGTCGGTCAACCAGCCGTTGTCGGCGCTGCCGGCGAACTTCGCCACACTGCCCACGGTGTCCTTCGTGATCCCCAACCTCGCGCACGATCTGCACGACGGCACACTGGCACAGGCCGACACGTGGCTACAGGAACATCTCGGCGCCTACGCCGCGTGGGCGCCGAAGCACAACAGCCTGCTCGTGATCACCAATGACGAGGACGACTTCACAGACGTCAACCGGATTGCCACCCTGATCGCCGGGGCACACGTCGTGCCCGGCCACTACTCACAGCACATCGACCACTACGCGCTGCTGCGCACCATCGAGGATGCATTCGGCCTGCCGCCGCTCGGGGCGAGCGCGCAGGCCGCGCCCATCACAGGAATCTGGTCGCCCTGAACCCCGCCGCGTAACGTGCGAGCCATGCCGATCACGCTCAGCGAGACCTGACCGCATGGGCAAGCTCCTCCTGACGGCCGGCGCGGTTGCCGGCACAGGCATCGCCGGCTACCTCGGCCTGGTCACCGGCGCCGTGCCGTTGGACTTGGGCGTGGGTCGCCGCACCCGGCCGCTCGGGACCGACGCCGTGACCATCGCCGCGCCTCGTGAGGTCGTCTTCGACGTGCTGTCCGAGCCGTACCTGGGCCGGCAGACCCGGGCCGTGGCCGAGAAGATCCGCGTCCTCGAACGTGGCAGCGACATGGTGCTCGCCGCGCACCGCACCCCTATCCGGGGACGCCTGGTGGCGACGACCGTCGAAACCGTCCGCTTCAACCGGCCCGAGGAGGTCCACTTCCGCCTGGCGCGCGGCCCGGTGCCCTTCGTGGTCGAGCAGTTCGTCCTGACTGCGGACGGCGGCGCAACCAGGCTGCGGTACACCGGGGAACTCGGCACCGATCTGTGGGGCCTCGGGCAGTGGTGGGGCGACATCGTCGCCGGCCCATGGCAGCGCTCGGTCGCCGCCACCTTCGCCGCGGTCAAGGCTGAGGCCGAACGGCGCGCCAAGGCCTGACGGCCGCCCCGATGCTTCGCTGCGTCGCGCTGATACCGGAACTCGAGCACGCGCTGACCAGAGGCGGGCATACCGCGGCGGTCGCCGCGGGGTAGATCATTCGTGCTGACATTGTGGTGCCTTCCCGAGCGTGACGTGATGAGCGGCTGCGGACTGCATCGCTGTCACGTTTCGGTAATTGCCACGGCTCCTACGATCGATGTTGTGCAGATCGATGTCCTGGGCGCGGTGGGGGTCCACGACGGCGATCAAGCGGTGACGGGTAGGGCGCTTGGTGGGCGACGTGCTCGGGTGGCGCTGGTGGCGCTGGCCCTGGCCCGGGCGCAGGTTTCGACCGATCGGTTGGCCGAGATGATCTGGGGGGACGACCGTCCGGCGACGTGGCAGGTGGCGTTGCGTGGAGTGATCGGTGGGCTGCGGGCGGCGTGCGCCGATCTCGGATCGGGTCAGCAGCTGATTGTGACGGAGCCGTCGGGGTACCGCATCGCCGACGGCGTGGCGATCGATGTGGATCTAGCAGCGGACGCCGTTCGGCGTGCCGGCGCGTTGCAGGCGCAGGGGCGGCATCAGGCGGTGTTGGAGCTGGTCGAGCCCGTTTCTGCGCTCACGGGCAGCTCCCTGCTCAGCGGGGAGGACGCCCACTGGCTGGACGCGCATCGCCGAGCTATCGACGCGTTGGCTGTACGGGCTTGAGCTTGTCGTGGCCGCGGCGGGTGCGCTCGGCGACCACGACACCGCGATCAGCGCGGCGCGCCGGGCCGTGACCGCTGATCTGTTGGATGAGCGGGCGCACCGGGCGCTGATCGGGGCGCTCGACCGGGTCGGCGATCGGGCGGGCGCCGTGCAGGCCTTCGAGCAGTGCCGCAACCTGTTGGCCGATCAGCTCGGCATCGACCCGAGCGCCGAGACCGTCGAGGTCTATCTCGCGGCGCTGCGGGGCCAACCGGTGGGAGGTGGCGCTCGGCTTCCGTCGATCACGTCCACGTTCCTGGGACGGACGGAGGAGATCGCGCTGCTGGACGACGCACTCGTCCAGCCCGGCCTGGTGACCGTCCACGGGTACGGCGGCGTCGGAAAGTCGCGGCTGGCGGTACAGGTCGCCGCCGCGCGTCGCGACTTCACTGGCGGCCGGCTGTGGGTGTCGCTTGCCTCCGTCGCACAGGATGTCCTGGTCGCGGCGACCGTCGCGTTGGAACTCGGGGTCGCGATCGGTGCCGACGACTCGACGACTGCTCTGACGCAGCACCTCGCGCGGCTGGGACGCGTGCTGCTCATCCTCGACGGATGCGAGGTCGTGGTCGACGGCGTCGCCTCACTAGCAGCCGACCTGCTGGCCGCCTGCCCACAACTCAGTGTCCTGGCCACCAGCCGGCTGCCGCTGGCTGTGCACGGCGAGCAGGTCATCGTTGTCGAGCCGCTGCCGGCGCCGCCCGCCGATGATGCCGCCGGTGTCCGGGCGAATGTCCAGGTGCGACTGTTGTTGGACCGCATCCGAGACGGCGGCGGCGAATTTATTCTCGATGATCAGCTCGTGCCGCATGTCACGACGCTGCTACGGCGCTGTGGCGGGCTGCCGCTGGCGGTTGAGTTGGTTGCGGGACAACTGGCGGCCATGCCCGTCGGGGACCTGCTCGATCATCTGACGGACGCCGTCGTCGACCCCGAGGATCGGCTGCGCTCGATCGCCAGCAGCAGCTACGCCCTTCTCGACAGCGACGAGGCGACCGTGTTTCGGCGCCTCGGCGTGCTCGAGGGCGCGTTGGGCCTGCCTCTGCTACGACGGGTGGCGGCGGGCGGCCCAATCGACGAGATCCGGGTCGTGCGGATCTTGCGCGAACTGAGTGCCCGCGGGCTGCTCTCGGTCGATCGGTACGGCCCTCGTTGGCGCTATCAGCAAGACGACGACCTGCACCGGTTCGCCCGCGAACTGTTGGCCGACGCGGGCGAGGAAAGGGCGGCCTTCGATCGGCTCGCCGACACGATCAGGGACATGCTGCCCGATGACGCCCGAACCTCGCCGGCACCATTCAGCGAGGCGATTTCCGACGTGCTCGGGTCGCTGCGTTCGCTGTTCGCGGCGGCGTTGGAAGGACGGGCCGACACCGGGCGGTGCGTCGAGCTGGCATTCCGGCTGCACCGCTATTTCGCCGCGACGAATGTCGCGGAGGGCCGCTTCTGGCTGGCGCAGCTGCTCGAGGTCGAGCCGGGCGGCGAGTGGGCGAAATATGCGAGTTACGCGCTGGGATACCTGAGCTACTGGGCCGGTGACACCGCCGCGGCACTGCCCCAGCTGGCGGGCGCGGTCGAGCTCTTCAAGGGAGACGAGGACGCCTACGCCGCGCGGGCGTCGATCTTCCTGGCCGGGCTCTACGACGACCTCGACCGAGGTGACGAAGCGGTCGTGGCGGTGCGCAACGCCATCGCCGCCGCCGCCCCCTTCGACGTCGACTTGCAGGTCGCGGCCGCGATGGGCATGGGCAGCGTGCTGGCCGAGCGGGGCGACCCGGAAGCCGCGCAGCACGCCGAGAGCGCGGTCAAATTGTGCCGCACCGGAGGCTCGCCGGACTACCTCGCGCTGGTGCTGCCGACTGCGGCCATGGTGTGCTGGCAGGTTTCTGCCTTGGAGCAGTGCCGCGCCTACGTGACCGAGGCCATGCCGATGCACGCCGACGGGCGCCGGATCGCCCGTGTCGTCCTACTGTCAGCCGCAGCCGGACTGGCCCTCGCCGATCAGGATCTCGGCGCCGCGCTGGACTTCGGCCGACAGGCTGACTCAGAAGGGACCGATCTCGGCGTCGAACGGGAAGTGCCGCTGATTCGCGCGGTGCTTGCGCGGACGCTGCTCGCGCGAGGCGATCTGGCGGGCGCGGTCGATCGGACGATCGGTGCTCTGGACGCGGCCGAGGCGCTCACCTTCACCTTCCCGATTGCCATCTGCTTGGAGACCGCGGCCCTCCTCGCGTCCAGTCTGCTCGCCGACGTCAGCGAAACCCGGGCCGATGTCGCCGCCCTGCTCGCTACCGCCGACGCGGTCCGGACCCGAGGCGACCGCCCGGCGATGGCGTCGCTGGCCGGACCTCTCATTCGATTGCGATCGATCGTCGGCCACGGCAATCCGATCGAGGTGACGGCCGCGACCGCGCTCGCGCGGCAACTCCTCACCCGCGTCTCCGTCTGACAACATAGGCATCGCCGGAGCGCACACCGTCGCCGTAACTGCTGGGTAACCCCGGCGCCCGTCGACGACGGACCGTACTTGGCGCTATCGACACTGGTCCTGCGGGCGTCAGCCGAAACCGTGAGCGATTTCCCAGTCAAGGATCCACGATTACACGGCGATTCCGGTAGTGGCCGCGTTCTCAGCGGTGTGCTGTTCTCCCACTCATGACGAATGGTGTCGGTCGGTCGAACCATGTTGCAACTGATCGATTGACAGCAGCACGGCTTCTGTCGCTCGGTCCCCCTGTGACGTCGATTGCTGCGGGTAACCGGGCCCGCGAACGCTGGGTGTCGGCGTTTGCGGCACCCGGATCCGCGCTCACCGTTCGTTGGCTGTGATGACGGGCTTGATGTCGACCAGCGGCGTCTCGTTGATCGCCTCGAGCGGCTGGACGCGGAGCCTGCCGTCCTCGATCGCGACGACCGTGGCGCGGTGCAAGCCGACCGGATTGGGCCGGGCCGGCGAGCGGGTGCTGAATACGCCCCGCTCGGGACCGGTCGGGTCGTCACCGGGTTGGGTGGCCAGCTCGTCGCGTCGCGCATGGTGCAGCCAGGTCAGCACGAGGATGTCCGAGCCGACCTGGAGATCGCGGATACCTTCGCGTACCTCTGGGTTGATCACCAGCCACGCGCCCGGCGCGCCTTGCTCGCCCTGGTTGGGCGCGTCTGCCGGGTCGACCAGCGTGGATTCGACCCACCCGATCGGTCGCACCTGGTAGGCCTCGGCGCGGGATCGGTCGTCGCTGGCATCATCGAGTCGGGCCTCGGCCCGAGTGGGCTCGAACAGCTCCACCGGGTTCCCGGCGGGGTCCTCGATGAGGATCTGCTTGCCGCCCACCCCGGTGACGATGTCGTTGCGGAAACGCGCGCCGCCTGCGCGCAGGCGCGCCGCCGTCCCGTCCAGGTCGTCGACCTCGATCGAGAAGCGGTTCCAGCCACCCGGCTCGGGCAGTGTCCCGTCCGGCATCGGCTGACCGCCACCTGGCCCGCCTCCCGGCGCGCTCAACACCAGACGCAGAGCGCCACGCGTCAGTAGGGCGAAGGTCGGCGCCGGATGCATCCGCTCTGTGAAGCCCAGATGCCCGCAGTAGAACGCGATTGCCGCATCCACGTCATCAACGATGTACCGAATGCTCACCGTCGTCACGGGCTGGCCCCCATTCACACTGAACACATGATGTCGCTGCCCTCCACGCGAGTCCACCGCCCGGTGTCGGATCCGCTCGCGGCGGTCGTGGGGACTCGAGCCGGCGGGGCCAGGAAACCAGTTTCAGCAGCGCTCGCCCGGTACCTCGCCGACTATCAGGCCGAGGGCGTGGCCGAAGTCGTCAGGCATCGGTATCAAGCCGGTCACCGATCGCTCATCGTCCGCGGCGACGACTGCCCGTGGGTATCAGCCAAGGCCGGCAAACTCGGTCAACGAGAGATTGTTGCCGTCGGGATTGCCGAGTGCCTGCTTGAGATCCAAAAGACGACGGCGATTGCCGATCGCCTCGCTCGTCATCCTTGGGTTCACTTCGAGGCGAGCTCTGATGCGATCTGCTTCGCAATCGCGATTGCGCCAGCACTCAAGTCCGCGCCGGTCGCGCCGTCGACGTCGAACACATACTTGCCGGCCATAACGTCGAGGTCGGTGCCCGCGAACTCGGCCTTGTCTCCCACGCCGCTGACCTCCGTCACGGTGCGCCCGCCGCTGCGGAGTTGTGGCTGCAATGACGACAAGGTGATTCCGCTGCTCGGCTCGTAGACGATCAGTTCCCAGACACCGCCGAACCTACTGAGGTCCGGGTATTCGCACTGGTCAATGCCAGATGCAAGGACCGACGCCACGCCGGTGCCATACTTCCGTCCCGACAGCGCACTGGCTTGAGCGCCTGTGACCAGGGAACACGCATTGATCGCGCCGTTCGCCGCGGCAGCAGGGGCGGACACCGAAGGTGGCGCCGACGACGAGCTGGCCGGGCTCGCAGACGCCGCGGCACTCGTCGATGTGGACGCGGGTAGGTTCTGCGCTGGCGACGCGTGCGAACTGCTCTTGCATGCCGTCGCGCCGAAGGCGACGACCACGATGGTGGCTACAGTCGCGAGAGGCGCAAGAGGAGTGGCTCGCATGGTCGCTCCAAACTTCGGGCCGGGCCGGGCGCCTCGGTACCCAGAGCCAACCCGGCGCCCGTAACGGCTCGGTAACGCGGCCCGCCCCTGCATCGCGCCAAGTCGTCGCGACCGCCCATCCGGCGTCGCAACTCGGCTGCGTCCCGGTGAGCCGGATCGGGCGAGGTCGTCGAACGCCGCTCGAACCGGCGCACGACGTCGTCGCGGTCACTGAGAAGCGCGCGCTCGACGAACTCCGCACCGACCTCATCGGCTGATCGAGCCAGCGAGCATCCCGCGTACTTGGTCAACATCGAGCATCAACGTCAGCTGGTTTGCGCCACCGGGAATGATCGGGGCATGTCGCAGCCGATGCTGTACACCGAGCGGCTCACGCTTGTGCCGCTCGGCGACGAGCATCTGGAGTTCGAGATCGAGTTGGACTCGGATCCCGAGGTGATGCGCTATCTCACCGGGCGCGCACTTCCCCGGGACGAGGTCGACCAGGCGCACCGGCGTCGGCTCGCCGCCGCGCGGGAGGTGCCTGGGCTGGGCTTCTGGGTCGGCTCTGCCGACGGCGCATTCGTCGGTTGGTGGATCCTGCGACCGCCCAACGGCCCGGACCAGCCCGAAGTCGCCGGCGAGGCCGACCTCGGCTACCGGCTGTTGCGCCGGCATTGGCGCCGCGGGTACGCGAGCGAGGGCGCCCGCGAACTGATCCGGTATGGCTTCGCCGACGTCGGGCTCACCCGGATCTTCGCCCAAACCATGGCGGTCAACGCCGCGTCGCGGGCGACCATGAACGCCGCCGGGCTCACCTTCGCCCGCGCCTTCGTCTCCGGCGAGCCATACGAGGATCCGATACCAGGCGCCGAGCAGGGCGAAGTCGAGTACGAGATCACCCGCACGACGTGGCAGCGCCCCCAAACCTGATCGGGGCCGCACGATCAGACGCCGAGAAGCCATAGCGGTCCCGCGAGAACCCAAGGAACGGCTATCGGACAGTGCTCAGGTTCTCAGCGGACGCTCCACCGGCGCCGAGATCACGCGGCAGGGTCGCCGCGGCGGCGTGGTGGGTCGGCTTGTCGGCGATGGGTAGGACGAACGATCGATGAGTGGCTTGCCCGTGGTGTCCGGCAGGTGCACCTATCGGAACCGAGAGGTCGACATCGGTCGGCGATTCTGCTCGACCAGCGCGCGGAGCCCCTATCCGCCCGGGCCCCGCTGCCTCGGTAACGGATCCGTCACCGGCGCACAGGAACCAGGGTCGCGATTCAAGTTGGGGCACATCAGCCGCCGATACGGCTACGCCGGCGCGGCCTCGCCTACCAGCCCGTCGATGGACTCGCGGATCAGGTCGGCATGGCCGGTATGACGGGCGTACTCCTCGATGAGATCGACGAGCACTCGGCGGAGGTTGGCCGGCTCCGTCCAGTCGGACACCGCGAGCAGGCGATCGAGGCCACCGTCCGCGAGTGCCGCGCCGACTGCGGCCTCCGAGCGCGCGACCGCCCCGAGCCACAGCGAGCGCAGATGCTCGGGCGAGTCGTCGGCAGCTGAGGTCCAGTCCCAATCGTCCTCCTCGGCTATCGGAGCCCAGGCGGGCGGGTAGTCGCGGCCGAGCAACTGGTGGGTGAAGTAGTGGTCCTCGATCAGGGCCAGATGCTTGACCAGTCCGCCGAGGGTCACTGTGGACGGGCCGAGGGTGCGGCGCATGGCGTCGGCGTCGAGGCCGCCGGTCTTCCAGGCGAAGGTGCGCCGGTTGCGGTGTAGCGCGCCCAGGAGGGCCGCCACCTCGTCGGGGGCGGCGGGAAAGGGACGCCGGGTTAGCTCGTTCAGATCCGACATGACGAAGAGGATAGGGGCATTGCGATCGAACCGGATTCCGGACTCGAAGGGTCGCCACCACGGCCAAGATCGTGGGCCCGATGGGCATCTCAGTTTCGGTGCTATCACGCGTCCGCAGTGTCAGTGCTGGTGAGGGCGCCGAGGGTCGCCGTCGGTATGACGCCCTGTACCTTGGCGGCCATCGTGGCGTCGATTGTGACGAACGCATCGGCCTGCAGGCGCGTGACGGCGCAGTATTCCGCGTCATACGTCGTCGTCCAGCCCTGTTCTCGGGCTATCTTCCAGGCGGTACGGCGCGACATGCGGTCTCCGAGCAATCGCATCTTCAGCTCGGTGAGGCGGTCGTGACGCTGAAGGGCCACGTCCTCGGACAACTCACCGTTGCCGACGGCTGCCAGGAGCAACGAAAGCGCTTGGGACCGGATGACGTTCGGCGCGAGAAGTTGATGTTCGGGGCGCACCTGGACGCTGGCGGAGACGAGGTGTAGGAGGGTCGGCGCATCGATCACGTAGCGGGCCATCCCGGCACCCTAGGTGCGTCATCTGACAACCGTCGAGGGTTGCTTCAGGAGCTTCGTTCGAATGCCGATGGTCGACCTAACAGCTCATCGGATTGCGGGCATCCGCCGTGGAGCCGGCCCCCCACGGCAACCAGACCTGCGTTGCTACGGCGACGCCGACCGATGCTTTGCTGCGGCGCCCGGTTCGGCGGCCTAGTCCGCTAGTGCGGGGATCACCTCGCGAGTGAACAGCTCGACGCTGGCCGGGTCATAGGCAGCGTCGACGAAGTAGGTGATCGCGTAGGTCATCCCCATGCTGCGTGCCTCGGTCAGTCGCTCGATGAGCTGCTCGACCGTGCCCACGAGGGGACCGCTCGCGAACTGCTCGTAGACCCGCTCCAGCACGTCGGCGTCGAGCAGCGGTTCGTAGTGCGCGCGAACCCATGCCAGCTTGTCCTGCACGTCCTTGTCGGTCTCGCCGATCACCACGTTGTAGTTGCCCGAGCGCACGATCGCGTCGAAGTCGCTACCCACGTCTCGACAATGTTCGGCCAGCACGTCGGACTTGTGCCGGAACGTCTCGGGCGTTGCGTCGAAGTTGGTGTATTGCGCGTACTTCGCCGCGATGAGCAACGTCTTCTTCTCGCCGCCGCCGGCGATCCACAGCGGGATCCCACCGTCCTGCAGCGGCAGCGGACGCGCGATCGCGCCGTCGATCTGGTAGTGCTTGCCATCGAGTGTGGCGGTGCCGGTGGTCCAGAGCTGGCGCATGATCTGCACGCCCTCGTCGAGCATGCCGAGCCGCTCGCCGGCGCCCGGGAATCCGTAGCCGTAGGCACGCCACTCGTGCTCGTACCAGCCGCCGCCGATGCCCATCTCGACCCGACCGCCGGAGATGACGTCGATGGTGGCTGCGACCTTGGCCAGGTAGGCCGGGTTGCGGTAGCCCATGCACGTGCACATCTGGCCCAGCCGGACCCGGTCGGTGGTCGCGGCGAGAGCCGCCATCAGCGACCAGGCTTCGTGGGTCGCCTGCTCGGTGGGCACCGGGACGGTGTGGAAGTGGTCGTAGACCCAGATCGACTCGAACGGGCCGTCGTCAGCGGCGCGGGCCAGTTCGCGCATGGTCTGCCATTGGTGGGTGGGATCGATGCCGGCCAGGTCGAGACGCCAGCCCTGTGGAATGAAGAGTCCGAATCGCATGAGCCCACCCTATGGTTCGAAGAATGCGGATGATCAGCGACTGGGCTCGGGAGCGCTTTGCCGGTGCACAGGTGGCCCGGTTGGCCACGGCGGACGGCTTCGGCCGGCCGCACCTGGTGCCGATCGTCTTCGCAGTCGAGCGCGCGACGATACATTCGGCGGTCGACGCGAAACCCAAGTCCAGCACCGCGTTGCGCAGACTGGCCAACATCGCGGACAACCCGCAGGTGAGCCTGCTGGTCGATCATTACGACGACGACTGGACGCAGCTGTGGTGGGCCCGCGCGGATGGGATCGCGCGAGTGTCCGTCGATGCGGGCGCCGCCATCGGTTTGCTTGCCGAGCGCTACCCGCAATACCGCGAGGCGCCGCCGGCCGGACCGTTCATCACGATCGCCGTCCAGCACTGGTCCGGCTGGTCGGCGTCCCCATTGCGCTGATCAACGATCAGGTCGCCCGGCGCCGAACCCACCAGACGGTCGCGTAGCCGAGGAGCAGGGCCAGTACTGCGTATGCCGCGGTTTCGATGATCTGGAAGTGCCAGAACCGGTCGTCGGGCTGGTACTTCACCCAGGCGCTGTAACCCTGCTCGGCAAGAATCTCGTCCAGCCCTTGGGACTTCGCGTTCGGGTTGGTGGCGAGTTCGGTCTGCAAGAGGTTGTCGATCACGCGGTTGCTGATGTGCTTACCGGACCGTCCTGGAACCAGCTCTCGATCGTCCATCCGTTGCCAGTGACCGCGTTCGCGGTGTCCGGCGCGAGGCACGATGCCTGACGAGCACGAGCCCGTCAACCGGCGATGCGTGCGGGCGCCGACGTCATGGCGACAGGTAGCAGATCAGCCGGGGGCGGTCCAGGACGGGTCACGACCGGCGAGTCCGACCAGGCGATCCAGCGGCGAGGCGCCCACGGGCACTTCGACGACCGGCCCGAACAGGCCGTTGTCCTCGGCCCGCGCCTGCGGAGTTGCCGACATATTGACGAAACCAACGCACGCCTCGACCAGCTCGTCGGGGCAATCGAAGTCCTGCCCGGTCGCGCGAGCGACGTCCCACCCGTGCACGACCAGCTCGTCCAACGCAACGATGCCCACCACCGCCCCCGGCATCTCGAGACCGCCCGCTTGGGTCGTGCCCTCCCAGGCGGCCGGGTCGCGCCAGGCCGCGGCGAGCTCGGTCAGTCGGGCCGGAATACGGGTACGCCATTGCGATCCGAGCCGGCTCGCATCACCGGACGGACCACGGGCATCGCCCGGCAACGTCGCCTTCCGAGCTGCGACCAGAAACGCCAGCGACAGTCCGTCGATGTGGTCAATGAGGTCGCCGAGCGAGTACTTCGGACAGGGCGTCTGAGCCGAGAGCTCCTCCTCGGAGACGCCGTCCAACAGCGCTGTCATCGCGCGCGTGGCAGGTTCGAGATCGGGTCGGGTCATGAGCCCATAGTGTCGCCCCCCAGCGCGCGCCGTCTACGACATCGCCGGAGGATGGAGTAGCCCGACCCGGATCGTCGAGGTGCCGATCCCCGCTCGCGGCATGGTGCGTGCGGTCCATCCCGGGGTCCTGGCGCGGGTGCCGGCGCCGCTCGGATGGCTCGCGGCCGGCCGGGGGAGCGACGAGCAGGATTCAGCCCGTCCAGATCGGCCGGATCTCGAGGACGCCCTGCGTGGCGAACGGGTGCGCGGCGGCAACCTCGACCGCCTCGGCCATATCGCGGCACTCGAGCAGGTCGAAGCCGGCGAGCACCTCCTTGGTCTCCAGGAACGGCCCGTCCGTGACCATCACCTCGCCGTCACGCACTCGTACCACCGACGCCTCACCCTCGGGAGCAAGCACGTCGCCGGTTACCCGCAGGCCGCGTCCGCCCATTGTCGAGACCCATTCCTCGACGTCGCCGCTGGGCGTGGACGACGGCTCGACCGGCACGGTGTCACGGCATACAAACATCAGGAATCGCATGGTGTTAGCTCCTTTTGTCGATTGCTTCATACTCATCCGACGAACAAGATCGGCTCACATCGACAGCGCCCCGGCAATGCCGAGCACAGTCCGGTACCGGGCTGTAGCGGTCGGGCCCGTCGGCAGCGACCCGGCCTCACCGTGTCGCCGTCAGGCTTGGTCGCTCGGCACGAGGCGGAACCAGTGGACCACAACCGGCTCAGCGTCGCGGAGCTCCCAGGCGGGATCGCCAGCATCGGCCCGGACGAGTTCGGCTACGTCGGCCCAATACGCCACGTGATCGCGGCGCCATTGCGCGGCATCGGCGAAACCTTCACCCTCGGCCTCAGCCACGTCATCTCCGACCAGGTGCAGCGGCGTCACGGTCACTCGGGTCGTTTCAACGATGCCGTGAACTGTGCCTCCGCGGTCGACCAGGGCCAGCCGTTCGCCGACCTTGGGCATCGGATCGCCGCAGAGATACTCCACCGCCAGCGACGAGGTAGCCGTCTTCTCTCCACGCAGCGCGGCCTGCAGCAACCTGTCTCCGAGGCCACCGTCGCCGTCATACCCGAAACTCAGCGTGCCGATCATGCTCGGCAGCTTTCCAGAATCCTGTCCGGCCGGCGCACCGATGGGCGGACCCAGCCGCGTCTCGTCGAGTCCTGCTCGAGGTCGGTTCGGGTTGGGCACGGCTTCGGTACGTTCTGCACGTGCTGTTGTGGATCAACGGGCCCTTCGGCGGCGGCAAGACGCAGACCGCGCACGAACTCGAGCGACGGCTGCGCGGCAGCGTCATCTGCGATCCTGAGCACGTCGGGTTCGGTCTGCATCGAGCTACGCCGCGGGAGCTGCGGGGTGACTTTCAGGACCTTCCCGCGTGGCGGCAGGGCGTGTACGAGGTGCTCGATCTCGCCTTGACCGAGTACGGCGGAACGATCATCGCGCCCATGACCGTCATCGAGCCGGGCTACCTCGACGAGATCCTTGGCCGGCTGCGAGAACGCGGACACGATGTTCGGCACTTCGCCTTGTTGGCCGAACGAGACACGGTCCTTCGGCGGCTTCGCGAGCGGGGTCTGGGCCATGCCCTGCAGTCGATCGGTGCCGGCAAGGCGCTGCCCCGCCGGGACAGCTTCGCGGTGTCCAATCTCGACCGATGCCTGGCCCGGCTTCGCGAACCGGAGTTCGCCGAGCATGTCTTCACCGACCGACTGACCATCCCGCAGGTCGCCGATCACATCGCTGCGTCGGCGGCCCTGACGCTGACCCCCAACACCGACGGCGCCCTTCGGGCCCGGCTGCGTCGGGCGTGGATCGGTGTCCAACACATCCGGTTGGACTGAGCGGATCAGTCGGCCGGATCGGGATCTCGAAACCGCCGCCGCGCGCGAACGGTTCGAAACCTCGGCCGGGCCGGACGAAGTCCCTTGACCAGATCTGGCGAGCCGGAGTTGACTGCGGGAGGTCGCCCCGGGGGTGGGCGGCGCAGTGCTTCGCTGCGAACGGGTCAGGCTGGGGTCAACATGGGTGCACGGCGATTCTTCGGGTGGTCAATGTCCGCGGCAACCGCGGTCTCGTTGTGTGTGGCGGGGCCGGCGGCCGCGGCGCCGCAGGCACCACCGCCGCCCTACGCCTCGGCCGTGCGTGGCCTGGCCCCGCAGGTGCACCGCGTGGCGGCCTCGGCGCCCAGCCATGCGGTGTCGCCGCGATCCAAGGGCGCCCGCCAGCGCCCGGTCACCGCCTCCAGGCTGACGAGTTCTGCTGCCCGCGTCGCCGGTGCCGCCTCCGCGGCGACCGGGACACTGCTTCACAACTTCAACGGTGTGAGCAGCCGCGACAGCGAGATCACCAACTTCAACCAACGCTTCGAGCCACCGGATCAAGGTCTGTGCGCCGGTAACGGCTTCGTCCTCGAGCCGGTCAACTCGGCGTACTCGATCTACACCCCGTCCGGCAAGGTGGTGCGGGGACCGTTCAACGTCAACGACCTGTTCGACGAAGGGGCGGCGGAGTTCACCTCGGATCCGCGTTGCTACTTCGATACCGCGACCAACACCTGGTTCGCGACGATCTTGTTCCTGAACGCTTCGTTCACCGCCGGGCGAATCGACATCGCCGTCAGCACGACCTCCGACCCGACCGGGCTGTGGCGGCAGTTCCAGATCGACACGACCCACCTCGGCGGCAACGGCTGCCCGTGCTTCGGTGATCAGCCTCGGATGGGCATCGATCACCAGAACATCTATGTGTCGACCGACGAGTTCTCGATCAACGGCCCGGAGTTCAACGGTGCTCAGCTGTACGCGATCGCCAAGAACGACCTGGTCACCGGTGCGTCCACTGCGCACTTCGTCCACTTCGCGAACCTGTCGATAGGTGGCACATTGGCCGGCGCCGTGGAGCCGGCGATCACGACCGGCTCCCCCGCTGCCGAGTACTTCCTGAGCTCCCTCGATCCGAACGGCACCTTCGACAATCGGCTTGGCGTGTGGGCACTCTCGCACGGTGATCGGGTGGCCACCGGCGGAATGCCGGTGCTCAGCCAACAGGTGATCACGTCTGAGCCCTACGGACGTCCACCGCCGGCGACCCAACGGGGATCTGCGAGCACGATCGACAGTGGCGACGACAGGATGCAGCAGGCCCAGTTCATCAAGGGCCGGATCTGGGGCGAGCTGACGACGGGCCTCACCATTCCCGGCGATCCGGCCCAACGCGCCGGGGCCGCCTGGTTCGCAGTCCGGCCCATTCTCGACAGCAGCGGCCGGCTCACCGACGCATCGATCAGCCGGCAGGGTTACGTGTCGATGTCCGGTCGCTACGCCCTCTACCCGGCATTGCAGGCCGACGCATCGGGTCGCGCCGCGATGGTCTTCACCTTGACCGGCAAGGACTTGTACCCGAGCGCCGCATACGCGACGCTGCCGGCCACGGGGACTGCCTTCGGGCCGATCTCGATCGCCGCAGTGGGCACCGGCCCGTACGACAAGAACGCAACCCGCTGGGGCGACTACTCATTCGCGATCCTGGATCCGGTCGCCGACGCGGTGTGGATGGCCACGGAATACATTCCGCGGGTGGTCAGCCAGACCAGCACGCGAGCCCGGAACTGGGGCACGCGGGTCTTCGAGGTCGGTCTGTCCTGAGGCAGAGCACCCGGTAGAGGGCACGCGCAGGGTGTCGCCGGGCCGGGCAGCTGGCGAAGTCCGTCCCGGTGGGGAGCCGCCGCCGCGTCGTGGGTCGCTGCCGATCGACGCCAAGATCGTCGACGGCGGCGGGTCGTGGTGGCTCGAGGGCGCGTTCCGCGGCCATTGACCGAGGTCGGCGACGGCGTAGCGTCGGCTCGATGACAGCACCGCAGCGAACCGCTCGACGTCTGCCGCGCTGGTCGGACTTCACGCCGCTGATATCGCTCGACCCGCCGGAGCTGAACCCGACACGACGCCGGCTCGCCCAGGCTCTGACCATCGACGATCTGCGGTCGATCGCGCGCCGCCGCTGCCCGCGCTCGGTCTTCGACTACACCGACGGGGCGGCCTCAGCCGAAATCAGCCTCACCCGGGCCCGGTCGCTGTTCGCCGACCTCCAGTTCAACCCGTCGGTGCTGCGCGACGTCGGCCGGGTCGACACCTCGATCGCCGTCCTCGGAACGCGCTCCGAGCAGCCCTTCGCGTTCGCCCCGACCGGATTCACCCGGCTGATGCACCACGAGGGCGAGCGTGCGGTCGCGCGGGTCGCCGAGCGGCACGGCGTGCCCTACGCCCTGTCCACGCTGGGGACGACGTCGATCGAAGACGTCGCGGCCGCCGCGCCTGACGCGCGCAAGTGGTTCCAGCTCTATGTGTGGCGGGACCGTTCCGCCGCCGAAGACCTGATCGCCCGGGCGCACGCGGCCGGGTTCGAGGCTCTCATCCTCACCGTCGACGTCCCGGTCGCCGGTCCGCGGCTGCGCGACGTTCGCAACGGGTTCTCGATCCCACCCAAGCTCAAGGCTAAGACGGTCGGCAACGCGATCCTGCACCCGGCCTGGTGGGTGAACCTGCTGACGACGGATCCGCTGACGTTCGCGTCGCTGTCGAGCTGGGACTCCACGGTCGCCGAGATGATCGACGCCCTGTTCGACCCCACGATGACCGACGACGATCTGGGCTGGGTGCGCTCGGCGTGGGACGGACCGCTCGTGGTCAAGGGCATCCAGACCGTGGACGACGCGAGGCGCGTCGTCGACGCCGGCGCCGACGCGGTGATCGTGTCCAATCACGGTGGCCGGCAGCTCGACCGGGCGCC
>QHCC01000118.1:0-6677 GCA_003243915.1 Pseudonocardiales bacterium | reverse complement strand
GCCCTCGTCGGCCGGGCCTACCTGTACGGGCTGATGGCCGGCGGCGAGCGCGGCGTCGAGCGCGCGGCGGAGATCCTCGCCAGCGAGGTGCACCGCACGATGCAACTGCTCGGCGTGCAGAAGATCGACGAACTCGGACCCCAGCACGTGACCCTGCCGTGATCGCCTTCTCGTGAGGACACCGCAATGACCTACATCATCGAGTTTCGGTGAGTGCCCGAAAGTGCCCTGCGCTGTTAGGTTCGGCCTATGACCGAGGCTGCGGATTTTGTCATCGTCGGGGCTGGTTCAGCGGGGGCGGTCATCGCCGCACGGCTGTCCGAGGATCCCGGGACGCGCGTCATCCTGCTGGAGGCTGGCGGGCGTCCGCCGGCCGCGGAAATCATGCCTGCTGCCTGCCCGGTGCTCCAGCTCGCCCCTGACGCAGACTGGATGTTCACCGCCGATGCCGGCGGCTGCGGGCTGGGGTTGGACGGCGGCCGCATGATGGTGCCGCGCGGCAAGATGCTGGGAGGGTCCTCGGGCATCAACTACCTGGCTTACGTCCGCGGTCACCCGGGAGACTTCGATGCGTGGGCGAACGACGGAGCCACCGGCTGGAGCTACGACGAGGTCCTGCCGTATTTCCGCAAGAGTGAGGGGCTCGCCGTCGAAGACGACGTTCCCATCGATGCGGCCGCGCACGGCACCGACGGTCCGCTCGGCGTTTCAGTCCGATCCCCCGTGGTGCCTGGTGCTCGGGCGTTCGTGGACGCCGCGGTTGCCGCCGGCATTCCTGCCGGCGACTACAACGGCCGGGATCGAGGTGGTCCCGCGGGGCTCGTGTCGCTGCACCAGACCACGACCCGGGACGGTAAGCGGTCCAGCACTTACCACGCCTTCCTCGAGGGCGAGGTCGAGCAGCGCCCCAACCTGACGGTCATCACCGGAGCTCACGTCGCCCGTATCGTGCTCGAGGGCGAGCCCGGCGAACTTCGAGCCACCGGCGTGGAGTACCTGGCCAGTGACGGGACGAGCCAGTTCGTTGCCGCGGGAATCGAGGTCGTCCTCTGCGCCGGCGCCGTGGCGTCGCCGCAACTGCTCATGCTGTCGGGCATCGGCCCGCGCGAGCAGCTCGAGACCCTCGGCATCGCCTGCCGGCTCGACGCACCCGAGGTCGGCCAACACCTCAAGGATCACCTCCAGCTCGGACTCATGTTCCACGCACCCGGGCTCGGCGTGTCGATGGCGAGCATGGGGATCGCGATGGGACCGGATGCGCTCCGCGCGCCGGCCGGCCCGCTGCCGGCCGACCCGGCCGACGACGCGTCGCTGCCCGCTCAGTTGAGCGGGCTCAAGGCCGAGGCCGAGCGCCAGCTTGCGGAGTGGTTCACCACGGGCCGGGGCCTGGTGTCCTCATCGCTGTATGACGCGAGCGCCTGGCTGTCTACCGGTCTGGGCGATCCGCACACGCACGATGCGCAGATCGCGTTGTTCGCGTGCGGCTACAACGCAGACATCTGGCGCGGCTGTCTGCGCGTCGATCCGGACGAGTATTTCGACGACTCCGCGGCCGTCCTCGCACCCGAGGCCGAGAGCATGATCGTGCTCGCCAACCCGGTGCAACCGCACAGCGAGGGCGAGATCCGGCTGACCAGCGCGGACCCACTCGCCGCACCCGACATCCGGATGAACTACTACGGCGACCCGCACGATATGGCCGTCATGATCGCGGTGGTGCGTCGCGCGCTCGACATCGTGGGCAAGTTGCGTGCCGACCACGAGATAGGTGAGGTACTGGTGCCGCGGGCACTCGCGGCGAAGCACGGGTACACCGCGGGGAGCACCCCGAGCGACGAGTTGATCGAAGACCTCGCTCGGCACTACTCCTTCACCGTCTATCACCTCACCAGCACCTGCCGGATCGGCTCGGTCGTCGACCCGAACCTCCACGTGCTGGGCGTCGACGGTCTGCGGGTCGCGGACGCCAGTGTCATGCCCAACGTGGTCAGCGGTAACACGAACGCGGCCACGATCATGATCGGGGAGAAGGCTGCTGAGGCCATCGCTTTCGAGCACGACATCACGCTCACCGAGTTCGTTGGAAACCCCGGCTGAGCTGACGCGTCCGAGGGCGAGTGCTCAGGGTTGAGTGAACGGGGGCGGACCCAGGATCTCGATCCCGCCGTTCCGCTGGGCGGATGCTTGGACCCGGGCGAAGTCGACCGCGCCGGAGTCCGGCCGATCGGCGCTGATCGGTCCTGCTCCATGCCGCACTCACCTGGACGCCACCGGGCGGAGCCGACTCCGACTGAAGCCGGCGGCGGTCACCCGCCAGCACCGTCACCATCTGCATCTCCGACGTCCAGGACTCGACCGAGATCAACGAGCGCTCGGCGACGCAAGCTGGCTGCGGCTGCTCGCCGAGCAGGACGCAGCGTCACAGGCTCGTGACCCGCCTTTGGCGAGGTAAGGGTCGCCGTTTCCAAGGTTGGAGTCGATGTTGTGTTCCCACGCCAGGTAGGTGTGACGTCGCGCGTTCTGCTGTTGTTTTCCGAGGCAGTCGTCATCTCTCTGGACGCCGCGGGCGAATCGGGGGCAGGCCAGTGAATAGCGGGACCTGCAGGTGGTGCCCCCGGCAGGATTCGAACCTGCGCCACCGCCTCCGGAGAGCGATTTTTGGGTTATTGAAGATCGTTGGAAAGTGCTTGAAGGGCCCCAATTTGCTGGCCTACATGTGTTTGACGTCGTTGATCAACATCGGTTGTTTTCAGTTCTGATGTGTACCCGATGTTTACCCGCGAAGATCATTTCTGATATCAGGCGTTATCGAACGGCCGCGATCGGCGTACGTTCAACATCGTTATCGAACGGAGGACGGGCAGATCGACAACACGAGCGACGGTTCGGACGACGGTGCCGCGCGCACCATGAACCCCGGACGGCCGATCTCGATCTCCGCCGACGATCTGCGTACGTTTTCGATCGCCGCGGCTGATCTCGCCGACGCTGCAGTGATGAGCGACGCGTGGGCGAGGACTTGTCCTCCTGACGACCCGCGGGCGCGATAAAAGTGGCCACCGCACACATACAACGCGTTGAGCGCGATATACAATGCGTGCATGAGCAGTAGCGACTACGTCATGACGGTGAGCGGAAACGGGCAGGTATCGATTCCGGCTGAGGTGCGAGCGCGGTGGCGCGCTGACGCTCGAGTCGTCGCCGGCAAGGTTCGGATCGTCGATCTTGGTGACCGCATCGTCGTCGCTCCCGTCTTCGAAGATCCGGTCTCGGCGCTGCGCGGCAAGTACGCCGGACGCGGCCCCCGGGTGGATGACGCGCGACGTAGGGGCAGGCGTGAAGAGGACGAGGCCGACTCACGTAAGCGGACCCGCGGCGTTAGCCGGCGACGCACCTCGTGACCCTGCTCGACGCGTACGCCATCATCGGGTTCCTCGCCGGCGAGCCAGTCGCGGACGACGTCGACCTGCTGATCCGCCGGAGTGAGTCTCGTATGACGACGCTCGGCGTTGCGGAGGTGATCGACCGGATGGCTCGCCTGTACGACGCAGACCCAGACGACGTCGCCGTCGACATCGCCACGCTCGGTCTCGAATCGCCGACTCCGCTCGACCTAACGACCAGCGTGCTGGCCGGCCGGCTACGCGCACGGCACTACCACCGCACGACTCGTGCCGTGAGCATGGCGGACTGCGTGCTGGCCGCCACAGCGCAGGTCACCGGCGAGCCGCTGGCCACGTCCGATCCGCACCTGCTCGGCCTCTGTCACGACGAGGGCATTCCCGCCATCCCGCTGCCGGGCTCCGACGGGTCGGTTTGGTCACCAGCCTGAGCGCCGTTGCATGCGCTGTGTGTATAGATCAAGAAGTCGAGGGCAAAGCCCTCGGCGGCCCGGCGTACAGAGACGTTGTCGACGGGCAACGTCGCGGCCCTCTGGTCCCATCGATACGGGTCGGCGCATTCCAAATAGCGACCCTGCGTCGGCATTCGGAATGCGTCTCTAGGTCACGCACCCTGACCTCGTTCGGTGACCAGGTGGAGTGGGGTCTCGTAGCGGCCGTCGCGGTTGTGCAGTATCCGCCGCTGCTCGCGGTTGAGTTCGCCTACGTCGCAGCGAGCCAGTCCACCAGCGTCGGCGATCGCGTAGTCCGCGAAGCGGGCCATCTCGCTCATGAAGCCGAGCATCTGCCCGCTCGCGGTCCTTGCCGCGACCACCGGAGGCACGAGCGCGCCGAGCGCGTCGTCGGGCAAGCCTTCGGCGTGCAATTCGCGGCGCACCACGTTCGGCAGCCATAGATCGAGTGAGGTGAAGTCGGCCTTGCGCACGTCGGCGACGAACACCGGGAAGAGTGTGCCGACCTGCGCGAGCAGCAAGCACTTGCGCCCATCGAACCAGAGCAGGTTCAGGTACCGGTCGTCCTCGCCGGGCGCGGTACTTCGGCAAGCCCCGAACGCCGACCAGTGCCCGCGCCTCTGCGGTGCAGCGCACGATCACGATGGCGACGGCGGCTCGCCCAGCCCGGCAGATCCTCGCCCGTGGAGACGCTGAAGATCGGCAACGGCAGCAACCAGCACCTGGTGCGCGATCCGAGCGGTTTCCATCCTGGGCTCGAACCGCTCGCGAAGCTGCTGGCGAGGGTGAATGTAGTTGCGGAAGTTCCGCACCTGGTCGGCGTGCTTCGACACGTCCTGACCGAGGACGTTCAGCGCCCGTGACACCGTGATCAATTCGGCCAGCGTCCACGTGTCGACGGGCTTCACGGAACCCTTTTGCTTCGGTGCCGCAGAGCTTGCGATGTAGGTCGGTGAGTGAGCCATCGCGAGCTCCATGAGGAGCCCCTCGAGCGTGCTCCCCGCGAGAAAGATCACGGCGAGCGGCGCCTCGGCGCCCAGGCATCGATCGATCTCGTCGAGACGAGAGGAGACGATCTGCTGGGACGTGAGCTCACTCGGAAGCGCAGTGACGTCGATGTCGCCGAAGTCCTTATCGAGGAAGGCGAGCGTCTCAGGGCTATCCGATTGCCGTTCGCTGAAGAACGCCGCGAGCTTGTCGTAGGTCTCGTGTTCGAATGCAGAGATCGCTTCGTCGTTCGCCAGCTTGTTGATGCGCCAACGCTCGAGCAGGTCGAGATTGAGCTTGGCGACCACGAAGGTCGGCTCCTGAAGCCAGATCTGACGCAGGATGACCGCCTTCGAGCCGCTGTATCGCTCGTACGGGTCGAATCCGATTGCCGTTTCCACGAACGACGAGAAGGTGGAGTTGCTGAAGTCGAGCACGTAGCCGGTTGGCATGCCGAAGAGCCGCTCGAGCAGCTGTTTCGTCGCATTGTCGAAGCTGCCGGAGGTCACCCGGGCGCCCCCGAAGTAGCGAAGAGCTCGGCCTGCTGGAGGATGAGCTCGACGGCCCGCTCCTCCAGATCGGGCGGGTAGCCGTGCTTGGCGAGCAGCCGGCGAACCTTCGAGCGCATGGCGGCGCGCACCGACTCTTTGAGTGACCAGTCGATGGTGGCGCTCTGCTGCACTGCCCAGACGAGGTCGACGGAGATCTGCTTGAGCTTCTCGTCGCCCATCTGCAGAATCGCCGCGTCGTTCTGGACGACCGCGTCGTAGAAGGCGGCTTCGGCGACGGACAGGCCGAGTTGGCTGTGCCGGTCGTTGTTGGCCTTCATGTCCTTGGCCATCTTCACCAGCTCAGCCACGATCTCGGCGGTGGTGAGCGATCGGTTGGTGTAGCGATTGATGGCCTCGTCGAGCTGCTCGCTGAACCGGCGGGCTTGAACGACGTTGGTGCGCTGGACGGTGCGGATCTGGTCGTTGAGCAGCCGACGTAGCAGCCCCATCTGCAGGTTCGGCTTGTCCTTGCCGACGAGGCTGTCGAGGAACTCGTCGGACAGGATCGATAGCTCCGGTGTCTCGATGCCGGCGAGCTTGTAGATGTCGACGACCTCATCGGCGGCGACAGCTTCGTTCACCAGTTGGCCGATGGCGGTGTCTAGCTCGACGGCGCCGCTGCCACCACGTCCGGAGTCCGGGTTCTGGATCTTGAGTATTGCGGCGCGGACGTCGGTGACCATGCGCACGTCGTTGCGGATCGCCGCAGCCTCGTCACGTGCGCCGCACAGCGCGAACGCCTTCGCTAGCGCGAGCACCTGGTCGAGGAAACGTGCGGTGCGATCGGGATCCGCCATCACGAAGTCGAGCATTGTCGCGTGCTGTGCGAGCCGCTCGGCCGGAGGCAGGGCTGGGGACGAGTCGTAGGCGCAGCCGTGCAGGAGGCCGCGCACGATGTCGTGCTTCTCCAACATCACGGCGACCATGTCCTCGATCGGCACGCCGGCCTGGTCGCGGTCGCTGGGGGAGTACTCGGCGAGTGCTCGGCGCAAGTTGGTGGCGACGCCGATGTAGTCGACGATCAACCCGCCGGGCTTGTCGCGGAAGGTGCGGTTGACCCGGGCGATGGCCTGCATCAGCCCGGCACCCTGCATCGGCTTGTCGACGTACATGGTGTGCATCGCCGGGGCGTCGAAACCGGTGAGCCACATGTCGCGAACGATGACGATCTCCAGCGGGTCGTCCGGATCCTTCGCACGCAGCTTGAGCTTCTTACGGACGTCCTTGGGGTAGATGTGCGGCTGAAAGGACGAAACGTCGGCTGCCGAACCGGTCATCACGACCTT
>QHCC01000117.1 GCA_003243915.1 Pseudonocardiales bacterium | reverse complement strand
GCGTGGTCCATGCCGGGCAGCCATAGGGCGTCGAAGCCGCGCATTCGCGCTCGCCGGGTCAGCGCGTCCATTATCGGGTGCTCGAGCGCGTGCCCAAGGTGCAGATTGCCGGTGACGTTCGGCGGCGGGATGACGATGCTGAACGGTGGCTTGTCGCTCTCTGGGTGCGCGGTGAAGTAGCCCCGCTCGACCCATCGCTCGTACAGCGGCGCCTCCACGTCCGCCGGCACGTACTGGGTCGGCAGCTCGGCGCGGGCGTCAGGGGTCGCGGTCACGTCTTGCATCGTAGTGAGACCCACTCCGTGCGAATTGCGTTGGACGTGAAGCCCGCACGCAACGCACGATCAGGCGATGCGATTGCACACGACCACGGACCCCACGGCGATCACCGCACTGGCCGAGCCGCTGCTCGCTGCCGACCCGGTGCGCAACACCGTGTTCAGCAGCATCATCGCGGGACTGGCCGCTCCCGATGCCGAGGGCTGGTGTGCTCATCCGGTCGACGACCCGAGCGTGCTCGCTGTGCGGTCACAACGGCACACCCCCGTGACCGTGACCACTGGCTGGCTCGAGCCCGAGCCGCTGGCCGAGGCGATCGCCGCACAGTCCCCCACCGCGCTCGGCGGGCCGGTTGCGGTGGTCGAGATGCTGGCCGCCGCGCTCGACGCACACGGTCTGCCGGCAGCGTCGCGCATGGACGAGCGGCTGTTCCGGCTCGACGCCCTCGCCGAGCCTGCCACTGTCGCGGGCACCGCCCGGCTGGCCGCAGCAGGCGACCGCATGCTGCTGGTGGATTGGTACGGCGCCTTCGCCCACGACGTGTTCGGCGGCGAGCTGCCGCCGGGGTTCGACGCCGAGACGTTCCTCGATCGCGCGATGCAGCGCTCCCGATTCTGGCTGTGGATCGACTCGGCCGGTAGAACTGCCGCGTTGGCCGGGCGACACCCGGTCGCCTTCGGCGTCGCCCGCGTGGGCCCGGTGTACACCCCGCCAGACCTGCGCGGGCGGGGCTACGGCTCGGCCGTCACCGCCGCGGCAACGCGCGACGTGCTAGCCGACAGCGCCGTGCCGGTCCTCTGCACCGACCTGGCCAATCCGACGTCGAACAAGATCTACCAGCAACTCGGGTACTACCCCGTCGAGGACCGGGCCCGCCTCGCGTTCAGCTGACCCGGGCCGGCGCCTCGGCCAGCCAGTGCCCGAACGCTTCGAAGGAATAGGGGCGGCCGAGGAAGTTCGTGACCAGGTCGGCAGCGTCGGCATTCCCGCCCCGAGCGAGGATTTCGTCGCGATAGCGCCCCGCGACCGTGCTGTCGAACATGTCCTTCAGATCGAAGGCCGAGAACAGATCCTTCGCGATGACCAGGCTCCACATGTAGGTGTAGTACGCCGAGGTGTAGCCCTCCAGGTGCCCGAACGATGCGTGGAAGTGGGTGCCGTCGATGTAGTCGAAGAGGTCATAGCGCGCCTGCAGTTCCCGCGCCGCGGCGGTGACATCCTCCGGAAGATCGATGTGCAGCCGGTAGGACAACGCGGCGTAGAACATCTGGGTGCGGGCGAGGTGAGCCTTGCCGAACTCCTTCGCGGCGCGCATCCGCTCGACCAGCTCCTCGGGGATCGGGTCGCCGTCGCCGTCGCGGGCGAACGAGCGCAAAATCTGCACGTCCCAGGCCCACTCCTCCAGCATCTGCGACGGGGCCTCGACGAAGTCCCATTCCGTCGCCACGCCGGAGAACCGCACCCACCGCTGGGCACCGCCGAGCACGTGGTGCAGAAGGTGGCCGAACTCGTGGAACAGGGTGACGACGTCGGAGTGCTCCATCAACCCGCGCGGGAGATTGCAGACGAGCACGCCTTCGGGGAGCTGCCGCCCGGCCACGCCCGGGACGAGCTCGAACTGGGCCGCGTGCTTGAACTTTCCCGGCCGTGGATGGAGATCGAGATATATCCTGCCCCGCCGCTCGGTTCCCACCCGGACGTCGTAGACGGCCACGTCGGGGTGCCACACGGGGGCGTCTGCAACCGGCTCGTACTCGATGTCGAACAGCCGCCCGGTCACCTCCAGCAGTCCGCCCCGCACCCGGGCGAAGTCGAAGTAGCGGCGGACGTCGTGGGCATCGACATCGAATTGCTCGCGCCGCACCAGTTCGCTGTAGTAAGAACTGTTGCTGGCATCCAGACCGGCGGCGGACGGCTCGTCGAGCTGACGGCGTTGCAGCAGGACGTCGAAATCGCGCCGGGCGGCGGGCTCGGCCAGCGTGGTGATGCGTTCGATGAACTGCGCGAGGGCGGCGCTCGTGCCGATCATCTTCACCTCGGCGTCGAACGCCGGCCAGCTTTCATATCCGAGCAAACTCGCCTGCTCGGCGCGTAGGTGGAGCAGTTCCCTGAGCAGGGCGTCGTTCTGCGGCCAGGCCCGGTTGAGAAATGCCGTCGTGAGTTCGAGGCGAGCTCGCGGGTCACGCGCGAATGTCCGGAACGGGATGACGTCCGGGTAGTCGGTGGTGATCGAGATAAGCCCGTCGTCCTCGACGGGGTGGGAATCGACGAAGTCCGGTGGCAGCCCGGCGAGCTGATTCGGGGCGATCCGAATCGTGCGGATGTCATCGCGGATGTTGCGGGAGAACTGCTGTCCGGTCAGGGTGAGCTGCTCGGACAGTTCGCGAAGGCGCTCTCGGGCCCGCTCGGCACGATCCACCCCACCGCGCCGGAAATCGCGCAGGACGAGGTCGAGCATCCGCGCCGCCTGGCCGTCGAGGTCCGTGGCGTCCACATCGACCAGTGCATCGTAGAGTCCCCGGTCGAGGTCCCTGTCAGTGCTGAAGCGGGCAACCTGCTGTTCGCGATCCTCGGCGAGGGTGCGTACGTGCTCGTCAGGGTGAACCTGGGCGAGCAGACCGGCCAGCGCACCCGCGTTGCGCAGGGCGATATCGGCATCGTTCCAGAGCTCGAGGGTCTGCTCCGATGTCCGGGTGGTGCCATCCTTGAGCGACTCGAGCAGCTCGCCCGCCTGCGCCAGATCTCGGTCGGTGCGCTGGCCCAGGAACGGCGACCACTCGTCATCGGCGGGCAGGCTCAGCGGCGCGAGGCCGGCTGGTTCACTCATCGCTGTAGCGTACTGAGGCCCCCCGAACAAGATTTCCCAGTGCGCGGACAGGCGCCGCGGTGCTACGTGACGGCGATGACGTCGATCGGGCGGATGTCAGGATCCTTGGCCAGCAGCTCCGGCCCGACCTGCCCGAGCGCCGCCGGGATCTGCCCGCTGAGGTGGGCCTGGCGACCCTCCTCCGTCTCGAAGGTGTCGAAGATGCCGTAGGTGAGTTCGTCGACCTTGAAGGCATACCAGGTCACGGTTCCGGGCTCGTCCGCGGCGAGCGCCCGGCCGCTCTGAAGAAAAGCAGCTAGCTCCTCACCCTTGCCGGGCTTGGCTTCGAGCATCGCGAGGAGGCCGAACGTGATCGCCATGGCGGTGTCCTTCTGTCGGGTGGTCGCGGCCCAACACTAGGCGGCCGCAGGCCGGTGAGGTGCAGCCCGTTAAGGCGCAGGGCCCTTGGGGCTAGGCCGACTTCTCACGGGGTTGGCGCTTCGGCGCTTCACGCGGGACAAGAGTCGGGTAGACGTGGTCGAGCACGGTTTCGCGGTTGATGACGACCCGGGCGACGTCCTCGCGGGAGGGCACCTCGTACATCACCGAGAGCAGGACCTCCTCCATGATCGCGCGCAGGCCGCGGGCCCCGGTACCGCGCAGGACCGCCTGATCGGCGATCGCCTCGAGGGCGGAGGGGTCGAACTCCAATTCGACGTTGTCGAGTTCGAAGAGCTTGGAGTACTGCTTCACCAGCGCGTTGCGCGGTTCGGTGAGGATCTGCACGAGCGCATGCTGGTCGAGGGGACGCACCGACGTGATCACCGGCAGCCGGCCGATGAACTCCGGGATGAGCCCGAACTTGATGAGATCCTCGGGCATCACGTCGCCGAAGACGTCGCGCGTGTCCTTGTCGAACTTCGTGTACAGCTCGGCGCCGAAGCCGAGGCCCTTCTTGCCGACGCGCGCCTCGATGATCGTGTCGAGGCCGGCGAACGCCCCGCCCACGATGAACAGCACGTTCGTGGTGTCGATCTGGATGAATTCCTGGTGCGGGTGCTTGCGTCCGCCCTGCGGCGGAACCGACGCGGTGGTGCCCTCGAGGATCTTCAGCAACGCCTGCTGGACGCCCTCGCCCGACACGTCACGCGTGATCGACGGGTTCTCGGCCTTGCGGGCGATCTTGTCGACCTCGTCGATGTAGATGATGCCGGTCTCGGCGCGTTTGACGTCGTAGTCGGCGGCCTGNNGATCGCGAACGGGACGTTCAGCATTCGCGCCAGCGTCTGGGCCAGCAGCGTCTTGCCAGATCCCGTCGGACCCAGGAGCAGGATATTGGACTTGGCCAGTTCGACCGCAGTCTCCGCATTGCGCGGTTTGGTGTCAGCGCCGGCCTGGACCCGCTTGTAGTGGTTGT
>QHCC01000116.1:499-7817 GCA_003243915.1 Pseudonocardiales bacterium | reverse complement strand
TGGTTGAGCATCCGGGCCTCTTCCTGGGCCAGGACGACAACGCGACGCGCGCGGTCAGTGAACCTCTCGAACATTTGGACAGCTCCTTCCGCGCCTGTTCCCGCTGCCTACGACTCTAGTCCCGTGAGCCGACAGCCGCCGTTGCCTCAGCGAGCCGGCCGTCCCACGGGCACGCCGCCCGGCGCAAGCTGGCGGCGTACACCTACCCAACGGCGCGCGCGCCACCATGATGCCCGGGCGCCGTCCGCTGACAGCGAACGTCACATGACAGCGCTCAGCCGGGCCGGGCGAGGGCGTCGCCGCCCTCGACGCGCATCGTCGCCGGCGTCCCCAGCGTCACAATGATCTGCGGCCACTGCGCACTAGGCCGTCGCCGGCGTACCGAGGTGGCCTCAGGAATCAGTGCTTGGCGTTGTAGGCCTCGAGCACGGTGGCCGGAATGCGGCCCTTCTCGCCGACCTTGTGCCCGCTCTTGCGGGCCCATTCCCTAATCGCCTGGGTCTGCTCGCGGTCACTGCGCGTCGGTCGACCACCGCGGCGACCCCCAGACGAATAGGTTCGCCCGCCGCGTGTCGCGCGACGCGCATTGGCGACGTAGTCGGCCAGCGCATCGCGCAGCTTTGCTGCGTTCTTCGCCGACAGGTCGATGTCGTACTGCGACCCGTCGAGCCCGAAAGACACCGTCTCGGCAGCAGTGCCTTGGTCTAGATCATCTATCAACTGGACAATGTGCTTCTGCGCCATCAGTTCGATCCTCTCCCCCGAAAAATTTGTCTGCCGGCAAGACCTTAGCGTACACATTTGCAATCGGGCCGGAGGCTTTGCCGGACCTGCCTCAGTCTTCGCCTATTCACAGAGGTTTGATCAGAGGGAAAAGAATCGTCTCCCGAATGCCGCGACCGGTGAGCAACATCACGAGCCGATCCACCCCGAGTCCCATTCCGCCGGTCGGCGGCATCCCGTATTCCAGGGCCCGTAGGAAGTCCTCGTCGAGCTCCATCGCCTCCGCGTCGCCCCGAGCGGCGGCCAGGGACTGCTCGAGCAGGCGGCGGCGCTGCTCGACCGGATCGGCCAGTTCGGAGAAGGCAACCGCGATCTCGGTGCCCCCGATGATCAAGTCCCAGGCCTCGGTCAACCGCGGATCGTCGCGGTGCGGGCGGGCAAGTGGCCGCACGTCGACTGGGTAATCCCTGATGTAGGTGGGCTGTTTCAAGGAATGCTCGACGAGCTTCTCGTAGAGCTCCAGTGTGATGGCGCCGGCCGACCAGTCCGGTTTCAGCGCGACGTCCGCTCGCTCGGCGTAGCGGCGCAATTGCTCGGCGTCGGTGTCCGGGGTGATCGTCTCACCCAGCGCATCGGCAACCGCGCCGTGCAGGGTGATTGAGCGCCACGGTCCGGCAAGGTCGATCTCGGTGCCGTCGGCGGCTATCGGAACGGTGACTCCGGCCGCGGCCGCCGCATCGAGAATCAATGCACGGGTCAACTCGGCCATCGTGTCGTAGTCGCCGTAGGACTCGTAGGCCTCCAGCAGCGTGTACTCCGGTGAATGCGTGGAATCGACACCCTCGTTGCGGAAGGCCCGGCCGATTTCGTAGACCTTCTCGATCCCGCCGACGATGCACCGCTTCAGATACAGCTCGGTGGCGATTCGCAGCGACATATCGAGGTCGAATGAGTTGAGGTGGGTGCGGAAAGGCCGTGCTGCCGCACCGCCGTGCACCGACTGCAGAATCGGTGTTTCGACCTCGAGGTATCCGCGGCCATGCAGGGTCTCGCGCAGTGAGCGCGTCACCGCCGCCCGGGTGTGCACCATCTCGCGAGCCTCGGGTCGAACGATGAGATCCACGTAGCGCTGACGCACCCGCGTCTCCTCCGAAAGCGGCTTGTGTGCCACCGGCAGCGGTCGCAGTGCTTTCGCCGTGATACGCCATTCCGCTGCCAGAACAGACAATTCACCACGCCTGGAGGAGATGACCTCGCCACGGACGAACAGCAGATCGCCGAGATCGACGTCAGCCTTCCACGCCGCCAGCGAATCGGCGCCAACCCGATCGAGTGACAGCATGATCTGCAATTCGGCGCCCCCCTCGCGCACCATCGCGAAGCACAGCTTGCCGCCGTTGCGCACGAAGATCACCCGGCCGGTGATGCCCACGAGTTGGCCCGTCTCGGTGCCGCTGGACAACTCCGGGTAGGAGGCGCGGATCTCGCCCAGCGAGTGCGTCCGGGCCACGCTGACCGGGAACGGTGCGGCCGCAGGATCGCCCATCAAGCGGTCGTACTTGCCGCGCCGGATCCGCAGCTGCTCGGGCAGGTCGTCGTCGGGATCCTCTGGCCGGGTCACGTCGCCACCCTATCCAGGCCTTGACGGGCCAAGCCGTCTGACGAATGTCACGAGGAACCCGTCACGTTGGCACTGTGCGCGCTGGGTGAGCTACGGCAGAGTGCCTGCCATGACGACGCACCTCGCCAGCCCGCCGACGACGGGCATCCAGCTGTCCGGACTCACGAAGTCCTTCCGCAGCCCCGACGGCCCCGTCCACGCCGTAAGGGGGATCGACATCTCGATCGCGCCCGGGGAGACGGTGGCGCTGCTCGGGCCGAACGGGGCCGGCAAGACCACCACCATCGACATGATGCTCGGCCTGCTGCCGCCCGATTCCGGCACGGTCACGCTGTTCGGCATGACGCCCCCGCAGGCGATAGCGACGGGCGCGGTCGGGGCCATGCTCCAGTCCGGCGCCGTGCTGCGGGATCTGAGCGTCCGCGAACTGGTCGACATGATGGGCTCGCTCTACCCGAAGCCGCTCGCCGTCGACGAGACGCTCGAGCTGTGTGGGATCAGTGACATCGCCGCTCGCAAGACGCACCGCCTCAGCGGGGGGCAGTCGCAGCGGGTCCGCTTCGCGGTCGCCCTGGTCAGCAATCCGGACCTGCTCGTGCTCGACGAGCCGACGGTGGCGATGGACGTCGAGGCGCGCCGCGATTTCTGGGCGACGATGCGCACCTTCACCTCCCGCGGTAAGACGGTGGTGTTCGCCACGCACTACCTCGAAGAGGCAGATTCATACGCCGACCGCATCATCCTGCTGGCCCAGGGTCGGGTGGTGGCCGACGGGCCGGCCACCGAGATCAAGGCCACGGTCGGCATGCGCACCATCCGGGCCACCCTGCCCGACGCCGACATCCCTGCGCTCGAGGCACTGCCGGGGGTGACGAACGTCGAGACCCGCGGCGAGGCGGTCATCCTCAACTGCTCGGACTCCGACGGGGCGCTGCGGGCGCTTCTCCCGGCGTTCACCGCGGCGCGCGACATCGAGGTCAGCGGCGCCGGGCTCGAGGAGGCGTTCCTGCAACTCACCAGCGACGACGACACCAGCGACGACGACACCGGCGACGACGACACCGGCGACGGCCCGGACGTCGAGGCCGCCGCCCTCGACGACTCGGAGATGACCCGATGAACGCGACCTACGTGCGCTACGAACTGCTTCGGCTGTCCCGCAACAAGCGCTTCTTCTTCTTCTCCCTCGGCTTCCCGCTCGTCCTCTACCTGGTCATCGCCGGGTCGAACAAGAAGCAAGTACTCGACATGGGCAGCTTCTCGCTCAAGTTCCCGCTCTACTACATGGTCGGCATGGCCAGCTACGGCGCGATGATCGCCGCGATCGCCGGTGGCGCCAGAATCGCGGCCGAGCGCAGCACCGGGTGGAACCGACAGCTGCGCCTGACCCCGTTGCGGCCGAGCGTGTACTTCGGCACCAAGGTCTTCACGTCCTACCTGATGGCACTCATCAGCATCGCCCTGCTCTACGTGGCCGGGATCTCCTACGGCGTCTCGATCGAGCTCGCTCGGTGGTTCGAGATGACGGGGCTGATCCTCATCGGGCTGGCACCGTTCGTCGCCCTGGGCGTGCTCGCCGGCCACCTGCTCACCGTGGACTCGATGGGGCCCGCCCTCGGCGGCGGCTCGGCGTTCTTCGGTTTTCTCGGCGGTCAGTGGTTCCCGCTACCCAACCACGGGTTCTTGCATGTGCTTGGCGAGTGCATCCCGTCGTATTGGCTCACCCAGGCCAGTCACGTGGGGATCGGCGGCAATGCCTGGGGCATCACGGGCTGGATCGTGATCGGCGTCTGGACGGCCGCGGCGTCGGTGCTGGCCGCCTGGGCCTACCGGCGCGACACGCAGCGCGTCTGAGCGGCTTAGGCTCGGACGGTCATGACCACGCCGCCGGCGCAGCCGCCCGCATCCGCCCCGTCACACGTCGCGATGAGTCAGCGGATGTTCTCGGGTGGCTGGCGGAGTTGGGTGTTCCCGAGCGTCTGGCTCGTGTACCTGCTGCAAACGGCCTCCGGGGTGCACAAGCACGCCTCAGGCATCGGCGCCGTCGCCGGTTACCTGATCATCCTCGCGTTCGGCGCGTGCTATCTCATCGCCGTCGCGACGCGGTGGACCGGGGGCCGCAATGTGTTCTGGAGGGCTTATGCCGCGGCGCTCCTGCTGACGGTGGCGGAGATGTTCTTCGCGCACGACGACGCGTTCGTGTTCTTCGTATACATCGCGGTGCTGACGGTGGCCGGCATGGACCGGTTCGTGCCCGTCATCGTCGGTGCCCTGGCCTTCATCGCCACGGTCACCCCGCGCCTGATTTCGCCCTGGGACGCAAGTATCGAATACGCAAACGGACTGACGATCCTGCTGGTATCGCTGGCGATGGTCGGGTTCTTCGGCCTGGTGCGCTCCAACATGGAACTCGATGCCGCCCGGGCCGAGGTGGCCCTGCTGGCGGCCGAGAACGAGCGCAGCCGTATCGCCCGCGACCTGCACGACCTGCTCGGGCACTCGCTGACCACGATCACTGTCAAAGCCGGGCTGGCGCGCCGGCTGGCCGAGCTCGGGGAGAGTGACCGGGCCGCCGCCCAGATCAGCGAGGTCGAGGAGCTCACCCGGCGCACCCTCGGCGAAGTTCGCTCGGCCGTGAGCGGCTACCGCGACGTCACCCTCACCGGCGAGCTGGCCAGCGCCCGTGAGGTCCTGCGCGCGGCCGGTATCGGGTTGAGCCTGCCTGGCTCGGTGGACATCGTCGAGGGCGACGCGGCTGCGGTGTTCGGCTGGGTGGTCCGCGAGAGCGTCACCAATATCGTGCGGCACTCGCGGGCGTCGCAATGCACGGTCCGCCTCGGCGAGCGGTGGATCGAGATCGTCGACGACGGGCGCGGCGGCCCCGGCGTGGAGGGCAACGGGCTGGCCGGGCTGCGCGAACGGCTGGCTGCCGTCGGGGGCACCGTCGAGGCGGGCGGGACCGGCCCGGGCTGGCGGCTGCACGCCGAGATCGGCGCCGCGCCCGCGACGGGGCAGGACGAGGCAGCCGATACCCCCGCAGTCGCCCGGTGACCGTGCGCCTTCTGCTCGCCGACGACCAGACCCTGGTCCGTTCGGCACTGGCCGCGCTGCTCGAGCTCGAGGAAGACTTCGAGGTGGTCGCGCAGGCTGGGCGCGGTGACGAGGTGGTGGCGGCCGCGCTGGCCGCCCAGCCGCACGTCGCGCTGCTCGACATCGAGATGCCCGGCCTGGACGGCATCAGCGCCACCCAGGAGCTCCGGGCGGCGCTGCCATCGTGCCGGGTGCTGGTCGTGACCACGTTCGGCCGGCCCGGCTACCTGCGCCGCGCGATGGCCGCCGGGGCCAGCGGCTTCGTGGTCAAGGACACCCCGGCCCGCCAGCTGGCCGACGCGGTCCGCCGGGTGGCCTCCGGGCTCCGGGTGGTTGATCCCAGCCTGGCCGCCGAGACCCTCGCCGCCGGGGACAGCCCGCTCACCCCCCGGGAGACCGAGGTGCTGCGCACGGCCCGGGACGGGGGGACGGTGGCGGACATCGCCGCCGCCCTGCACCTGTCCGAGGGGACGGTGCGCAACTACCTGTCCGCGGCAATCGCCAAGACCGGCGTGCGCAACCGGGTCGAGGCGATGCGGGTGGCCGACGAGCGCGGCTGGCTGTGAGCCAAGCCCCGGCTAGATGTTGCGCTCGTAGATCAGTCGAAGGCCGAGCAGCGTGAGATCGGGTTCGTAGCGGGTCACCGTCTCGCAGTGCTCGATGACCAGCGTGGCGAGCCCGCCGGTGGCGATCACCTCGACGGCGTCAGGGTCCTGCGGGTGCAGCACGGCGCTGAGCCGGCGCACCATGCCGTCGACCTGTCCAGCGAAGCCGTAGAGGATGCCGGACTGCAGGGACTCGACGGTGTTCTTGCCGATCGGGCTGCGCGGAACGACGAGTTCCACCTTGCGCAGTTGCGCGGCGCGGGCGGCAAGCGCGTCCAGGGATATCTCGATCCCCGGGGCCAGCGCACCGCCGAGAAAATCGCCGCGTTCGCTGATCACGTCGAAGTTGGTCGACGTGCCGAAGTCGACGACGATGCACGGGCCGCCGACCAGGTGGTACGCGGCCGCGGTGTTACACACCCGGTCGCTGCCCACCTCCTTCGGATTGTCGGTGAGCACGCTCACGCCGGTACGCACGCCCGCCTCGACGAGCACGGTCGGCAGGTCCGGGTAATACCTCGAGAGCATCGAACGCAGTTCACGAAGCACGGCCGGCACCGTCGAGCACGCCGCGATGCCGGTGACCGTGTGCTCGGCCAGCAGCCCGCGGAACGTCAGCGCCAGCTCGTCGGCCGTGCTGCGGGCCTCGGTCTTGACCCGCCAGGACTGTTCCAGCTTCTCGCCGTCGAATACCCCGAGGACGGTATTGGTGTTGCCGATGTCGATCGCGAGCAGCATCGCTAAGAACTTCCTGTCTCGATGTCCAACCCGATGTCGAGAACGGGCGCCGAGTGGGTGAGTGCGCCGACTGCAAGGTAGTCGACACCCGACTCGGCCACCGCCCGGGCATTCTCGAGTCTCAGGCCGCCGGACGCCTCGAGCCGAGCCCGGCCCGCGGCGTAGGCCACCACCTCGCGCAACTGCGCGGGCGCCATGTTGTCGAGCAGCACGAGCCCGGCGCCGGCGTCGATGACCGCCCGTGCCTGCTCGACGGTGTCGACCTCGACCTCGAGCGGCAACCCGGGATGGGCGGTGCGAACCAGCTCGAACGCAGCCACCACACCGCCGGCTACTGCGACGTGGTTGTCCTTGACCAGCGCCGCGTCGGACAGCGACATGCGGTGGTTCACGCCCCCGCCCATCCGGACCGCGTACTTCTGCAGGGCGCGCAGGCCCGGCAGCGTCTTCCGGGTGTCCCGTATCCGCGCCCCGGTGCCTTCGACAGCGTCAACCCAGCGGCGGGTGAGGGTGGCGATGCCGCAGAGGTGGCCGAGCAGGT
>QHCC01000116.1:0-476 GCA_003243915.1 Pseudonocardiales bacterium | reverse complement strand
ACCGGCCCGCGAACCGTGGCGAGCACCTCGCCGGCTGTGACCCGGGCGCCGTCCTGCGCACCGAACTCGACACGCAGCCTGCCCTGGCTCACGACGTCGAACACATACGCGGCGACCGACAGGCCGGCCACCACGCCGTCCTGGCGCGGGACGAGGTCGGCGGCGCCCACTGCGCTCGCGGCCACAGTGGCGGTGGTGGTGACGTCGCCCGCGGCGCCGAGGTCCTCGTCGAGCGCGCGCGCGACCACGTCGGCCACCACGAACCGCGCCAGCCCCGGCGCAATCTCGCCACGATCATTCACCGGCGCCTCCCGTCACAGCGTCAGCCCCACATTGTCGATCAGGCGGGTGCGGCCCACCCTGGCCGCCACGAGCAGCCGCGCCGGACCGCGGGTGGGCACCGGTCCGAGGTCCTCGGCACGCAGCGCCAGGTAGTCGACGGTGACGGCGGGGGCGGCGGCGAGCACCCCGGGGCC
>QHCC01000115.1 GCA_003243915.1 Pseudonocardiales bacterium | reverse complement strand
CAAGTCCACCCACAACAGCCCAGGAGACCTAGTGCAGCCCCCAAGCCACGGGGCTCGACTACACATAACACACGCCTACAGCAGCTACAGCGCTCGTGTCGATGATGAGTAATCGCGGTTGCACGGCAGCCAGCCGGCCGGTCGGCACTTTCGCGGCCAACGCCACGTGGCCAGCGCTCACGGGCAGGAGCCCCACCATGCGGCCTCACCAGCCGCAGCCGCCAGCTCGACCGAAGGAGCCGCAATGGCTGCCGACGTGCGCGCTAGGGACCGCTATTCGAAGTAGTCCTCAAATATGGTCCGGGGATGCACTCGGCGAAGGTGTCGCCCGTTGTTGACGATCGCGTCGGCGTGCATCTTCGCTTCGGCCGCCGGCAGGGAGCCGGAGCGAACGAGAGTGGTCAGGACATCCACAGTGTCGTAAACCCGTGCGGAACCCAGCCGTTTCTCTGCCAGGTCGTATGCCGCATTGTCGTCGGTGATCACTCCGCAGTGGAAGTGTTCCGCCATGACAATGCTCTCGGCTTCGCCGAGGTGTTCGTCACCTGTGTCGCCTCCGCCACCGAGCGCGATCTGGGTGCGGAAGACTGCCTTGAGCATCGTCATCGGGACCTCGTGGGGGCGGCCGAGATCAGGGCAAGCGAGGACATCGCGGCACGCCTCACTGCTGTTCATTCCTGCGAGGACTTCGCTGTGCACGGCGCTCGTCCAATACGGCGGACTCCCCTCTGCGAGAAACAGGCAGAGGATGCTCAGGCGGCCGATCGAGCCGAAGTGCTGCAGGCTCACGGCATCCACTAGCCATCGTGTGGCCACAAGCACCTCAGTACGGCATGCCCGAGAAGCGCTCCTCGCGGGCTTCGTCGTGCTGCGGTTCGTAGTCGGCGGCGATGAGTTCGCGCGCGCGCACCAGGTCGGGATCGTCTTCGAACGCGCCGAGCAGCTCGTCGGACTCTCGACCGACGAGGTTCCCTAGCGCGTGTGCGCTAACCGCTCCCTTGCGGAAGCCAGTCGTCGCGCGCGCGATCAGCAGCGCGGGACGAATGGTCGGGGGTGGCGTGACGGACCGCGAAACGAACCGAGCGGCTGCAATTCGATCGAGATTTCCGCGAATCGCGGGGTCGGACATGTGCAGCACCAGTTGGCGCCAGTTGACGCGGCGCAGGCTGTCCCTGCCCGCGGCGTTGATCAACCCTAAGTTGTGGAGTCGGAAGATCAACGTCTCGAAGCTCACACCGAGCCGGTGGGCGAGGCCGATCAATGTCGCTTCGGTTCGCCCGTCCGCGTTGATCGCGTCGCGGACCGTGTCTTCGGGCATGAGGAAGTTCGCGGCGAAGGCGTTCGCCATCCGCTCGTCGACGGTGGTACCTGAAAGCTCCCGGTCGAGCTTGATGGAGTTCCCGTCGTGCCGCCCGAGGATGTGTCCCAGTTCGTGCGCGAGCGTGAAGAGAGACCGCGGAAGGGGGTGCGTGGCGTTGACGAAGATCAGCGGGAACGCGTTGTCGGTAATGGCGGCTCCCGACAGCGGGTCATCTGGGTAGGACTCAACTAGGACGTCCACGCTGAGCGCAGTTTGGATTCGCTCGGCGAGTTCGGCGAAGCGTTCATCGCCGTTCACCCCTTCCAGCGAGAGGTGTTCCCGCGCCCACTGCGCGAGCTTTTCGGCTGCGTCAAACCAGCCGAGCCCGGTGACTGCTGGGACCGACGCGAGCTTGGGCGATGAATGGATGCCGTGCCCGGCGAGCACTTCGTGCAACTCGGTGAGTGAGACCAGCCTGTCGTACGCGCTTCCGACCACCACGCTGGCCCCGGCCATCCGCGCGGCGATCGGCATCTTGCCCGGGAGCGACTCTGGCTCTAGCAGGGCCAGAGGGGACACGCGGAGCGCCTTCGCGATCCGGCCGATTTCAACTGATTTGACGGATCGGCGACCATTTTCGATCTTGGACAGCGCCGTCGCGTCGATCCCGACCTGCTCCGCAAGGTCGGCGGCCAACATGCCTGACGCCTCACGAAGCTCACGGATCCGAGCACCCAGTTCCTGCTCCACGTCGGAAGGCTACCCGGGATCCAGTCCGCACGGCAGATGTTGGTTGCGAAATCGGCAAGCCGGTTACTTGCGTTTTTCGCAACCACCGTTCATGCTGGAGGTTGCGAAAACCGCAAGACCAGCCATGAGTCACCGAGGTGATGCAGATGAGCTCCAGCACGGCGCACAACGACAAGTCGAACCAGAGTCCCCACGACCACGCCCCCAAGCCCGACCAGGTTCGGATCATCGTGAACGACCAGCCGGTTGTTCTCAACGGCCCGCATCAGACAGGTGCGTCGATCAAGCAGGCCGCGATCAGCCAGGGAGTCCCGATCCAGCCCGACTTCGTGCTGTCCGAAATCAGGCCGAACGGGCACCAGAAGGTCATCCCGGACGACGCACGCGTGACCCTGAAGGACGGCGACGAGTTCTGGGCTATACCTGGTGACGACAATTCCTGAGCCCGCAGCAAAGGCTGCGGTCAACGATGCGCTCGAGACGATCAAGCACGCCTTCCCCGATTGCGGCCTTGCGACGCGTCCGGACGGCCAGGGAGGGCTCTGGGTTGAGCTCACCGACGTACCGCTCGGGAACCCCTACCAGCAGGCCACGACCTTCCTGGTGTTCCTCCTGCCTTTCACGCTGCCCGGCAGCGACATCTATCCGATGTTCGTCTGCAGGGACCTGAGCCGCGTCGATGAGCAGCCCCTCGGCGAAGGGTTTCAGCCGACCGAGTTGTCCTGGCCGGCCGAGGGAACACCGCGACCGGTCGTGCAGGTCTCGCGCCGCACCCGAGAGGGGTTCGCAGCGCAAACAGCGGCCCAGAAGGTCGCCAAGGTCCTCGACTGGATTCGAACTCGATGAGATCACAGAGCACCGCGACCGGCACACGAGTCATCGAGCTGCGCGTCCGAGCTGCCGACTGGCTCGCACTTCAGCAACACCTGTTTCCCGGCGATGGCGACGAGCACGGCGCCGCCCTGCTATGTGGGTCCACTACTGAGCGCGGGCGTCTCAGGCTGCTGGTCCGCGAAGTCGTCCTGGCTGTCGATGGTGTCGACTACGTCGTCGGCACTCGCGGATACCGATTACTGACCGGAGAATTCGTCAGCCGGCAGCTACGCCGAGCCAAGGACGCTGGGCTGGTCTATCTCGCTGCGCACAACCACGGCGGCGACCGCCAGGTTTCGTTCTCCGGCGCGGACCTGGCCTCACACGAACGCGGATACCCGACCCTGCTTGCCGTGAACGGCGCCCCTGTCGGTGGGCTCGTTCTCGCGCGCACGGCCCTTGCGGGTGACATCTGGCTCACCGACGGCACACGGCACCCGGTGGATCGCACCGTCGTCGTGAGCGACGCACTCTTGCAGCTCAGCGACGGACAGCAGCGCACCTTTCGTGATTCTCGGGTTGTTGGCGAGAGGTACTCGCGCCAGACCCTCGCATTCGGGGAGGAGGGTCAAGCGCGGCTCGGTCAACTCAAGGTCGCCGTCGTCGGTGCGGGCGGCGTGGGAATGCTCGTCGTGCAACTGCTAGCCCGGCTCGGCGTAGGAGAGTTCGTGATCGTCGATCCCGACCACGTCTCGCGCTCAAACCTGTCACGGCTTCCCGAGTGTCGACTGCACGACGCCACCGGCCGGTTCGGCGACGGATGGTTTGGTCGGCTCGCCGGAAGGTTCGGCCTCAACGCGCCCACGCCCAAGGTTGAGCTCGCGCGCCGCATCGTGCGGGGCGCCAACCCGACGGCGGTTGTAACTCCAGTACCGGGCGACATCGCCGACGACGACATCGCCAAAAAACTCATCGGGTGCGACTTCGTCTTCCTGGCTGCCGACACGATGCTCGCGCGTGACGTCGTGAACCAGATCGCCTACCAATACCTGATCCCCACCCTGCAGATCGGATCAAAGGTTGTTGTCGACCCCAAAAGCGGGGCCGTGCGCGACGTGTTCGGCGTCGTAAGGTCGCTCGGGACCTACCCAGGATGCCTTCGCTGCAACGACCTCGTAAACGTCACCAAGCTTGCCGAGGAAGCCGTCGCCACGGCCGAGCAACGGCGCAACCAACGTTACGTCGACGACCCCGATATCTCAGCGCCGAGTGTCATCACGCTAAACGCGATGGCCGTCGGTTGGGCCGTCAACGACTTCATGCACTACGCCAGCGGGATCGGTCGTCCCTCCACAGGGTTTCGTGTCATCCGGAGCAAACCGGTCGGCACCGGACAGCCACAGTTCATCGTCCAAGATCCCCACATTGACGCCGACTGCCACGTCTGCAGCACCAAGCCGTACTCGGCGCTGGCGGTCGGCGACGGAAGAGAACTTCCCACACGTACGGGCTGAGTCCGGCCAGCCCTTCTCATCAACGGGGAGCTGCCATGGACACCGGTCAGCGGCAGTGCGGCTCCAGCTTTCCAACGATGGCGCAGGCCGTCTCCCACATGCGGCGCATGTCGCCGGGGACCTCGACGTTCGACCACTCGCGGTCGACCTGGACGAGGACGACGATCTCGCCGGCTCAGCTCAATGGGCTCGGCACCTGGTGGTAGTTCGAGTGGCGCGCCGGTCGGATGAGCACTGCGATACGGGTCCGGTGGGCGCTCTGGGGTGAGGACCTCGGTACTACCGTCGGCGTGCCTGCCGACGAACTGCGAACTGGCCACGTCGAGCCCATGCGCGACAAGGTTCACTGTCTGGTGCCGATCTCGATTCGACAATCCATTGAGCACGGTCAGGTCGTGCATTTGTTCCCGCCGGGACGGGCGACCGCTCGGCGGGTGGAACGCCTTGATGATCTCGACGGCGGCCAGGTTGACGTTGTTCTCGATCAGCGCCCACCGTTTGCGCGTTACCTGGCAGTTCTGGGCCTCGTCGGTTGCCTCCGGGATCTCCCAGATCCGCTCCGGCGCAGGATCGATTGAACGCGCTGCGTTTGTGCTTCGCCGGGAGCAAGGCGACCGCCAGGTAGTCGAGTGCGGACCGGACGTTGTAGAGGTAGTCGCCAAGCACCAAGGACAGCTCCGCCGGCGGCGGCTTCTCGATGTGGAGTTCCCAGAGGACCTTCCGCCGGCGCATCGTCCGACGCAGCCGATCGCAGTCGTCGCGCGGTACTCGTCGACCATGGCTTCGAGGTCGTGCAAATGCTTGTTGGCCCGTACGAGCTTGGTGGCGAGGTCGCGCTCCGCCAGCGACAGTCGCACTGTCGACTCACTCATAGCCACCTCCATCGCTGTTCGATGATCGCGGACGGTGCCGACCGAATTCATAACCACTCGGCAATCTCCGACTACGCGGCTCGGCCGGCGTCCCGTAGTGCCTCAAGTGGCGCTGTTGCGTTGGCGGTTGTGCGGGCACGCGAATCTATTCGAGCCGTTTGTGCCCGGTGGTCAGAGGCAGTTCGCGAGTTCGTCGAAGGCGACGCGAACTCGATCCTGCACGGTCAAGTCAGCGGTGATCGCGTAGTGGCCGCGGCGCAGGTTCTGCACGAAGGCGTGTCCGGCCGAGACGGTCCGCGCGGAAGCCAGTCGTTTCAGTCCGCGCATCGGTCGCAGACGCGCCTTGAGCTGACTGTGGTCTGCTTCGATGATGTTGTTGGCGTACTGGTCGGTGACATGCCGGGCGGCCGGCTCGAGGTCCTCGATGATGCGCGGGTAGACCGGTGCCCGGTCAGTGGTGACCTCGGCCGGGGACGGACCGTATCGCAGTGCCCGGGCGAAGAACTCGCGCGCAGCGGCCGCGTTGCGTCGGGTCGAGACGAACACGTCGATGATCTGACCGTGCTGATCGACAGCCCGGTACAGGTACGTCCAGCTACCGGCGACCTTGACGTAGGTCTCGTCCACGAACCACCGGTCGCCCGTTGAATGCCGGGCGGCGCGGGCCGCTTCGATGAACTCCGCGGTGAAGGTCTGCACCCAGCGATAGATGGTCACGTGGTCGACGACGATGCCGCGTTCGATCAGCAGCTCCTCCACATCGCGGTAGGACAGCCCGTATCGCAGGTACCAGCGCACCGCGACCGCGATCACCTCACGCGGGAACCGGTACCCGGCCGGCGCGGACGATGACACGGACCTCGAACCGATCATCGGACCAGTATCCGGCGCCACGGGCGCCTCTAACGCAACAGAGCCCCGAGCGCCACTCGCGCCAGGCCCGGATGGGGCAGGTGGCGGTACAGGTGTCAGCGGGGCCGCTGACAGTCTGGTTGACCTCGTGACATCCTGGCGAGGTGAGGGCCCGACTCAAGCACCGATGGCGAGGACCAAAGCGACCGACCGAGACGCGGCGCGCTGGGTAGCGAGGAGAGTCTTCTTCAGGTGGCGGCGATCGCGGTGTGGCCGCCGGCGAAGACGTCGCGCAACACCACTCGCAGTCGCGTAGCCCGATCCGTCACCGGGCCGGACCTACCACGGTGAGACCGTGATTCCACCCCAGCTCTCTGGCTGGACTTCGGCTACGGATTGGGTGAATGTCCACCGGTGACCGGCTGGGTCACTGACTCCGTACTGCCGCTCGCCATACGGGTGGTTGGCAGGCTCGCTCGTCACTTGAGCGCCCGCTGCAATAGTGGCGTGGTAGTGGGCGTCGACGTCCTCGACACGAACCATAACCGAGTGCGTGATCGCTTCCTCAGCTGGTGATCGCCGGCCGTAGCTAGCGTCAGCGACGATCACGGCGCCGTTGCCGATGGAGAGTTGGGCTCGGTGGTCGCCGATCTGGACCCGTTCGGCGAACCCGAAGACGTGACTCAGCCACTCGACAGCCGCTCGGACGTCCTCGTAAGCGAGCACTGGCACGACCGACTGTGGCGGCGCAGATGGATTGTGCAGCGTCATGTCCAACATCTTCGCGGTATGCCTCTAGCGGAACAACACCGCAGGTAGTCGAGCCTTAGAGCAGCTCTGGCACTGCCCGCGCCTCGGTCCTAAATCTGGCTGCCGGTGTCCGGTAGCCAAGTGTCTTTCGCGGGCGGGTGTTCAGCTCGAGCGCGACCGCCGTGACGTGGGCCGTGGAGTGTCTGGACAGGTCGGGAAGTACTGGCGGGCCAGGCCGTTGAAGTTCTCGTTCGCGCCGCGCTGCCAGGGGCTGGATCGTTCGGCGAAGTAGATCTTCACGCCCGTCGCGTCGGCCAGCTCACGATGTCGGGCCATCTCCACGCCCTGGTCCCAGGTCAGGGTCCGTCGCATGTGCGCGGGCATCGTGGCGAATGCGGCGGTGGCCGCAGCGTTGACCGAGCGCGCGGTGTGATCGAGCGGCAGGTTCACGATGATGCCGTAGTGGGTCTTGCGTTCCCGCAGCGTCATCATCGCCGACGCACTGCCGACGCCGACGATGAGATCTCCCTCCCAATGCCCGACCTGTTCCTTAGTCTCGACCTCGGCCGGGCGCTGGTCGATCATCGTCATGTTCCGCACCACGGAGCCGTGCCCGCTGCGGGTCAGCCAGCGGGACTTGCGGATCCGGCGCCCGGTGCGCAGCTTGCGGCAGTAACGCTTGTGCAGCCCTTGACCGCCCGGCACGAGCAACGCTCGATAGATGGTCTCCGGACACAGCTGCATCGCCTGGTTCTCAGGGTGCGTGTGTCGCAGCCAGCCGCTGATCTCATCCGGTGACCAGCACCGGTTCAGCTTGCGCTGCACCAGCAGCCGCAGCTTCGCGTTGGCGACCAGCTTGTGCTCCCGCGGTCGGCGACGCTCCAGCTGCGCGCTGTGGTCAGCGCCGCGGGGTAGGTAGCGGCCCTGGTCGTCGCGGTGCCGGTCGAGTTCTCGTTTGACCGTGGACGGGCTGCGCCCAAGCTCGGCGGCCACCGCACGCATCGACAGTCCCAGCGCCAGTAGGTCCGCGATCTGCAACCGCTCCGGCAGGGACAGATACCGGCCTGACGGCGTTTCAGGCCGGACGGGTGTGGCGGTCTGTTGTCGCTGCCGTGCGCGGATCCTTCCGCCGGTGCGTCTGGTCACGCCCAAGATCGTGCAGGCGGCGGTGTTGGTCAGCCCGCAACGCATCAGCTGCCAGTACTGCGTGTCGCGCCGTTCCACGTCCGATCGCGGCGCTCGGCCCCGCGCCAACTCCTCAGCAACGCGAGCCGAATCACGAACCGCCCGCCGCTCGAGCCCCTCGCGCTGCCGGCGGGTCTGTTCCCAGGCGCGGCGTCTCTCGTTCTCCCACTGCCTCGCCTGGCCGGAAGACACCCGCAGCTCGCGGGCCGCGGCCCGCACCGTGACGCCCTGCTCGCGCAGCCGCGTTCGGGCAGCGGCAGCCGACGCTGCGGGTCGCCGACGGTGAGCCTGGGGTGGAGTGTCAGATCGACTTCGCCCGGATGGGGTTGATCAATGACCCGGAGTCCGGGCGGCGCAGGGTGGTGCACGCGTTGATCTTCACCGCGGTCTACTCCCGGCACATGTTCGTGTGGCTGACCTTCCGCCAGACGCTGGATGCGGTGATCGCCGGCTGCGAGGCGGCTTGGGCCTTCTTCGGTGGCATCTTCCGGGTGCTGATCCCGGACAACATGAGTCCGATCATCGCCGACGCCGACCCAGTCGGCCCGAGGTTCACCGTGGGCTGGTTGGACTATGCCCAGGCCCGCGGGTTCGGCACCGACCGGCGCGGGTCCGTTCACCGAAGGACAAGCCGAGGGTGGAGCGGATCGTGCAGTACGTGCGCGGCAACTTCTTCGCCGGCGAGGACTTCCTCGACCTGTCCGACGCGCAACGCCGCGCCGAGGCGTGGTGCGCCACGACGGCAGGGCTGCGGCTGCACGGCACCACCGCGCAGCGCCCGGCCGAACACTTCGCCGCCGACGAGCTAGCGCAGCTGCTGCCGCCATCGGCCAACGCCTATGACGTGCCGATCTTCGCGACACCGAAGGTCGCGCGGGATCTGCACATCGAGGTCGCCCGCGGGCTCTACTCGGTGCCTGCCGAGCTGGTCGGGCAACGCGTCGACGTGCGCGCCGACTCACGGCTAGTGAAGGTGTTCAGCCGCGGGCAGCTGGTCAAAACCCACCCCAGGGTCAAGGCGGGCAGCCGCTCGACCGATCCGGGCGACTACCCGGTCGGGCGGGCCGAGTACGCGCTGCGCGACGTCGCCACCCTGGCTGCGAAGGCCGCCGCGGCCGGACCGGCCGTCGGCATCTACGCGACCCGGCTGCTGCACACGCCGCTGCCCTGGACGAGAATGCGGACCGTCTATCGGCTTCTCGGACTCGTGCGCACCTACGGATCCGGGCCGGTCNNAAGATCGCCCGGATGCTCGAGCAAGCCGTCGAACGCGACCCGGTGACCGCACCGGCGAAAGTGGTCGGCGGCCCGGCACGCTTCGCCCGCGACCCCGCCGAGTTCACCGTCACCGCGACGGTGCTCTCGTGAGCCGCGCACCAGCGGCGACACCGGCGCCGTCCGTCGACGCGGCGCTCAAAGCCCTGCTGCGCAAGGTGAAACTCGGCCGCTGCCTCGACACGCTGCCCGAACGGCTCGCGCTGGCCCGCACCGAGCAGTTGCCACACGCGGACTTCCTGAGCCTGCTGCTGTCCGACGAAGTCGAACGCCGCGACCGGTCCTCGGCGGTGCTACGGGCCCGGGCCGCGAAGCTCGACCCGAGCCTGCGCATCGACACCTTCAGCAGCGAGACCGGTGCGGTGTTCGACCGGCAACTCTGGAACGAACTGTGCTCGCTGCGCTTCCTCGGACGACGCCCGCGGCGCTCTCATCCTGGGACCGGTCGGCGTCGGCAAGACCCATCTGGCCACAGCCCTGGGACACGTCGCGATCCGCCGGCGCCGCAGCGTCCTGTTCACCCGCGCCGACCAGCTGTTCCGCACCCTCAAAGCAGCCCGCCTGGACAACAGCGTCGAGGCCGAAATGCGCCGCCTAACCCGCGTCGAGCTGCTCATCATCGATGACTTCGCACTCAAAGCGATGGACTCGATCGAGACCGCCGACTTCTACGAACTCATCGTCGAACGTCACCACAAGGCGGCCACGATCGTGACCTCGAACCGCGACGCCAGCGAGTGGATCGCCTTGATGAGCGACCCCCTGCTGGCCCAGTCCGCCATCGACCGGCTCGTCGCTACCAGCTACGAACTCGTCATCGAAGGAGAGTCCTACCGCCGCAGACAACGACCCCAACCCGCCGCCGCAAGCGGCGCGTCCGATTGACCAGAAGGAGCGAACAGATGAACATCATCATGCTGCCCTGGTGGTCCCTAGGTCATGGCAACCCGGTGGTCCCATCACGCCGGCAAGCGACACTTGAAAGGCCCTGCTGGCCCGAGGTCTGCTAGAGGTCACCGGGTGGTCGGAGGTGTTGGGGAAGGCTTTGGCCTCGTCGTAGGGCTGGCCGGTTTGCAGGCAGTGGTGCAGCATCCCGATTCCGCGGTTGGTGAGATTGCGGGCGGCGGCGCTGTAACTGTCGCCACGCTCGCGTCTGGCGGTGAAGTGAGCGTGCCGGGCGAGTGGGCGAGCATCG
>QHCC01000114.1 GCA_003243915.1 Pseudonocardiales bacterium | reverse complement strand
ACCGCATCCTCCCACGCCCCACACCGCAGCCACCCCCACCGCAACACCGGCGCCGGAAGCGTGCGGGTCTGGTCGGGATGCCCCAAATGGGATGCAGAGTTCGACGGTCACGCCTCCTTACTGGATCATTGCGAGTTCCTGCCGCCCATTGTGAGATGCCAAATCTTGGATAGTCTCACCTGACCTTCAGCTAGTCGTTCGCCACCGTTACCGAACGACGAAGGTCGTCGAAGTGGGGGGATGCAGTGTCCATCGGGTCTTCCGACGTCGCCGGTCACCCGCCTGCGGGTGCGCTCGCCACCGAGCCTGGCGACCTGAACGAGCAACTGATCAACTCCGACTGGTGGACCGACGACATGGTCCAAGCCGCAGGCATCCCCATCGTGGACGTGCCGTTCGTATCAGTCGGAGGTGGGATCGGCTCCTTCGTCACCGTGGACTACCTGCGCATCGCCGGCGTGCCGGTCGAGCAGATCCGGGTGCTGACCAACATCGATCATCCATGGCAGACCTATGAATACCTCACCCGCGTCTCGCAGATCCCGCGGCCGGAGCGGATCCGCTCCGATTCGGCATCGCGGCCGGACAACATCTGGGGATTCCCTTCCTATGCGCTGGAGGAGGCGATCCGCGACAAGTCGTTCAAGGCGCTGTGGCAGGTGTTCACCGAGCCGATGTGGGCCGACTTCTACACCCCCCGCGCCGGCATGGTGTTCGCGAACCTGGAGCGGGAAGCCAAGCGGATCCGCTACTGGGACATGCTCGTCAAGGGTCAGGTGCGCATGATCCACCGGCGCCAGGGTGGCGGTTACTTCACGATCCTGACGCCACCGGAGGGCACGTCGGCGACGCGCCGGGTCGCCTTCCGCTCGCAGTACGTGCACTGCGCGGTGGGCTACCCCGGGCTGAAGTACCTGCCCGACCTGCAGCAGTTCCGGGTGGAGCAGCAGGACTTCCACCATGTGGTGAGCGCATATGAAGATCATGAGCACGTCTACAACCAGCTGCGCACCCGTCCGGGCACGGTGCTGATCCGGGGCGGGGGCATCGTGGCCTCGCGGGTGCTGGCCCGGCTGATGGACGACCGGGCGAAGTACGGGCTGCAGACCCAGATCGTGCATCTGTTCCGGACCTACATCTCCGGCTCGCACGGCAAGAACATGTGGGCGCGGCGCAAGGGCGGAAACGGCTTCGCCTACCAGGGTTTCAACTACCCGAAGTCGGTGTGGGGCGGCCAGTTGAAGGCGCGCATCCGTCGCCTCGAGGGTGAGCAGCGGGCCACTGCCTACAAGGAGATGGGCGGCACCAACACGCCGTGGCGACGCAGCTGGCAACGCCAGATGAACGAGGGCCGTGCCGCGGGCTGGTACCAGGTGGTGACCGGTGAGGTCCAGAGCATGTCGGTGCGACCGGACGCGAAGGTCGTCAGCGTCGTCAAGACCAGCTCGGGCATCTTCGAGTTCCCGGCCGACTTCATCATCGACTGCACCGGCCTGGAGGCCGACATCGCCGAGCATCGGGTGCTCAAGGATCTGCTCGACCATGGCGGGGCCGGTCGCAACCCGGTGGGGCGCCTGGACGTCGAACGCAGCTTCGAGTTGCGCGGCGCGGCCAGCCCACCGGGCGTGATGTACGCCTCGGGCTCCTCGACCTTGGGCGGGTACTTCCCCGGCGTCGACACCTTTCTCGGCCTGCAGGTAGCTGCGCAGGAGATTGCCGACGATCTGGCGCGGCGCGGGTTCGGCCGCAAGCTCGGCCCCGGCAGGTCCACGAGCCAATGGTTCAAATGGGCCCGCAACAAGCAGATCTGACGAGAGCGCAGGAGTTGAATCGATGCTTCCCACCCTGACCGGGCGGATCCAGACACGGATCATCCTGCTCGCCGTCGTCGGCAGCCTGGTCACCCTGATCGTGGTGCCGGTGCTCCCGGGCGCTGGCACTATCGGCCAGCACTACCGCGTCGGATTCATCGTGCTCGCCGCCGTCACCGTGCTCGGCATCGGGTGGGAGTTCGTCTACCACTTCCTGATGCAGTGGCGCTGGGAGAAGGATTGGCCGACGTTCTTCGGTTTCGCCACCCTGCTCAACGAAGGAATCCTCGTCTACCTGCTGGTGCGTGCGAAGGCAGTGCCGGGCATCGACGGGCCGGTGAACGCGTGGGCCTTCTGGATCCAGTTCCTGGCCATCTGGATAGTCGTGTGGCTGGTGGTCAACGGACCCATGCGGGTGCCATTCCTGCACTGGCGCTTCTTCGGCGGGAGGCTGGTATGAGTTCAGCCGGCCTACGCCCCGTCGCCGGCGACGGGGTGCTGTCGCGACACGGCGAACTGGTGGTGTTGTGCGCGGCGCCGCATGACCGCGCCGAACTCGTCGACGCCGTGCTGGCCGCCCACGAACAGGTCGCGCACGCACGCGGCGACGGTACGGCGCTGGCCGACCGGCTCGCCGCCGTGCTCGGCGACAACGGCTTGGGGGTCGTCGCATTCGGCCCGGCCGGCGGCTCGCTCGCGGTCTCCGTGTTCGGGCACGCCTGGGCTGACGTGACGACTGAGCACGGCGAGCAGCGGCTGGCTCTGCGGCAGTCCCACAACGGCGTGCGCAGCGTGCTGCCCGGGAGATTGATGTCGGTGCGCGCCGGCCTGGGAGACATCGACGCCGACGCCGAGCCGCACCGGTGGGGCAACCTGGAGCACGGCTCGGTAGCAGCCGGCGGGCTGCTCTACGTGGCCGGGCAGGCGCCACCCGCCGCACGGCCGCAGGCGGAGTCCTCGGGTCCACTGACGGCGGAACTGCCCGTGGTGCCGAGCCTTCCGCCCTTCCCGCCGCCGGTCCCGCCGGCTGTCCCGCCTGCGAGTGCCGCGATCGGGCGGGTAGCCGGCGCGCCTGCGCCCGAGGCAAGCGCTGCCGAGGATGCATCCGCAACACCGCCCGGCACGCCCACCGGCGCCGAGCTGCCCACGGTGTCGGTCGCGGCCGAACCCACCGATGATGCGGCGTCCACAGGCGTTGCCGCGCCGCCGGACATGCCGGTGGTGGCACCGCCCGAGCCCGAGGTCGACCGCAGCCAGTCGTTCTCGTCGGTTGTGCTCTTCACGGCTGGCGACGCCGAGCCGCAGGCGCCCGAACGCCCGCCGCTACCCATCGCCACGCCGCCGGAGCCGGTGGCACCTGAGGTGGCGCCAGCGCCCCACCCGGTCGACGACGCCCGGGCGCAGATCATGGGCGTGTACTGCAAGAACGGCCACTTCGACGACCCGTCGGCGCGGTACTGCGCGATCTGCGGCATCTCGATGGCGCAGCAGACCTTGCTGCCGCGGCTCGGCCCACGACCGCCCCTGGGCGTCCTGGTCCTCGACGACGGCGGTATCTTCAGCCTCGACACCGACTACATCATTGGCCGCCATCCGGTCGGTGACAACGACGTCGTAGCCGGCACCGCCCGCCCGCTGCGGATCGAGGATGCCGACGGCGTGCTGTCGCGGGTGCACGCGCGTATCAGGCTCGAGGGCTGGCAGGTGCAGGTGGTCGACCTCGGCTCCGCCAACGGCACGGGGCTATGGGGGCCGGGTGAGACGGGCTGGCACCGAATCCCGCCGCAGACGCCCGTGGCGATCGCGCCCGGCACCCAGGTCGGCTTCGGCCGTCGCCAACTGCGCTACGAATCACACCGCAACACCTGAGCGCGGGGGGCGACTCATTGTGACGACCCACAGCATCCAGCTACTGCTCGTCGACCTGGCACTGATCCTGGTGCTGGCGCGGTTGCTGGGCGCGGCCGCCCGGCGACTCGGACAGCCGCCGGTGATCGGCGAGATCCTGGGGGGCATCCTGCTCGGCCCCACGCTTTTCAACGGCGAGATCACGCACCACCTCTTTCCGACGGAGCTGCGGGCTCCACTGAGCGCGGTCGCCGACCTCGGCCTCGTGTTGTTCATGTTCATCATCGGCTACGAATTGGACGGCGCGCTGATTCGCGGCCGTGAGCGGATCGCCGCCAGCGTCTCCCTGGGCTCGATCGCACTGCCCCTGGGCTCGGGGTTCCTGCTCGGGCTCTGGCTCGCGCATCGCCACCACATCGACCGCGCTGTGCCGTTCGCGCTGTTCGTCGGCGCGGCGATGTCGGTGACCGCGTTCCCGGTGCTCGCCCGCATCCTCACCGACCGGGGCCTGCACCGCACCCGCATCGGTGGGCTGGCGATCGCGAGCGCCGCCGTCGACGACATCGTGGCGTGGTCGTTGCTCGCCGTGGTGGTGACCATCGCGGGAAACCACGGCTCCGACCAGTGGCACATCCTGCTCGCGCCGGTCTACCTCGCCGTGATGGCGCTGGTGGTCCGCCCGTTGATGCGCAAGGTCGCCGACGCGTATCGGCGCCAGGAGCGGCTGACTCCGGACCTGCTCGCGGTGGTCCTCGTCGGCCTGCTCCTGTCCGGCTTCGCGACCGAATGGATGGGCGTGCACTTCATCTTCGGCGCGTTCATCTTCGGCGCCGTCATGCCGCGCACGGATGCCGCGCAGCTGCGCGAGAGCATCCTCGAGCGACTCGAGCAGATCAGCGTGTTGTTGCTGCTGCCGGTGTTCTTCGTCGTCGCCGGGCTGTCCGTCGACCTGTCCAAGATCGACCTGAGGGCGGTCGTGGAGCTGCTCGCGATCCTGGCGGTCGCGATCGGCGGCAAGTTCCTCGGGGCCTACCTCGGCGGGCGCTCCGCAGGGGTCAGTGGCCGGCAGGCGGGCGTGCTCGCGACCTTGATGAACACCCGCGGATTGACCGAGATCGTCATCCTCACCGTCGGCTTGCAGCTGAAGGTGCTCGATACGAAGCTGTTCTCGCTCATGGTGCTGATGGCGCTGGTGACCACGGCCATGACGGGTCCGCTGTTGCGGGTGATCTACCCGCCGCGCCTGGTGCAGCGCGACATCCTCGACGCCGAGCGGGCGGCCCTGGCGGCGGGCAACGCCTACCGGGTGCTCGTCGTCGTCGAATCCGGGCAGGACACCGCCCTGGTCGACGCGGCGCTGGACCTGGCTGGTGCGCGGCACCCGTCACAGGTGGTGCTGTCACACCTCGTTCCGCAGCGCCCGAGCGTCCGTCTCGAGGTCGGCACCGGTTTGGGCATGGAGCTGCTCGTCATGACGCGCACGATGTCGGAGCTGCACGCGCTCGCTGCGCGCGGCGCGGAGCGCGGCATCGACGTCACGGTGTACTCCCAATTCAGCGAGGACGTGCCGGCCGATCTCACCCGGCACGTGCTCAATGCCGAGCCGGATCTGGTGTTGCTCTCCGCGTTCACGGAGCTCGCGCCGCACGACCTGCTGCCACGGACGGTCGTGCGCCGGGTCGACGGGCCGCCCGTCCCGACGGCAGTGGTGGTGTATCAGCAGCAAGGTTCGGACGGCGCGGCCGCCCTGCAGGTCGCCGCGCAGCTCGCGGTGAGCAAGCGGCTGCAGCTGGTGCTCGCCGGCGGGCACGGCCGGCGCGACCGTGGTGCCATGGCCGAGCTGAGCAAGCACGGCATCGACGTGGACGCGGGTGATGTGCCCGACGGAGCGCTCATCGTGGGGACCGCGGCTGATATCGATGCACACCTGATCGTGCACGCGCGGCCCGATGAGGAGGTCGACAACATCGACGAATGGGCCAGTCTGGTCGCGGCGGAGAGGCAAGCATGAACGGCATCGCGGACTACGAGTTCATCCGATCGCTCGGCAAGGGCAACCACGGCGAGTTCTTCGTCGCCCGCAAGCCCGAACGGCTGCCGGTCGACGCCGAGTTCGTGGCGGTGAAGGGGCTGTCCGGGCCGACCTCCGAGGATCTGTTCCGGCGCGCGACGCGGGAGCTGTCGGCATTCGCCGCGGTCCAGTCGAGCTCGCTCGTCGCGCTGTACGACGCGGGGCAGCAGGGCGAGGTCTTCTACTACGCCATGGAGTACTTCCCGGACGGCTCGCTGGCCCACGGCTCACACGACCGGAGCACCGTCGTCTCCGCGGTGGCCGACGTATCGCGGGCCGCGCACGCGCTGCACGAGGCCGGCATCGTGCACCGCGACATCAAACCCCAGAACGTGCTGCTCTACGCGGGGGGTGCGAAGCTAGCCGACCTCGGGCTGAGCCACGTGCTCGCGCCCGGCGTGACGGTTACCGGGATGGGTGACGTGACCTCGATCGAGTACACCGACCCGGCGCTGATCCACGGCGCCGCCCCGTCGCGCGCCACCGAGATCTTCTCCCTCGGCGCCACCCTGCACCGGGCGCTGTCCGGCACCGGACTCTACGGCCAGCTCCCCGAGGGCGACGCCATGCTCGCGCTGCGGCGCGTCTTCTCCCAGGCACCGACGATCGCCCCCGGCCTCGACCAGGCGGACGCCGCCGCGATCGCCTGGGCCATCGCGCCGAATGCGATCGACCGCCCGGCGACGGCGCTCGAATTCGCCGAACGGCTCGTCAGCATCGGCTGAGCTGAACGCTGGGGCACCCGACCGTTTGGGCGGCAGATCCGCATCCTGATGTCGACGGCCGGTTCTCAGCATATGGTCCGAGCACGACCAACCGTCCCGACGTCAACGCCGTCTACCGGGACGCGGTCAGCAACAGCGTGCGGCAGCCCGGCAAGGCGTTGTAACCGGGGCCGACGTTGGTGCCGCACGCGCACACCCGACTGAGCGCGTCGGCCAGATGGACGTTGATCGCTTAGCCGTGGATGCCCGTGACCTGCTCTCAGCTACTTCATCGCGCAGACAACATCTAGCTGGATGGTGCTCCCGATGGAGACGATCGCGGGCTTGTCAGCCCGACAGGGCGGGGTGGCAGGCGGCTGGTCGGTGTTGAAGCTTGGTGATGTTGCGGCTAGGTAGTAGGTGCCCGCTGGCAGGTTCAGACTAAAGCTGCCGTTCGCGGTCGTCTTCGTCTTAGCGGCGGGCTGGCCGGTGAGGCTGGCATCCCTGAACGCGGAGACTTCGCCCTGCGCAGTCCGAGGTGTGCCGGGTGCGGGTCCGCCGGAGGCTCGCAGCGTGCCAGTCACAGTCCCGTGTCTTGCCGATGAGGCCGTCGGCGAGGCTGACGAGCTTGAGCACGACGCGAGGATCGGCACCGAAGCCACAATGCCAACCGCGATCCACCACCCTGTCCGCCTGCAACTGCTCAGTCTGCGCGACACGCCCGTTCCTCCAGCTCGTGGGATGGTAATGACCTAGACGACCACGCCCCCCGCAGAAGTTCTGGCGCAACTCCTTGAACCGAACCGCACATCGGCTACGAGCGCGCGGACCGCGGCATTTCCGGTCGAGTCCGGCCCAGTGACGAGGTCACCTGGCCATGCCGCGTGGATTCCGGCGCAGACCTAACTCCGGAAGGGCCCTGACGAGCTAGGTCATCCTCTTGGACCCGTGCTGTCGGCGGCATGAGCGGTCGATGTGGTCGTATCCACAGTGTGGGTGCCCTACTGGAGTAGGAGGCGAGTCCACGCGTCAATGAGCCATTTGGCGAATTGGTCGGACGTCCAGCCGCGCTCGCGGACGAGAAGTACCCAGTACTCCGTGGCGTTCATGCTCCAGATGATGTCGGCGACCTGGGTGTCGGACAGATCATTGCGAAGCTCTCCGGTGGATCGCAGGTGCTCGGCGAACGTGAGCATGCCTGCCGCGCGGCGGTGGGCTATCTCGGTCCACATCGCCTCACATTCGGGGTCGGTGGCGGCGGCACCCCGCAGCGCTATGAACACCGGGCCTAGCCGTTCCTGGATGGCGGTGATCGCCTGCGCATAAATCGCGAGCTTCTCGCGCGCAGTTCTGACCGTGCCAATTCTCAGGACGTAGTCGCGTTGTTCGGCGGGAACCGCCTGCCCGGTGCCGGAGATGGAGGTCTCGACGAGCTCGCGCAGCAGAGCGGGTTTCCGTCCAACGGTGGCGTAGATCGTGTCTACCGCCACGTGGGCTCGTCCGGCGATCTCGGCGATCGTCGTGGCGCTGTAACCCTTGGCAATGAACAAGTCCCTCGCGGCGGCAAGCACGGCGGCCCTGGTCGCGGCGGCCTGTTCGGCTCGGCGTGGGGAGTTGTAAGCGCGCTTGCCGCCATCGTGCTGCTTGACGGTGTCACTCATCGGCCGTACCTTCTCCATATTCATCCGAATGTCATTCGGTCAAATCTAACAGGAGGCGCGATCATGATCTACGCATACATCCAAGACGTTCCGATCGGCGAAGAGATGTACCGCCGGATCATCGACAACATCGGCCCCGAACCGTTCGCTGGCGGCCTGCTTCACCTCTGCGTGCGCAACGCGGACGGCACTCTGCGCTACATCGATGTGTGGGAATCGGAAGAAGCCTGCACCAAAGCATTCGAGGATCGAATTCACCCTGCCGTTGACGCCACGTTCGGTGGCCAGCGGCCCTCGGGCGAGCCGACGATGCAACACCTGGACGTTCTACACGCTAGTGGTTCCCTGCTCAGCACAAGCTGGGCGTGATATCACGCTCAGCGGTCTGGCCCGCTCCGCGCGTAGCCACGGCTGCGCAGCAGAACCAGTGGCGACACTCCTGAGGATCGCCGCGACTTTCGGCGTGACGAAGATCCACAGACAGCGACTATGACCCTGCGCCACCTGGACCTCGACGATTCGACGCCAAATTCTGGCGCACGCACATCGACAGATCCGGTCGCGGGAACGAACCTGTCGGCCGCGGGCAGATCCGGTTGTTCAGTCCGACGATCGCCTGCGAGAGAAGACGCTCCGTTTGTGCTGTCGGGTGTCAGCTAGTTCGGCTGCGTCAACTGCCGCAGCGAGGAACACCGTGCCGCTGACGATGTTGTCGGGTTGGGGAACCGTGGGGTGTTCGCTGTCGGACAGACACAGATCGGCCTCAAAGCCGACCGTCCTCACGCGGGCGACGCTAAAGCCTTGTCCGGTGAGCTCGCACACCCGGTGCCGTGCGCTGAGCACCAGGCCAGATAGCCGTGCATGGGCCGTGCTCTGGGTCGGATCACCGAAGATGCCGTGGGAGATGAACGACTCGGATGCGACGCGCGGCGGCCACGAAAACCCTCGCTCGATGTAGTGCGCTGGTGCCTCCTCGGCTGGGTCGGCGGATCGGTCGAGCAGGCTGTCCGGCGACAAGGCGAACGCTGTGGCGTCGGCGTGAATCTGGACAGACACGCCGAGCGCGGTGATCCGAACCGCCCCGGCGACGGGAGCGTTCATTGATCTCATCTGGCGGTACTGCTCAGCCTCGAATGCCATGGCTGTGAGCTGTTCGCCGTTCGAGTCCACGAGCGCCGCTGACGCAACTGATTCGTTGATGAGTCGGCAATCCGCCACTGCGCCGCCAACAGTCGCGGCGAAAGTGGGGAGGAGGTCAACAACGTCTCGGCCCTGCCAACCGAGCACCAGAGCAGCCCCGCTCTGCCCCTGCCAGCGTCGAACCTCGACGCCATCGAACGTCCCGACGACATAGGCAGCAGCCATCGCGCGGTCGACCAGGAATCCTAGATCCCGCGAGTCGTCGACCGCCAGGCCGACGCATGCGAGATTCGACGACATCCAGGGACCCTAGCGTCGCCGCGGCGGGCGTCCGCCTGTATTCGGCGCCGTCGGGAAGCGGCCGCCGCCCGACCTCCGGACGTCTCGACATTGAACTGTTACTTAGCCCGGGCTGCAGATCGCCCGGCCCGCGCGTCATACAGGTGTGAGTCCGATTCGACCTCGTCCGGTGGAGGCTTGTGATGCGCCTCGCCGTTAGCGTTAGCGTGATCTGCTTTGTCGCGGTGGTGACTGCCGGTTGCGCCTCGTCGTCCAGGTCGGCACAGCCCGTGGGTGGCGGCCGCACGACTACACAGGTCGCCACGCAGTCACCGACGGCGGGCCAGCCTGGTTCGGCCACCAAGTCCGTCGCGGTCGGCGGCATTCGTGTCCACGTGAGGAGATGACCGTGGCGGCGGCCGAGGTCGGCTTCGAACAATTCGTCCGCGAACACGCGAGCCGACTGCTCCAGGCGGCGGTGTTGCTGACCGGGAACCGAGATCGCGGCGAGGAGCTGCTCCAGGACACGTTGACGCACCTGTATCCCCGGTGGGGAATGGTGACTGCTGCCGATTCGCCGATTGCCTACGTGCGCCGCACGTTGATGAACCGCTACGTCAGTTCCAGTCGTTCGCCGCGTCATCGCGACACGCTGACCTGGGACGTGCCCGAGCGGTGGGATCGGCACGATCTGAGCGAGGAAGTCGCGCTGCGCCGCGACATCTGGCAGGCATTGGGCCGGTTACCCGGGCGGCCACGGGCCGCTGTGATCTTGCGGTTCTTCGATGACCAGACCGATGAGGAGATCGCCGCCGTCCTGGGCTGCCGGGCCGCCAGCGTGCGCAGCATCATCAGCCGCGCCATGGCGTCAATGCGCAACGACGACTCCATGCACGACACCCACAACAAGGCAGGTTCGTGGTGATGAATCCCGACAGATTTGCGACAGAAGTGCGTGACACGCTGCGCGAAGTCGCCTCCGACAGCCAGGCGAGCACCGATGTGATCGATCGCCTGATCATCAGTGCGCATGCAGGGCCAGGGCACGGTCACGTCGTCCTGCTTCGCCGCAGACGTACCTGGATCGCGCCAATGCTTGCCGCAGCAGCAGTCGCCGTCGTCGCACTAGTAGCAACCTCGATCGCGAGCAACCCCGCCGCACACCGAAGAACGCCAGCCGGGGCAGGACTGTCGGCGAGCCCCACAGCGCCTGCGTCCGGCTCGGGGTTAAGCACCACGTCGGCGAAGCCGACCCACGTCGCTGTCCCGGTGAGCACGCCGACAGGCACGCCTACACCCACGACGCCCCAGCCAGCCGCGTGCCTGACCCCCGCCGCGGCGCTAGCGCTCGTTCAAGAGGCCAACAACGCGACAGAGATACAGTTCCAAACCCAGCCCGGCGCATACGCGTGCCAAGGAGGATGGGCGGTCGTCAACTACATCACGACCTCGACCCGAAATCACTCCACCGTCGATCTGCAAGCAGTCAACGGCACATGGGTATTCGGCGACCGCATTGCCGCATGCGGCTCCTCCGGGTACGGCAGCGGAGCAATGCCCTTGCCGCTTCAGAGCCTCGGCTGCGGCAACTGACGCACGCACATCGGCCATGCGCTTGATTCGGACGATGGTCGCGTTGATCACGACGGTCGCGTGGTCCAGGTCGACCAGCGCCTGGCCATCGGCATTGACGCCGCGGCGGACCCCGTACGCCTCGGCAGCTCCGCCAGCCGCTAACGTTCAGGCCCGGCAGCTACACAAATCCCTTATATTGTGGGCCCCGCGGGGCTCGAACCCGCAACCTACGGATAACCAGGACTCATCCGCTGCCGGGTCAAGATCGCCGTGATTGCGCTATTTCTTTGGGCTGCGCTTGCAGAGACATGCGATTGTCGTCGGAAGCTTGCCAGCGATCGCAACCGCCCTGTATCCGTTTTCGGCTCCCGAGCAGGCTTGCAGCCGCACGTTGGGCGGTGACTGCAGACTGTCGGGTGGGGGCGCCGGATTCAGCGCATCGTTTCCAAGGGGAACGGCTGGTGCGCCGAGTCCGGTTAAGGCTGCGCAGAGTTTCGTCGCGCGTGCGTCGGCGCCGGGGCATCGAACGCCTACGTCGACATGGTGGGTCAGTGGCCGCGGCCCGCACGGCGGAGTCACGCTTACGGCCGGTCTGCTGGGGCTGCCCGCGGGTCAGTTGGGCGACAAGCCCTGGGTGATTGACAGTGGTGGACGCTGCACGTGATCGCCCTATGCTCCCGACATCTCGAAACAATCTACGGAGCAACCCTCAGCGGTCCGGCCGAGGTTTGTCGCCGGTGAGCCCGATCGCCGCAGCGTTCAAAGCTACGTCGAGGTCGATGATCACCTTGCCGAACCCCTTTCCTGATTGCAGGTATCTCTCTGCTTCGTCGACTGCAGCCAGCGCGAAGGTTCGATCGACTACCGGCAGAATCTCGCCCCTCTCCAGTTGTGGCAGAACCTCATCGCGGAAGCGGTCGACGACGCGGAATCGCTCTTGCATGGATCGGGTTCGGAACGTGACGCCGATCATGTGAATGCGCTTGCGCGAGAACTCATCGAGATCGAAGCTGCCTTGGGTGCCGGCGAGGCGTCCTAGGCAGATGATCCGTCCGCGGACGGCGGCCGCGTCGATATTTTGCTGGACCACGCCGTGGCCGACGATGTCGATCACCACGTCGACGCCGCGGCCATCCGTCAGGTCCAGTACCGCCGCCGCGAGGTCCCTTGAGTCTGCACCCAGCGCGTGGCAACCCAGTTCGCGCAGCATGCTCAGCTTCCAGGGTGTCGTCGACGTGGCGAAGACGGTGCTAGCGCCCATCACGCGGGCCAACTGGATCGCGGCGATTCCTGCGGCCGATGACCCCCCCTGTACAAGCACCGATTCGCCACGAGCAAGGCGGGCGGCGTCGGCAAGTGCGTCGTAGGCAGTCATGAATGAGATCGGAGTGGCGGCGGCTTGGAGCCAGTCGAAGTCGCGTGGAACCGCCACAGCGAGCCGGTGGTCCACGGAGACTCGTTCGGCCCACGCTCCACCCGTCATCGCCATGATCCGGTCCCCCACGGCGACGCCGCAAACCTCCGCACCGACATCGGTGACCTCGCCGGCCATCTCCAGCCCGCCGATCGCGGGTCCTACGGCGCCTTCTGAGGCTGAGAAATGAGATGCGGCACGCCGCAGGTCAGCTCGGTTCACGGCCGCGGCGCGTACCGCGACTAGAACGTCTCGCGGTCCTGTCCTGGGCTCGTCGACGTCGCGGACCGTGAGTGTCGTTCCCCCGTCCCGCGGTTCGATCACCGCTGCCTTCAAGACGCTCCCGCCCGTGTCCTCATGGCGCCTTCTTCCTGCGCGTTGAAACCCGTCGCTTACTCGGCCTTTCCGCTTCGGCGAGCAACGAAGCGAGACCGAGTGGCAACCACCTTGACTCGAAGCTGGGTCTCATCGGTTGGCTTTCGGCGTCGCCGGGCTCCAAATGCAGCTGCGTGAGATGCCTCTGACTTGCCTCGTAGGCCCGCTGCGGGTCACCGCTTGCACAGGCGCGAAGGATCTCTTCGTGCTCGGAGGTCTGACGCTCGGTCCGCTCCTGGCTGCTCTCCACTACCCGGACGATGTAGGGAGTGGATAGATCCAAGAGGTTGATGACGAGTTCGCTGAGATGTTGGTTCCCGCAAGCGACGGCGATCAAGGCGTGAAAGCGTCGGTTCAAGGTGGCGGCGACATCCGGCGTTTCCGGGTGTCGCATCAACTCGATGAGCTTCCAAGCCTGGTCCACTTCGCTGCCAGAGATCCGTTGCGCGCTCCAGGCCGCACTCACCGGCTCCAACAAGGCGCGCACTTCGTAGATGTGCTCTAGCTCTTCTTCTGAGGGACGGAGTACGACCGCGCCGCGGTGGGCGTGTATCTCGACCAGTCCGAGCGTCGCCAGCTCACGGAACGCTTCCCGGACGGGCGTGGTGGAGATGCCGAAACGAGCGGCGATTTCGGCCTGGCGCATCCGCGTCCCATACGGGGTGCGGCCGCTCAGGATCTCCTCTCGCAGGCGCGCGACGACGACGGATCTCGTCGTCGGAGAGAATTCGCTGTCATCGGCCACATGGCCCTCCACTAGCGGTCAAACCAGGCTGCGCCGCCATCGAGCGATGGCCGCCGCCCAGTCGGATGCTGCGCCTGCTCCGACGGATGCCCCCCCGCCTAGTGCGTGGCACGTGCCAACTCCTCTGGCGGCAGCGTTGCCACCGTGGAGTACTTGCCGTCCGACGAAGCCTTCACGACGATGAACGGTCCGAAGACGTTGTGATTCGCGTTGTAGTTGAAGGGCCCACTCGCACCGATGTAGGTGATCCGCTTGCCCGCCTTGAGGGCGGTCACGCCCTGCTGGTAGCTGTAGACCGGAGTGCCGCCCGCGGCGGTCACGAGCGGGATGCCCTTGTTCAGTCCCGATCGAGTGGTGCTGTGGGACGCGTTCATCGCGAGCCCCGCGATGATGATCCCGTCGTAGGTGTACTGCGCATTGGCCAAGGGTGCATCCTTGGACACTTTCTTGACCGCGGCACTGAAGATTCCCACAGCGGGGCTTTCGAATGTGCCGCCTTGCACGGAGACGAGGGCCTTGTTGGCGGCGCGAGCTCCGACGGCCTTGAGGAAATCACTGCCGATGTCCTCATCCGTGCCGACCATAGGGACGGCCAACCCGTTCTGACTCTGCATCTGCCGAAAGACGACACCAGCGGTGGGAGCGTCCATCTCGATCAGTATGACGTCCGGATGCGCGCCGAGCGTCTTGGAGACCTCAGATTGGTAGGACGACAGGTCTGGCTGAAGCGTGACGCCGCTGACCACGTTGCCGCCGAGGGCCGAGAACGTCTTGCGCACGACGTCAGCCAACCCAGTAGCCGTCGACCCGTTCGTAAACATCAACGCCGCGGATCGGTAACCCTTCCGGTAGGCGTAGAGCGCCATGGCGACACCCAACTGAGAGTCCGACGGCGTCAGCCGCCACACCAACGGATTGGTGTTCTTGTCGAAGTTGACGTCTCCGCCTGGGGTGAGGAACGGTATGCCAGCCTTCGTGAAGATCGAGACGGTCGCATCGGCGAGCGGTCCGGCGACACCGGCTTCAAAGAGCACGTGGTTGACGTTGACGAGTTTGACCGCGGCCGGCACACCATCAACAGGGTCCGAAGTGCTGTCAGCCACGATCAGGTTGAAGGCGTGTCCCATGACACCACCTGCATCGTTGACCTCTCTCACCCCTGCCTGCAGACCTTGGAGGGCGCCCTTACCGAAGGCGGCGAACTCGCCAGTCAGTAGCGTCAGGCCGCCGACCGGCAGGCTCCCTTTGCTACCGCCACTCTTGGTGCAACTGCTGCACGCTATGACGATGATGAGGCCCATGATCACGGCCGATAGCCGCGATGGGCGCTGACTCAGGCGCATTGTGCGTCTCCATTCCTTCCGGTGCTGATTGACCCGGCCTTAGCGGGATTGCCCGCCGAGGTAGGCGTGCGCGAGTTCCTGATTGGCCGCCAACTCAGCCGCTAGTCCAGAGAAAACGAGTTCACCGTTGACGAGCAGACATGCGGATGTAGCGATCTGCAGAGCCGCCCGCGTGTTCTGTTCGACAATGACGACGCCGACGCCGCTGGCGACGACCTGACTGAGGTGGTCCCAAACAGCCGAACTGAACTTGGGGGACAGCCCTGCCGTAGGTTCGTCCACCAGAAGGAGACTGGGGGCTGTCATCAGTGCCCGCGCCAAAGCCAACATGTTGCGTTGCCCGCCACTCAGTTGACCGGCGGGTTTCCCGTGCGCGGCGGCGAGGTCGGGAAAAAGCTCGACCACACGCTCGGTGCGTTCGCGCAGCTTCTTGCGGCACGTCGCGGCACCCACCTCGAGGTTTTCGCGCACCGTGAGGGTAGTAAAGACGTTCTTCATCTGCGGCACGTACCCGAGCCCTTGCCGGACGAGCTCCGCGGTGTCGACCCCGGTGACATCGCGACCACGGAAACGCACCACTCCATGCTTGCTTGGCAGGAGCCCGGCCAACCCCTTCAATAGTGTTGTCTTGCCGCTTCCGTTCGGGCCGACGATCGCGGTGATGGAGCCCGCCGTAGCCTGCAGCGAGACGTTCTTGACGATCTCACTGTCTCCGTAGCCCAGGACGAGGTCGTGAGCATCGAGTATCGGGTCGATGCCGGTCACGATGCCTGCCCCAAGTACGCCGAGATGACTTTCTCGGAGGCGCGCACCTCAGCGAGACTTCCCTGGGCGATGATCTTGCCCGTGGCCATGACGATCACGCGATCACAGGTCTCTTCGACGGCCTGGAGATTGTGCTCGATGAGCAGCACCAGGCAGCCGTCCGCGCGCAATGCTTCGATGATGTCTTGAAGCGCGCGGCACATGACCGGGTTCACGCCGGCGAAGGGTTCATCCAGCACGAGCACGCTCGCACCCGACATCATGATCCTGCCGAACTCCAACAACCGCTTCTGGCCACCGCTGAGGACCTCGGCCTGCTGATTGGCCAACGGCGTGAGGTTGAGGGTGGCCAGGATGTCAAAGAGACGTTCCTCTAGTTCCCCGCGCTGCTGCCGCAGTTTCCTACGGCGAGTCAGGGCACGCGTCGCGCTCTCATCGGACACGTCGGTACCCGCGACCAGAAGATTCTCCGCGACGGTCAGCCGTCCCCATACGCGCGGGATCTGGAACGTCCGTGTCAGTCCGAGCCGAGCAACTTGGTATGCAGAGCGGTTACTGATGTCGCTACCGCGTAGCAGGATTCGCCCGCTGTCGCAGCGAAGCGAGCCGCTGACCAGGTTGACCGTTGTCGACTTGCCGCTTCCGTTGGGCCCGATGAGTCCAACAATTTCGCCACCCGAGATACGGAACGAGACGCCGTCAACGGCCGGCACACCCCCAAAGGATCGGGACAGGTCCTCGACAGCCAAGACGGTCGACTGCGGCTTTCCCGTCTGGTGCTCTCCGACGAACGTCATGACCGCTGCTTCTGGCGAAGGTGTGTTCGACGTTCCGGCAGAATGCCCTCGGGTCGCCACTTCAAGAACAGAATGATGAGTAGCCCCAATGCCATGAACCTCAAATCCGGGATGAGTTCGGGGTTCGACGGCGTGACTGGCAATAGCTGTGGCAGCTGACCGAGCAACCCGATGATGAGCGCCGTCCCTAGCACCGCACCAAGGCTGTTGCCAGAGCCTCCGACGAAGAGCACACCAGCACCAGCAGGGTTTCTGCCACACCCCAGCCCGCAGGGGCGAAGGCGGTTACATAGGCGCCGAGCAGACTCCCGCCGAGGCCGGCCATGCTGGCGCCGATCACAAAGGCTCGTAGTTTGAGGGTGTAAGGGTTCCGTCCGAATGCTGACGCTGCCTCTTCGTCTTCTCTGAGCGCCCGCAGGGCCCGACCGAACGGCGACTTACGTAGCCACTCGGCCACGACGAAGCAGACCATGACGCAGCCGATGCAAAGGAGGAGGAAGAACACCGCGTAGTCGCGGCCTTGAAACACGGTCTCCAGCGGCTGGGGAATGGCTACCAGGCCGGCGCTGCCGTTGAACAACCCGCGGAACTGGCCGGCTATCTGCTGCGTACCTTCGGCGATGACGAGTGTCACGATCGCGAAGTAGTCGGCGCGCAGGTTGCGCAGAGCGACGGCTCCGACGACGACGGCCAGGACCGTCGCAGCCAGAACTCCGGCGACGACGCCGGCCAGGAACGGTTCCCGTAGGCCCAGGATGTATTCGGTACCGGGCGGCGACGCTGGGTCGGACACGACGACGGCGGAGAAGTAAGCACCGGTGGCCATGAAGAGGATGTAGGCCAAGTTCAGTAGCCCGGTGAGGCCCCACTGAAGGTTGAGTCCAAGGGAGAGCACGCTCTGAATGGCGACGTAGGTCAAGGCCGTGAGCATGAAGTCGATCATGCTTCGGCCCGCGTCCGCTGAACCTGAAGGATGCCGCTCGGTCGAACCAGAAGCACGAGCGTCAACACGGCGAGCGCAGCGACCTGTTTGTATCCGGCGTTGAAGTAGGCGCCGCTCAACTCGGTGACCAGGCCGATGGTGAGGGCCCCAATCATCGCGCCGTAGACCCGTCCGACGCCTCCCACGATGGCGGCTGCGAGCGTGACAAGGAGAAAACTGTTACCCAACAGCGGTCCGAAAGTGGAGCGGGAGGTGGCCAATGCCACGCCACCGAGACCTGCGACCGCGCCCGCCATCAACCACGTGAGCGAGATGACCCGCTCGATGCGCAGTCCGCTGGCCCGGGCGAGCTCGCGATTGTCGGCGACCGCACGCTGAGCACGGCCGAAGGGGGTGTGCCGCAGCGTCAAGTGCACGGTCGCGAGGGCGACAAGACTGCCCAAGATGACCGTGATATCGGTCTGTGTCCAGAGGAACGGCCCGACGTGACGTGCTTGATCCGACGGCAGGTTCAGTGTCACCTCGGCATTGCCGAAGAGAATGCCCAGGCCATTTTGAATGATCAGCGAGATGCCAGCCGTGACTGCGACCGTATATACCAATCGTGAGCTCTTCCAGACGAACCCGCGAAGCACCAGCCGATACATCAGGTAGGCGACGGCGGCTCCGGTGGTGGCACCAGCGGCTGCTCCGATCGCCAGGCCAAGCCCGTGCTGTTGAGTTTCGTAGGCGGCGTAGGCAGCGACGGTGAGCAGCTCGCCGTGAGCGAAGTTGGGCACGTCTGTCACTGCATACTGCAGCGAGAATGCGACGGCCGAGGTCGCGATGATCGCCGCTGTGACCAGGCCGAAACCGATCGCATGCAAGAGAACATTCACGCGGTGCGCCTCCATTGCGTCCTCATAGAGCTATCGGGTGCTGGGGGTGTCACTAGTAGCGTTCGCCCGGCAGAGATGGCGCACGGTCGCGTTGGTGATGGATACGGTGGTGCCCGATTTCTCTCCGGACGGCGTCGCGCAGGAGGGCGGCGTCTGATGACAGCGCGACTATGCTGAAGCCAAGATCGCGTAGCATCGCTCTTTCGTCGGGTGTGCTGGCCGGTGCCCCGGCTGGTATCCCGGCCTGCGTGCACGCGGTGGCGACGTGGGACAGCAGCTCGCGAAAATCCGGACTCGACCGCGCGGCTATACGGGAGCGTTCCGCCGTGGCCATGCCGAGGCAGAGGTCATTGCTGCCAACCAGGATCGCATCGATGTTGTTCGTAGCGGCGATGTCCGAAACGCCGCCGATGGCCCCGACGCTCTCGACCATGGCCAGGCACACGATCCGGTCGTTGACCTCGCCGGTGTCGGCGGAACTCAGCAGCGACGTGCGCGTGGGTCCCCAGCTTCGGTTCCCAAGCGGGGGGTAGCGGGTGGCGTCCGCAGCCCGCCGCGCCTCCTGCGCGTTCTCCACGTGCGGCACGACGACGCCGTCGGCGCCCGCGTCAAGTGCCTTCATGATCCCCGCGGGCTCGTGGGACTCTACTCGGCAGACGAGGGGAATTCGTCCCGCGGACAGCGTCATCACCGTCGCCAGGGCGCTATCCCATCCCATCAGCCCGTGCTCAAAGTCCAGGCAGACGACGTCTGCACCGCTTCTTCCGACTGTCTCGGCAGCGAAGGTGCTACCGAGCGTGCACCAGCCCATCAGCACGGGGTCGTTCGTCGGGTCTTGGACCAGGGCGCGCAAACGATCAGCGAGTCCACCGTGAGCGCCCGTCAGAAAGTGGCCTGATCCGGGTGCGGAGTCGGCTGACCAATCGTGATCGCTCACTCGGATCACGACTGACGTACAGGCGCAGGGCCCCTGGGAACCGAACCGGGATCGCCGAAGAATTGCAGACTGATGTCTGAAAGCCCGGACGCCGCGATGTGATGGGCGACGTGTCCCTGGCCGGCCATCTCCAGCACCCGAGAGATCGGTAGCGCCGCTGAAAGGTCCGTCGATATCTGCCGTTTCGGAGCGGTATTCGTGGCGCCGTCGACGACAAGGACCGGGACGGCCAGCTCACTTAGCCGCTGTGCGTAGTTTCGCAGGAAACCCTCGTCGGCTCGGCATTCTCGGGCGACGGTGCCGGCGGCCGCGACCCGCACCGGCCAAACCGGCGACTGCCTCATCATTTCGATCTCGTCGGCCGGCATGCCGATGATCTCGGCGAACATAACCTGCAATGCCGTATCAAGGTCATCGGACGCCGTTGCCGCCTCGATCCTGCCCAACGCACCATCTGGATACTCCGCGCCAAACCCGGGCGAGTACGCAACCACAGCGCGCACTTTCGACCCGTACGCAGCCGCACCGAGCGCCACGAAAGCCCCGAATGAATGACCGAAGACATCCACCGGAGACCCCTGGCGCTCGGCCGCGTCGTCGATCACTGCGGCGGCGTCCTCGAGTTCGCGCTCGAAGTCATAGGTGTCCCGGTCGCCGCTCGCTCCCCGACCGCGGCGGTCGTACGTGACCACAGTGCGATGTTGGGCGAGGTGAGGACGCAACTCGTCGTAGGTCGTGTGATCGGACGTGGTCCCGTGGACCAGGACAACCGTAGGGCCCGCGCCAGACACCCATACCGCCAGTGGTGTGCCATCGGCACTCTTCAGAGTCCGAGTAGGGGTGGAAGTTTCAGTCATGCGGGCCACCTTCGCGTCGAGTCCAATGTTTAGTGCATAATGTTTCATGCGTCAAGAGTCGACGGCGCCTTGACGGAATTGCCAGCGGTCCGCGACGTTTGGGTGACTCGTGCGGCGAGGCCGGTTGTTAAGGAGGTCGCCTCGCCGGGCGCGGTGCTTCAGCCGCGAGTCATCGCAATGCGCGCGCCTTGACGGGACGTACCCGCCGCCTCATACTCCTGCAGTATGCATTGTGCACGCTTGATCGTCGATGACAAGCGGAACGGTGTGAAGGCATCCAGCTGATGAGACTGGCAACGATCCGCACACCAGCAGGCGAACGACTCCACGTACGTGGCCTGTCCGGATACGTGGACCTTGCGGCAGCGACCGGAGACGAGCAGCTTGTTTCGCTGGAGGGGCTCCTTGCCGGTGGCACGTCCGCCCTGGGCGCTGCCGAGGCCGCCATGTCGCAGGGCGGCCGAGAGGTTGCGCTCGCGGACTTCGCTGCAGCAGTTCCGAACGCCGGCCGTGTGCTGTGCCTGGGTCTGAACTACGGAGACCACGCCAGGGAGACCGGTTGGCAGGCGGCTGACTGGCCAGAATCGTTCGTTCGCGGCAAACGGAGCATCATCGGTCCGTACGACGCACTGATCAAACCTGCGCTCAGCAGCGAGTTCGACTTTGAGGGTGAACTGGGCGTCGTGATCGGCCGGGGTGGCCGCTACATCCCTGGTGAAAAAGCGTTCGAGGCAGTGCTCGGGTTCACCGTTCTCAACGAGGCGAGCGCCCGCGACTGGCAGCGGGCCGGCAAGCAATGGACTCCCGGCAAGAACTTCGATTTCACCATGCCGCTCGGGCCCGACATTGTCACGCCGGACGAGGTGGACGTCGCTGACCTCGGTCTGACGACGACGTTGAACGGCACGGTCATGCAAACTGGGCGGACATCGGAGATGCTGGTGAGCGCGGCACAGAGCATCGAGTTCTTCTCTTCGTTTACGACGCTTCAGCCCGGTGACGTGATCGCCACTGGTACTCCGGCTGGGGTTGGGTTCACCCGCAAGCCGCCGGTGTATCTGGAGCCTGGCGACATCGTCGAAGTGACGATCGAGGCCATCGGCACGATCCGTAATCTCGTGATCGCCGAGCCAAACGCGCCCGAAGACTGGCCATGGGTGCCACGACGCGCGACAAGCGGTGTGTTGTGACGCAGACGCAGATACTCCGACGGAGGCAACCGGTTATCTGCTCCGATCCTCCACCGCTCGCAAGGGGTCCGGCTGATGCATGACCTCCTCCTAGGGATCGGGTTCGGTCTCGTCACCGCCGCCGTGCTCGCCATTTCGACCGTTGCCCTGTCACTGCAATTCAGCGTCACCAACTTTCCTAACTTCGCGCACGGCGAGATGATGACAGTGGGCGCCTACGCGTCGCTTACAACCTACCGGGCGACGCACAACGCAGTATTGGCCTGCGCGGCCTCGATTGTCGCGGGCGCGCTTCTGGGTGCCCTCATAAACAAGGTTGTCATCGCTCCGTTCCGTCGACGAAACACGGCCGGCCTGACCCTTTTCGTGCTGACGATCGGCATATCGCTCATCCTCCAGAATGGCGTGCTGTGGAGATATGGCGGGCAGACGCTGCGGCTTCCAATCGAAGGCGGAGCGCCGCATCACATCGGCGGATTCTTGCTGACGACCGAGCAGATCGCCATCATCGGCGGCGCGGCGGTGATTATGCTGGGCGTACACGTGATTCTCAAGTACACCTTGTTCGGCAAAGCACAGCGTGCCGTGGCCGAGAGTCCCACGCTGGCCGAAGCGAGTGGCATCAGTTCTGGACGAATCATCAACCGGACGTGGTTCTTGACCGGAGGTCTCGCTGGGCTGGCGGGTTTCGTCCTGGCGCTCACGACCGGTGCGTTGACTCCTGGGATGGGATTCAGCTTTCTGCTCATCGTCTTCGCAGCCGCCATTCTCGGCGGCATCGGTCAGCCGTACGGCGCCATGGCTGGGGCAATCGCCGTCGGTGTCGCGATGGAGGTCAGCGCCATCTATATCAAGTCTGACTACAAGACGGTCGTCGCGTTCGCCATTCTCATTGTGGCGCTCTTGTTCCGGCCGCAAGGGCTAGTGCCTGCGAAACGATTGGCGGCCGCGTGAGATGATCCAGTACCTCATCAGCGTAGGTACGCTCGCTGCCATCACGGCGATCCTTGTCCTAGGCGTCAACGTCCGATGGGGTTTGGCGGGCGAACTCGATCTCGGCTATTACCTGTTTCCGGCCGTCGGCGCGTATGTCTATGGCGTCATTACACTTCCGTCGGCGAAGACCCAACCGGGCGTTTCGTACGTGCTCGGGCTGCATCAGCCGTTCATCGTCGGCGTGCTGGGAGCTGCTGCAGCGGGCGCCCTCTTGTCGCTGTGCATAGGTGCGGTCGCGCTTCGCCGGTTGCGGGCCAACTACTTCGCCATCGTCACGGTCGCCACCACCATCATTGGTTACACGTTCATCAGTCAGTACACGCCGTTGTTCAACGGCTACAACGGTCTGTACGGCATCACCCAGCCATTCGCAGACAACCTGAACTTGACTCTGCAGGGCTATTCAGACTTCTTCTTTGGGCTGTGTGTTGCCGCGCTGATCGCGATCTACACAGTTCTGGAGTTGATCCGCCGTAGCCCATTCGGAAGAGCAGTGAAGGCCGTGAGGGAGAACGAAGTCGCCGCACTTGCGTTCGGCCGCAGCGTCTACAAGTTACGTCTCAAGGCCTACGTGATCGGCGGCGTTGTCGGGGCGATAGGGGGAAGCCTTCTCGTCAACTACGTCCAAGCCTTCAGCCCTACCGCGTGGTCGCCGCTGGAGACCTTCCTGCTCTACGGCGCCCTGTTAGTGGGTGGAACCGCCAACAATCTTGGCGCGACTGTCGGAGCGGTGGTGGTGCTCATTGCGTTCCCGCAGCTTGCCTTACTGCTGCCCGATTTTGGCAAGAATGCCGACGCGTTGCCTGCCATCGAAAACATGACGGTGGGCCTGCTCATCATCCTCACGCTGTACTTCCGTTCTGGGGGTCTCGTTCCAGAGCTGAAGACCATGAACGGCCAGCTTCGGACCGGCGGTCACTGGAACCGTCGAGCAAGCAAGACGCCACCAGACCTGGAAGCCCGCGATGTTGCAGCGGCTGCCTGAACACAACGACGAGCGGCCCGCGCGCGTGGACCCTACGGCGAGCAGTGCCTTGCCAGAACGACAGACCGAGACGGCGGCGTTGGTCGTTAACGACCTTTGGCGCAGCTTCGGTGGTGTCGTCGCCGTGCAGGGGTGCTCCTTCGACGTTCGGCCCAACAGCATCACCGGGCTGGTGGGTCCCAATGGTGCGGGTAAGAGCACGGTGATCAACTTGGTGTCGGGTCTCATCAAGCCGGACAAGGGGCGCATCTACCTGGACGGCGAGGAGATTCAAGGTCACGCGATGGACTGGGTCAGTCGGGCGGGTTTGATTCGCACGTTCCAGGTCGCTCGCGAGTGGCCCAAGCTGACAGTGCTGGAAAACGTACTGGCGGCGGCTCCTGCTGGTCACCGCGAGACCGTGTGGCGAGCCCTGTTCGGGCGTCGAGCGACACGACGCGAGGAAGCGCTGCTGGAGGGGCGAGCCAGCGAACTGCTCGCGCGCCTGAACCTGACGCATGTGGTCAATGAACTGGCTGGGCGGTTGAGCGGCGGCCAGAAGCGCCTGCTGGAGTTTGCCCGGGTCGCGATGGTGGCTCCGAAGGTGGTCCTGCTCGACGAGCCGCTGGCCGGCGTGAATCCGGTGCTCGGCGACGAGCTCGGGCGAGCGATCCAGGGCCTGCGCGACGACGGCGCGACCGTCGTGGTGGTCGAGCACAACATGGGCTTCGTAGAGCGGATCTGCGACACCGTCGTCGTCATGGCAACCGGACGGGTCATTGGGGAAGGCTCGATGAGTCAACTGCGGACCAATCAGGACGTGGTGGAGGCTTACCTCGGCCGGACGGCCGCTCATGAGTGAGAACAGCTTGCTGGCGGTATCGGAATTGACAGTGGGATACGGCGGCGCGCCAATCGTGCGCGCAGTCAGTTTAAGCATTGACGCCGGGCAGCTCAATTGCGTGGTTGGCCCCAACGGAGCAGGGAAGTCGACGGCGCTGAAGGCTATCGCCGGTGCCCTGCGGCCTACTGCCGGCAGCATCGTGTTTGATGGGACAGACGTAACGAAGCTGAGTACGAATGAACGAGTGGCACGAGGCCTCGGCTACGTCCCGCAGGTGGCAAATATATTCGCGACACTTACCGTCATGGAGAACCTGCATATAGGTGCCTACGGTAAGCGGTCGGGCATGAAGGATCGCATCGAATCCGTTTGTACGATATTTCCCGACCTCAAGTTAGCTCTGGGCCGGCCCGCCGGAACCCTGAGCGGTGGTCAGCGAAGCATGCTCGCGCTTTCCCGCTCGTTGATGGCCGATCCCAAATTGTTGCTTCTCGACGAACCGACTGCCGGTCTCGCGCCGAAACTGGAAGATCAAGTCTGGAAACACATTTTGGCCATCCAAAGCCGAGGGATAGGAGTACTGGTTGTCGAGCAGAACACTCGTCGGGCCCTCACGAATTCGGATGCGGCGTACGTCATGGTCAACGGAAAGGTGGCAGCCGAGGGTAGCGGCGTCGACCTGTTGCAACGGCAGGACCTAGTAGAGATGTATCTCGGTGGGTAGTGACATGGAAACGTATTACGGCAGCACGACAACGCACTTGTCAATCAGATCAGTGCCAATTCTGAGATAAGGTCGTGGACCAAATGAGACAATCCGGAAGAGAGATCCGCCGCTTCGGTCGAACGGTCGGCGCGCTCGCTCTCGTCACCACAGTGCTGGTCTCGTGCGCGTCGGGCAAGAACAGTAACGGCGCATCGAAGACCGGCGACATCCATGTAGCCGTGCTGGGATCCTTTACCGGGGCATATGCAGAAATCGGTACTGCGTTGTACAACGGGTCAGTTGCCGGCGCCGCGGTGGTCAATGCGGCCGGCGGTATCAACGGCCGCCATCTGGTCCTAGACAAGGTCGATACCAAGGGCGACCCTGCCGACGCCGTACCAGTGTTCCAGCAGGAACTTGCGGTACATCATCCCGTCGCAGTGGTCGGGCCGACCACGCTTGAGATCTTCGGAGTGCGGCCGATCATCGATCGGAACAAGATTCCAGACCTGTTCAATGGTGGCTCGACCGACTTTGACAAGAACACAGACAAGTGGATATGGCGTATCAATCCGTCTGACTCGCAGCTCGCTCTTGCTCTCGCGGTCTATGCGCGATCCAAGGGAGTCGGCAATGCCGCCATCCTCTTCACCAGCGAAGCATCCCAGCAGTCGCTGGAACCCTTCCTCAAGAATGACTTCACCAAGCTAGGCGGACACGTCACCACCGTGGTAAACGTGACGCCGGGCCAAAGCTCCTACAACTCCGAGGTGGTGAAGCTCCTCGCGAGCCACCCGCAGGCGATACTTGGCCAGCTGGATCCGCCTACAGCAGCCACCTTCTTCTCGCAGTTCAAGGGGGTAGCAGGAACTTCGGTTCCGTTCTTCGGCACCGATGTCACCGCAGGCGGCGACTGGATCACCGCGGTCGGTGCCAAGTTCGCGCACGCTGCCGTCACTTCGGTCACGGGCGGGACGCCGGCCAACGCCGCGGGCGAGGCGTTCACCCAGCAGTACAAGAAGTCGTTCAACTCAGCTCCGTTGGCCGGTGCGAACTACGCCTACGACGGAGTCGTCGATCTTGCGCTTGCGATGGACGCGACGAAGAGCACGGCGAACAGCGACATAACGCGCGGTCTTCCGCTGGTGTCGAACGCGCCGGGCACGCAGTGCTTCACCTACGCCGCGTGTCTCGCCAAGCTGAAGGGTGGTTCCAAGGTCAACTATGACGGCGCGAGTGGCCCGATGGACTTCGACGACTTCCACAACGTGGCTGGGCCTTGGGACATTGTCAAGGCCGACCAGTCCGGAAAGCTAGGCACCCTTGAAACGATCTCCGCTGCGGCCGTGACGGCAGCCGAGGCAAAGGTCAAGTGACAGCACAGGAACCCATAGCGAATCCCGGAAGCCACCGGGATGCGCGCGGGAGGGTGGTGGTAATCAGCGGCGCGGGCGGCGGAATCGGACGCGCATGCGCCCTTATGTATGCAGCCGAAGGTGCCACGGTGCTCGTGTTGGACAACGCACCGGAAACGTGCGCTCAGGTTGCGAAGGAGGTTGACGAAGCTGGCGGGCGCGGCCTTCCGTGTGTCGCCGACGTGTCGCAAGAGGAGGCCGTTCGGCAGATATCCGGCCGACTGAGGGGCGAGCACGGCGGGGCTGACATCGTCATCCATGCCGCCATCCAACGAATGCCCGGCCACTTGGACTCGCTGCCGACCGGGAGCTTCGACCGTTTGCTCGAGGTCGGCCTGCGAGGGGGCTTCCTGCTAGGTCGCGAGTTCGGTCGGGACATGGTTGCCCGAGGGTCCGGTGTCTTGGTATTCATCGGATCGACGGCCGCATATTCTCCGTACCCGTATACCGGTGCATACAGTGCGTGCAAGGCCGCGCTGGTCATGCTCGCGAAGAGCTTCGCTCTGGAGTGGGCATCCTCGGGCGTGCGATCGGTTTCCGTTAGTCCGGGCATGGTCCGAACCCCTATGACGGAAGAGCTGTATAGCCAGCCCGAGGTTCTGGCGGGGCGGAGCGCGGTCGCTCCGCTCGGACGCATAGCCTCGCCTGACGAGATTGCTCAGGCTGTTCATTTTGTCGCCTCGGATGCCGCGTCCTACATGACTGGCTCCGACCTACTCGTAGATGGCGGTTTCGTTATGAGCAAGTTCATGCATGTTCCAGGGCGGGGATAGGAAGCCGCATGGATGTCACCACGACAGACTCGGTGTCCAGTCCTGGTGCTGAGCAGTTTCCGCTTCTGTTCAGCGAACTCAAGATCCGCAACGATGTACTGAAGAACCGGATCATCTTTCCGCCGACCTGCCCATCATGGGTCAGCAGCCCACAGACTGCCAGGTTCAACGAGTTGGCTGTTCCCTACTACGAAGAGCGAGCCAGCGGCGGTGCGGGTCTTATCATCATCGGCGGCACGCACGTCCACGAAAGTTCCATCGCCGCACCGCTCGCACAGCCGGGTTTATGGGAAGACGCACAGATCGACGGATTTGCAAGGGTCGCTGACGCGGTACATCGCCACGGCACTAAGCTCGCCGTTCAGCTGCGGCACACTGGCGTTCGAGGATTTCCCCAATACAAGGAGGATCCGGCCTACGACCTGAATTCGTCGTGGTACACAATGGCGCCGAGCCAGGTGCCGTTGGGCGAGTTCCCGGGTGGAAGCACGCCCAAAGAGATGTCAGACTCTGAAATCGAGGAAATACTTGACGCACATGGCAGTGCTGCCCGGCGCGCAATGGAGGCGGGCCTCGACGGCGTCGAGTTCCATCTCAGTCACGGCTATCTTTCCTGGCAGTTCCTGTCTCCCCTGTACAACAAGCGGACTGATAAATGGGGTGGCTCATACGAAAACCGACTTCGCTTCTGTCGAGAAGCGCTGAACCGGATGCGGGCGGCCATCGGGGATGGACCGTTCCTGGGTTTCCGGATCAACTCCACCTCATTGTGGCCGGGTGACCTCGAGGAGGCAGAGGTCGCCCAGATCGTCCAGGACCTACAGGCGGCCGCTGATGTCGATTTCGTCGACGTCAGTGTGGGCGTTCACCACCAATGGATCCACGCTCCCATGCACTTCGAAGGCGGCTGGGAGCGCAAGTACGCACTCGGCATCAAGAAGGTCAGCACCACACCGGTGTTCATGGTGGGACGCATCACGACTCCCGAGGTCGCCGAGGAGCTGCTCCAATCCGGTGTCGCCGATGGCATCGGGCTGGCCCGGCAGCTCTTCGCTGACCCCGATTGGGGTTTGAAGGTCGCAGAAGGTCGCAAAGACGACATCCGCAAATGTGTCGCGGCCAACCATTGCTGGAAGAGCGTGTCAAAGGGTCAGCGCGTCCAGTGTGTGTACAACCCGGCCGTGGGCCGCGAGGCACAATGGGGCAAACGGGTAGAGCTACACACGGACACACCAAAGCGGATCGTGGTTATCGGCGGCGGACCAGCCGGCCTGGAGTTTTCTCGAGTCGCTACGGCGCGTGGTCACCGTGTTGTCCTGTTCGAACGCTCGCGGGAGATCGGCGGCCACGTTCGGCTGCAGGCGCAGTTGCCGGGCCGGGCCAAGTACGGGGAGATCGGAACGTGGCTCGGGGATCAGGCAGAGCAGGGCGGCACCGAGATACGGCTCGGAGTCGATGTCGGCTCGACTGACCTGGCGCGAATATGTGAGCAACACCGAGCGGATCACGTCGTCATCGCCACCGGATCTCGGGTATGCCGCAACGGTTTCCAAGGTTGGACAGGCGACGCCTTGGCGGGCGCTGACCAGGACCACTGCTACGGGTGGGACGAGGTCGTCGACGGCTCGGTGACACCAACTGGTGACCTGCTCGTCATCGACGACCAAGCCGATCTCATCGGACCGCTGGTCGCAGTTCACCTGGCCACGCACGGAGCAAAGAGCGTGCGGGTGGTTACTCGCTGGCCCATGGTTGGCATGGAAACCATCGCGGATGCCTATTTCGAGTGGATCATCCCCCAGGTTTACGCGAACAACGTGCAGTTGTCGGTCGACCATTTCGTCAAGACGATCGGGTCAAGGTCCGCGACGATCTACAACATCTATGCGCCTGAGCGACTGGTAGAGGTGCCGGCCGACGCGGTCGTCATGGTCACGGCCCGGCAATCGGTTAATGGTCTAGCCGAAGCGGCCCGCCATCTGGCTGTGCCGTACGAGGTCATCGGTGATGCTGTCGCGCCTCGCAGTACCTACGAGGCGGTGTTCGAAGGACATCGCCATGCCAGGGAGGTCTGATTGGAGCTCGCACCGTCGTCCATCTCATCTAGTCCACCTGCGGGGTCCAGTTGCCTACGGTGTCGATCAGCTACGGCGGTCTGCTGTATTGGGACCGCACGCTGCCCCTGTACCTGCATGACGTCACACCAGCGGGTGTGCAACTTGACTATGTAGTGCACGAGTCTGCCCCGGCTCTGTTCCAACGCCAGGTTCAGGATCAACACTTCGATGTCAGCGAGATGTCGGCGTCCACCTTCATCATTCTCATCGCCCGTGGAGATGACCGTTTCGTCGGACTCCCGCTCTATGTGTCCCGCAACTTCCGGCACGGACAGATCTACGTCCATGCGGCGAGCTCGATCGACAAGCCCGAGGATCTGCGTGGAAAGCGCGTTGGTGTTCTCGAGTACCAGATGACGGCCGCACTCTGGATCAGAGCCTTCCTGCAGCACGATTTCGACGTTCATCCGCACGACATGCGCTGGTTCACCGGCGGCCTCACTGAACCCCGATGGGAGGAGAGGCTGACGCTCGACCTGCCAGCGGGCATCAGTCTCGAACGCATTCCACCGGGGAAGACTTTGGAGCAGATGCTCGCGGATGGGGAACTGGATGCGTTGGTCACCGCCCAGCCCCCGAAATCCTTCACGGCTGGCGGCGACTGTATACGGCGGCTGTTCCAAGACTACGAATCCGTGGAACGCGACTATTACCGTCGCACCCAGCTGTTTCCGATCATGCATCTGGTCGTGATTCGCCGGGACGTCTACGAAGCCAATCGTTGGTTGGCCGTGGCACTCGTCGAGGCGTTCGAGCAGGCGAAAGCGATCGGTCAGCGCAGGCTCCGTGCCATCACCGGCCTGGCCGTGGGACTTCCCTGGCTCGGCTCTGCATTGGACACGGTCGATCTGCTCTTCGGAGGCGATGCCTTTCCTTACGGCCTGGCGGCGAACGCCAAGACGCTCGGGGCAATGACCCAGTACGCCTACGAGCAGGGATTGGCTGACCGTAAGGTCGAAATCACCGAACTCTGTGCTCCGGAAGTGAGATGACGCCGTGACAGCTTGCCCGAGGACCGTCGGCGTCATCGGACTGGGAAACATGGGCGCACCCATGGCTCGTCACCTCGTCGAGCGCGGGTTTACGGTGCACGGTTTCGATGTCCGTCCGGCCGCGCTGGCAAATCTCGAATCTGCCGGTGGCTTGGTCGCCGGCTCGCCGGCGGCCCTAGCGTCCGCTGTCCAGGTCGTGATCACTTCGCTTCCCTCGAGCGCGGCTCTCGATTCGGTTATCAACGACGACGACGGGTTGATCGCTGGCGCCAGCCCCGGGCTCACCGTGGTCGAGACCAGCACGCTATCGATCGCGGCAAAAGAGCAGGGCTATGCGGAACTCGCAAGGTCCGGTATCACGATGCTCGACTGTCCGTTGAGCGGCACCGCAAGCCAAATGGAGACTCGCGACGTCGCCGTGTATGCGAGTGGTGACCGAGACGCGTTAGCGCGTCAACAGGAGGTATTGGCCGCCTTCTCGCGGGCACAGTACAACGTAGGCCGGTTCGGAAATGGCACCAAGCTCAAATTGATCGCCAACCACCTCGTCACGATTCACAATGTCGCAGCTGCCGAGGCCCTGCTGCTTGCCGAGCGCGCCGGTCTTGACCTGGAATTCGCGTTGGCCGCACTGACCGATGGTGCGGGAAGCTCTCGGATGCTCGAGGTGCGTGGTCCGATGATGGTTGCTAAGGACTTCTCGCGTCCGAACATGCGCCTGGACGGCTATGTGAAGGACATCGATCTCATCGGCAGCTTCGGCCGCGATCTCGAATGCCCGCTTCCACTGTTTGCCGCCTGCGCCCAGCTTTACTTTGCCGCACTAGCCCAAGGCCGCCATGCCGAGGACCCCGCGGTGGTACATGCTGTTCTGGCGACACTGGTCAATCCTGACGTCAGCCAGCGATGACGACAGCGGAGAATGGTCTCGATCTTGCGGTCAATGGCGGCCTCGTCGTGCGCACTAGTGGCCGGGCACCTCTCAACATAGGTGTATCGGCCGGCCGGATCGTGCGCATCACCTCCACTCCGCTCACGGCCCGTCGCGTGGTCGACGCCGGCGGGCTGCTCGTGCTGCCCGGCATGGTGGACACCCACGTTCACCTGATGGATCCGGGTGCAACCGATCGTGAGGACTTTCCGAGCGGGACGGCAGCCGCCGCGGCCCGCGGGGTCACCACAATTATCGAGCACACCCATGCGGAGCCTATTCGGGAACCGGGAGACTTGACTCGCAAGGTCGAGCACCTGCGCGGTCGTTCCCGCGTCGACTACGGTTTGGCCGCCCATATCTGGCCTGACCGACTCGGGCAGATCTCAGCCCTGTGGTCCGCGGGGGTTGCCTTCTTCAAGATCTTCACTTGTACCACCCACGGTGTTCCGGGCCTGAACAACGCGGATCTGCTGCATGCGTTCCGCGCGCTGGCCGAGATTGACGGGCGCTGCCTCGTGCATTGCGAGGACGAATGCATCACCGCCCGGGCCGAGCAGATGCTGCGGGCCTCCGGTCGGACGGACGGCGCGATCCTTCATGAGTGGCGCTCGCGCGAGGCCGAACTGGTCGCGGTCCAGGTCGTGTGCCTGCTCGCCCGCCTGACCGGAGTAGCGGCGACGATCGCCCACGTCAGCAGTCCGCCGGTCGCCGCGCTCATCCGGCACTCCCGCTCACTCGGTGCTGATATCGCCGCCGAGGCCTGTCCTCAGTACTTCACCCTTCGGGAGCAAGATGTGCACAGCGCGGGTGCGCTCCGCAAGTTCACGCCACCGGCCCGGGCTCGCTGCAGCGAGGATGAGACGGAGATGTGGCGGCTGGTTCGGGACGGGACCTTCTCCCATATGTCCAGCGATCACGCACCGTCTACCCGGGCCCAGAAGGATGCCGGAGATATCTGGGACGTGCCCTTCGGCCTCCCCGGGCTGGACACCACGATGCCAGTTCTGCTCGATGCGGCCTTGCGGGGTCGGATATCCGTCGAGGACGTGGTCCGGATCTATGCACAGGCGCCGGCTAGGCGCTACGGGTTGAGCCCGCGTAAGGGCTCGCTATGGCCGGGCGCCGATGCAGATCTCGTTCTGGTCGACCCAGCGGCGCGATGGGTGCTACACGATGAGCACGTCCTGTCCAAGGCCGGCTGGAGCCCGTACTCGGGACGCGAACTGCGCGGGGCGGTAACTTCCGTATTCCTGCGCGGCCACGAGATCGCCGTGGATGGGGTGCCCGTCGAGGAGCGGTACGGGCAGTTCCTGCCGGGGCTCGGTGCCAGATACTCATGACCGTCGAGATCACAGTCGCGGCAGTGCAGCTGCGTGCTCGTGGCATTGAAGACGCCGATCTCGCTCTCGAGGAGGCGCTGGCAGCTGTTGAGCAGGCCGCCGACCTGGGCGCTTCGCCGGTCGTTCTGCCTGAATGCACCTGGCCCGGCTACGTGCTGGGCGGCAACTGGTGCAGCGACTGGGCTTCTACTGTCGTGCACACCTCACTGGGCCGCGTGAGCGTCCTGGTGGTGCTCGATGGGCTGTTGGTGCTTCACGCCCCGGCCTGGACGGTGCCCAACTACGCGACGGCGAAAGAGCAGTCGCCGCATGGCAGCGAGTGCACGGAGCCGATGCGCCTGGGCGTGAGTTGGCCCTCTCGTGCGGACCCCGATCGGGAATCTGGGTGTGCTGCTTGGCCCTGATGCGTACCCACCGGAGGCGTGACGCGTGCTCATGCTCGACGGCGCCGACCTCGTCGTGTGGTTCCCGGGCCGATAGCCGACGCAGGAGTAGCTGAAAGGCTGGCTGGGACCCGGATAGCAGAGAACCGGATCTACGTGGTGGTTGCCAGCACGCCCGGCAGCGCGATGCCGAGCCATGTAAGTGCACCAGACGGCGGCCTGATCGCCGCAGCGGGCGCCTCTCCAGACTGCTGTTCGCGATGTTGCCACTCTGCGAGGCCCGTCGACAGCAGATGGCCCCCCGCACCGATGTCGTCGCCGGGAGGCAGCCGACTACCTACGGGCTGCTCTACGATGGCGGCTCGGCTACCTCGGCGGCGGCCGACTGCTAATCCTCAGGCCGGCGTCGGGATGAAGCCGCCAGGATTGCACGACCGGCACCAGAGCTACCAGTGAAATGAGAATCAGCGCAGCTGTGAACGCGTCGGCTCCGGAACCAGAGAGGCCGAAAAGCCTGCTGAGCGGGCCGCCCAAGCGGAGCATTATCGCGCCAATCGTAACTGCTAAACCGGTGGCCAACTGAGTGACAGTAGCTATCAACGAATTTGCGCTGACCAGACTCGCCAGCGGGATATCAGCAAAGCCGATTGTATTGTAGGCGGTGAAGCCGATGGATCGGAAGACGCCGCCGGCGAAGAGCACAGCACAATCAAGTGCCGTGGGAGTCGTTGGACCTATGAGGGCGCACAGAGCGATAGTTACCGCGCCTGCCGTCGCGGCGACGACTAGCACTCGCTGAAATCCGAATGAACGCAGAAGTGGCGTGGTTACTGGCTTGATGACGATATTGCCGATGAACACAACCATTACCAGTAGACCGGATTTGAGTGGAGTCCACCCGAACTCGTTCTGGAACAGCAGCGGGAGCAAGAACGGTACCGCGCCGATCGCGATCCGGAAGACGGTTCCGCCCGCAACGGCGACTCGGTAGGTCGCGATACGGAGGAGATCCAGATCGAACAGCGGGTGCGCGGTCCGGCGAAGATGCCTGATGTCGAAGGTGAGCATGACAGCGCCTGTCGTGAGCGCGACAGTTGCTCTCGTCCAGTTGATCGTCTCGGCGCTGAGCAACTCCAAGCTGTACACCAGGGTCGCCAGGCCTACCCCGGTGAGCGCGAAGCCGATGTAGTCGAGGGCATGCTGCGTCGCCTCCCGCGCGTTGGGCACCAGCCACAGCGCCACCCCGACTGCGATCGCGCCGAGCGGCAGGTTGATCACGAAGATCCAGCGCCAGGACGCGTAGGTCGTCAGGGACCCGCCGATAACTGGTGCCAGCACCGGCGCTGCCAGGCCTGGCCAGGTCAGATAGGCGATGGCGTTGATGACGTCGTGCTTGCCGGCATGTCGTAGCACAACAAGGCGGCCGACGGGGACCATCATCGCGCCGCCGATGCCCTGACAGGCCCGCAGGACGGTTAGTTCCAGAAGGCTGGTGCTGAGGGCGCACAGACCAGATGCGAGCGTAAAGATGCCAATTGCCACGACGAACACCGTCCTGGAGCCGAATCGGTCCGACAACCAGCCGCTCACCGGAATGAAGACAGCCAGCATGAGAACGTAAACCGCGATCGCCACGTTGATGTCGATAGATCGCACCCCAAGCGACTCGGCCATCTTCGGCGCCGCCGTGGCGATAATCGTTGCGTCCAGGTTCTCCATGAAGAACGCGCCTGCCACCAGAATGGCCAGGCCGCGCCAGTGGGTCGTCTCGGGCTCCCGTTCGTCGCTTCCGCTGGAAGCGCTGGGCGTCACCCGCGGCTCTTCCCGCAGCCTGCGCATCCGGGCCCCTTTCTGGGCGTCGATTCGCCCTCGGTTTGCGGCAGCCTCGCTTGACGCGAGATCATTGGCCACTGCAGTATGCATTATGCAATCTATGTACTGGGCGGGCCAAGAATGACCACGCTCGACGTGCACAGCCACTTCGTTCCGCGGGAGGTCGTGGAGACCGCTCGCCACGGTGAGGCGTACGACGGCCTCCGGATGGAGGCGGTCGACGGCGAAGAGTGGCTCGTGCACCGGCAGGGCTACAGATACTTATTGCACCCGACTTTCTACGATCTCGAGGAACGGTTGCGAGCGATGGATGCGGCGGGCATCGACCGTGCCGTGGTGTCGATCTCGCCCACGCTGTTCATGTACTGGACGCACGCGAGTAGCGGAGCTGACTTCTGCCGTCGAGCGAATGATGAACTGGCGGCCTTCGCCCGCGACTCGGACGGCCGACTCACCTCGGTCGCGACATTGCCGATGCAGGATCCAGATGCCGCCTGTGTCGAGCTACGCCGGGCCGTTTCGGTACTCGGCCTTGCGGGGGCCCAAATCGGCCCTATCACCGGGGATGTCTGGCTCGATGATGCCCAACACCGCGACGTCTTGCTAACCGCTCAGGAGCTGGATGTGCCGCTGATCCTGCATCCGTACTACGTAGGGCCCAGGCCCGGCCTCGAAAGCTTCTACCTGACCAATTTGATTGGGAACCCGCTTGAATCGACCATCTCAGCGGCGCGCCTCATCTTTGCGGGCGTACTCGACGAACTGCCCGCACTGTCCCTGGTTCTCATGCATGGCGGCGGGTTCCTGCCGTACCAAATCGGTCGTCTGGATCATGGCCATCGCGTTAGGCCGGAGGCAAAGGGCTGTCAACATCCGCCCTCGAGCTATCTGGACCGCTTTTTCTACGACACAGTCACGCACGCCGCCCGTCCAGTTCGCTTCCTGATCGACATGGTCGGCACCGAGAACGTCCTCTTCGGGACGGATTTCCCGTTCGACATGGCAGCCGGCACGTTGGACGCCCAATTGGCGGACACAGGCCTCGACGAGTCACAGGTCGAGATGATCGCGTGGCAGAACGCCACGCGGCTGTTCAAACTGGCAGATCCGGCCGGCGCCGCGGGCGGCTAGCGGGCTCGTCCGCCCGGCACTGGTTGATCGCTCGCATCGGCGGACTTCAGAATCCCCTGCATTGTGCGGTTCAGATGCTTCTCCAGGATTTCAGCCGCCTTGTCGCCGTCCCGCTTGTTCAAGGCGCTGAGCAGCGCTTTGTGCTCAGCATTGCCTTCTCGCATGCGCGCCGGGTTCAGCTGTACCGAGTGCGCAACGTATAGCGTTGCCGAGTTCTGAACGGTCTTGATTACCGCGGCGAGTCGTCGGGAACCAGCGGCCTGCTCGATAAGGGAGTGGAACTGCCAGTTGCGCTCGACCCACCAACCGGGATCATCGGTGTCGTCCATCTCTCGCAGCAGTTCGGCTGCCCGCGCGAGTTGCTCCTTCGTCAGTCGCTCAGCTGCCAGGCGGACCGCAAGTGGCTCGAGGACCATGCGGATGACGTAAATCTCCTTGAGCTCCTCCATGTCGAGCTCATGCACCACGGCGCCACGGTGCGGATCGAATTGGATCAGTCCGTCGGAGGCCAGTTCGCGCAGCGCTTCACGCACGGGCGTGGTACTTACATTCAGGGTGGTGGCGATATCTGCCTGCACCAGCCGGGTGCCACCGGGCAGACGCCCACTCAAGATCGCGAGCCGCAGAGTGTCGCGGACCATCTGGTGGGCCGTCAAGCGATGCTGACCCGAATGGGCGGTGTTCTGCAGGACCTCTAGCGTGCCCATCTACTGGCTTCCTCCCGTGAGGCTGAGGGACCCGCCTCCCCAGCACCGTACATATTCCATAATCGATGGTATCGACAACGACTCCCCGAACGCTGTTTGCACCGACGTGACGAGAACGTGGCGAGCCGGCCAGTCGTGCCGCCGCTGTCGCGTCCAGACATGTCGTCTTGACACCATGCACATTGCATGATGTAGGTTAGCGCCACCCCGTCGGCCGATGCCGATGGCGTGTCATCGCGGCCCGTATCGACGGAAGGGATCTCGAGGATGGCTTCGTTCGGCACGGGGAGCGTGGACTGGCAGGAGCGCATCAACTGGCAACGGATGCGCGAATACCGCGTCGAACGAGCCCGCGAGTCGATGCGTAAGCATGGCCTGGGCGCCATCCTGTGCATGTACGACGAGAACATCCGTTACATCACCTCGACGCTGACTCCTGGCTGGAACCGGCTGAAGCCAGGCCTGCGGTACGCCGTACTGGTCGAGGGCCGGGAGCCGATCCTCTTCGAGCAGGGCGACATCGGCATCCACGTCGAGAAGCACTCACCCTGGATCCCCAAGGAGAACGTGCGCCACTCGTTCTCCTGGATCAAAGGCGCTGCTGGTCCGGCCTCGGAGATGCAGGTTACGAAGTTTGTCAAGGCATTGCTCGAGGCTCTGGAGGAGGCCGGGGTTCGGGACCAGCCTCTCGGCGTCGATTTTATCGACATCAACATGATCAGAGCGTTCGAGCGGGCCCACATCTCGTGGACTGACGGCATGACACCGATGATGGAGGCGCGCGCGGTCAAGAATCGGGACGAGCACGAAGCGATGCGGATAGTGGGTGCGATCGGTGACGCGCTTCACTACGAGTTCTCGAAGTTCCTCAAGCCGGGTTTGACGGAGAATCAGGTCACGGCCTTCGGAATGAAGTACCTCTACGACATCCCGGGTATGGAGGACGTGGAAGATATCATTGTGTCCTCCGGTCCGAATGCATGGCCGAACTGGCGGAACTTCTCCGACCGCATCATCCGTCCCGGCGAGATCGTCATCATCGACCTGGCGGCGCTCACCTGGAACGGGTTCAAGTCCTGCTACTACCGCACCTACTGTGTCGGCGGGAAACCGACGGCAGAACACAAACAGTACTACGACATCGCGCTGGGCTGGCTAAACGACTCGATCGCCGCCGTGCGACCCGGCGCCACGACCGCCGATATCGCCTCACGCTGGCCCTCGGCGATGGAGATCTGGGGGTACGCGGACGAAGACCAAGCGGCTGCCAATCTCTGGGGCCACGGGCTCGGCCTTGCTCAGTACGACATGCCGGTCATCTCTCGGATCTGGTCTTTGGACTACCCGCAGGAGATTCAGCAAGGCATGGTCTTCGCGCTCGAGACCCAGCACGGCAAGGTGCATGAGTTCGGCGTGCGAATCGAGGAAATGATCATCGTCCAGGAAGACGGACCAGAGCTCATCACCACCTTCCCGGTAAGCGAAATCACCGTCGCAGGCTGATGTGACGATGGAGGTTTTCTGGCTTTCCGACGAAGCCTCCCTCGATTGTTCAGTAGCAGGCGCAAAGGCCGCTGGCCTGGCTAGCGCCTTGCGGCTCGGTCTGCCGGTCCTGCCGGGCGTGGTCCTCGCCGTTTCGGCGAGTTTGCCAGCGCTCGCGGCGGCTTGCGTTCGCGGCGCCTCTTCGGGACCGCACGCGGAGAAGCTCGCGATAATGGAGTTCGACCTAGGGGAGCTGGACGACCTGGCCGCGCAAGTGGCAAGCCTCGGCAAGACCCTGGTCGTTCGCTCGTCCTCTCCGTTGGAATCGAGTGCTGCATACGCGGGGGTGTTCACCTCGTACCTCGGAGTGGGCGTTGACGACATCGCGACAGCGATCCGAGGAGTTTGGGCGTCGGCAGTGCCGCAGCGAGTCGTGACGTGCGAGCTGACCAAGCGCGACACGGCACCAGCGGTAGGAATGGCCGTCCTCGTGCAGCCCGAGGTATACCCGACGCTTTCCGGAACGGCCCACGTCCACGGCGATCAGGTCACGGTGGTCGTGGTGAAGGGGTCGCCGGCTCCGCTGTTGAGCGGATGGGCTCGCGGTGAGACCGCGCGTGTAACTGGTGGGGTGCGCAGCGCGTTCACCGTCTGCGGCGAGAGCGCCGTGGCACTAGCGGGCGCGGCGGTTCTCAAGGATGTGGTGCGCCTGGCGATCGAAGTACAGAACACACTCGGTGACGATCACATCGAGTGGGCTGCAACTGAGGATGGTGGCCTGTTCCTGCTGCAAGCCAAGCGGTCGGCTGTGCGAGCGCCAGTCGCGCCGGGTGATCTCGAACCCGTCAGCTCGATTCCGTCTGCAGCGGCCGTGGTAGCACGGCTTACGTACGCGTTCGCGGGCCCGCTCGGCGAGACGCTGCTACTACCGGCGGTGCTCGCGGGCCTGACCAGCGAGGCCAGAAGCGTCGAAACAGTTCCGACCGGCCCTGCGGTCCACCCCAATGCCCAAGCGGAATGGAATCACGCCCAGGCCGTGGCGCATCAACTGCGTGAGCGTCTGTGGCGCGGAGAGATCCACGACTCGACGGAGACCTTCGCGCAGATGCGGGGCGGCGATCTGATCGACGCGGTGAGTCGTCTCGAGCGATTGCCCGCGGCGGGGTCGCACGAAGTGGCCGAGCTGCTGCGGGTGTTCTACGTCATTGCTGATCACTTGGTGGCGACGAAGGTCATTGCCGACCGTGCCGATTTCTGGGGACTGCCGGTTGACCTCGTCGCGACGTTATTGAACGCCGATATCAGCGGCGAAGCCGGCTCGGTCGTGGCGCGAAGAAATCGTGAACGCGCGCTGCGGCGATGGGAGCCGGTCCTGCACACGATCGTGCGCGCAACCGGCACGGTCGTGTCCGGTGAGGCGGCTTGCGGCGGCACCGCGGCCGGCCCGGCGGTCGTGGTCCCAGGGCTACCCACCGCATTTGTGCCGGCGCCGCGGATGGTCCTCATAGCGCCACGACCGATACCTCAGCTCGCCCAATTGCTGTGGGGCGCGTCGGCGTTGGTGACGTTCGGGGGAAGCGAGGCGGCGCACCTCGTCGAAGTAGCTCGATCCCTAGCGCTGCCTACGGTCCTGGGCTGCGACGCGGAACAGTTGATGCCGTTGCTCCGTGCAGGTGGTGCAGCGGAGGTGTTAGTGGCGGTGGACGGTACCCGCGGCACCGTCACGGTCGACGTATGTCGCGAATGATCGCGGGTCCGGCGTTGATCTTCCGAACGATGGTGGGGACAAGAGCCACATGAAAGCAGTCGTCGTCGAGGATGTCGGCCGTATCGTTGTTCGCGACGTACCGGAGCCTTCCGCGGGCGGCCGTGCGCTGATCCGGATCGAGCGGGCGGGATTGTGCGGGACAGACTTGAAGATCGTGTCTGGTGCGATACCCGTCGATCATCCGCTGGTGATCGGTCACGAGATGATCGGCCGCGTCGTGTCGGAAGGGCCGGCTCGTTCCATTCCAGCCGGAACGCGCGTCCTAGTCGATCCTGGTGAGGAATGCGGGCGCTGCAGCATGTGCCGTGCAGATCACGGGTACCTGTGCTCGACCGGCGCATTGCGCGGTCGGGACGTCGACGGTGGATTCGCCGAGTTGATGGCGGTGGATGAGAATCGGCTGCACCCGGTACCAGACAGCGTTGGGTTGGATGAAGCCGCGGTCTTGCAAGTGCTTGCAACCTGCGTGCATGCGCAAACCCTGGTAGACGTGTTCCCTGGCCAGTCAGCAGTGGTTGTCGGGCTAGGCGTCGCCGGCTTGCTGCACGTGCAACTCTTGAAAGCACGGGGAGTCACCGACGTCGTCGGTGTGACGCGTTCGGCGTGGAAGCGCGAGCTCGCTCTACGCCTGGGAGCAGTCGCCGTCGCGACGCCGGAAGAGGCGCCTGGCGTAGTCACGGAGTGGACCGGCAGCGACGGACCGGATTTGGTCGTCGAGGCGGCAGGGCAGGCCGCAACCTTGCGCCAATCGATCGAGCTGGCTGGCGCCACGGGCACGGTCCTAGTATTCGGCACGGTTCCCGGCACGGCCGAGCTGCCCACGTATCAGTGGTACTTCAAGGAACTGACCATCGTGAACTCGCGAGCCGCTCGACCGCGAGACTATGCGCGCGCAGTTCAGCTGGCTGCGGGTGCGCAGATACAGCTCTCACGCTTGGTGACTGGTCGATTCCCGCTGGCGGATGCCGCCGAGGCATTCGACGCGTGCCGCAGCGGTGACCACCTGAAGGTGATGCTCACAATGACCTGAGCATTGCCGACGGCCTGCATTGGCGTCCTGGCCTTGACCCCGTCTGGTGGACTCGGGGTTATGCGGCTTGTTGATCTGCCGCGGGGGTGGTTGCAGTGTTGCATTCGAATGCGACCGGGGTGAGCTAGCCGATCGAGGAGTGCCGACTGCGGCGGTTGTAACGATCTTCGGTCCAGGCTCCGACCTCGAGCTGGGCGCGGCTTGCGGTGCGGACGACCACACGGGTCCGCGCGACGATGGTGACCGTCATGTAACCGTTGGCACATTCATGCATCACATCAGATGGCGGGAGGCCCACAAAATAAGGGATGTAGTGGGCCCCGCGGGGCTCGAACCCGCAACCTACGGATTAAAAGTGCGTTCGCGCCTCATTTTGACTGTTGTCGGCTCGTGTCGGTAAGTGGCTACAGGTCCCGTATCTCCTGAACTACAGGCACTTGGGCGCCGTTGGTCGTCAACGGCCGTTTACGAGCACTTCTGGAATTCTTGCGGACTAGATACGGACTGCTAATGATCAACTTCGTTGGTGCGGACGACGGCCGGTAGTCGACCGGAACTGCCGATGTGCGTGCCGCTCGTTCAGACCTTGGAGGCGAATGCCTCGGCAAGAGCGATGGCGTTCGTCTGGCCCTGACCCGTGGGCTCGGCCACGAGAACAGTGATCAGTTTCGGTCCCTTGATGAAGGCGCAGGCCCAGTCTGCCTCGCCGTCCGGCGGATAGAAGTGCGTCTGGAATGTCTCTGCAACTAATCCGTCGATCGACTGCAATGACGGCGACCCTCCCGCTCTAGACACGATGGCCAGTACCTGGCGCGCAGATTCAGCGCTTGGGTAAGTGGTAAAGGTTATCTGCGCGGAAGGGAAACCTTTCGTCGGCAGGTGCTCCGACGTGGCAAGGCCGGTGGTGATGGGGTAGAACTTGCACCCCACTGTCTTGCCGCCGCTCGTCTGCACAGTGGCGTGATCTAGCCGCTGACCGATGGTCGGCGCGGCTAGTGCCAACGGGACCAGAGGGCAATGCTGGGTCGTCGAGGTGGTCGGGCCGGCTGGGACCGGCCTGGTTGGAATCGCGGAGGGGCCGCGGGTCGTGACCTGGGTATGGGTGACCGCAGGGGCCGGGCGCGGGCGCGCGTGTGTGCATGCCGCTAGGCCGAAGGTCGACGAGGCGCCAACTATCAAGGCTGCTGCCTTGGTCCGTCGCCGCACGCCTGTGCTACCTCCCCACCCCTGTCGTTCATGTGGATCCTGTCATCATCCGCTCATGGCGCCGACAGTGCGCGGTCGCGCCCGATGTGAGCGCGTTCTGGCGACAGCCATGGGTGCCTGTTCGTCGGAGACCTGGACGGCTCAGCGGCGGACGCGTCGTAGGTTCTGGCGGCGGTTGTAGGCGGCGGCCAGGTCGTTGAGGGCGGAGCCGAGGTTGGGTAGGTCGCGGGCGTATATGCGCCCGTCCTCGAGTTGCGCCGCGAGCTCGCGCAGCAGCCCCGGCCACTCCTCGCGCAAAGGTATCCGCTCGCGCGCGAAAGGGACCGCCACCACCCGCTCGACTACCTCGACCGCGGCGCGCCCTGACGCCGCCGCGCGGGACTGCTCCCAGGCACGCTGTCGGCAGGCCGGCGAGCACCACTTGGGGATCCGGCCGGTGGCCTTCACCTCGATGACACCGCCGCACCAGCCGCAGGCGCTGGCGGCAGAACGTCGGGTCGTCGCGGCCGGGGCCGGCGCGGGCGGCGGCTCCTTCTGCTGACGTCGCCGTTTGCGCTCGCGGGCGATCGCGTCGCGCTTGGGCTGACGAGAGACCACCTCGAACCGCCTCACGTTGCGTCACGACGGAACTACCGATTTCGGTAGCATACGTCCCGTTGGGAAGGTCGTTGGGAAGCTCATGACGGGCGTCGTTGACCGTTGTGGGGACGGCGGATTGGCGGTGTGGTCGGACGTCAGGTGTCGCTGATTATGGGCAGGCGATGGATGCGAAGGGTGGCTTCACCGAGGACGACAATTGCTCCGCCTTCGAGGTCGCCGGCGACGACGTCGAGGTTGTCCAAAATCAGCGCGGCCTGCTCAGCCGGCCGTTGATTCGACGCGCGGCGCATCAGTAGGAAGGACGGCGTCGCCGCGCCCGACAGGCCCAAGATCGCACCGAAGTCGGTGTCGGCACTGACGAGCACCCGACGTTCCAACCGTGCCGTCGCGATCACGACCTCATCGCTGGCGCTACTCAGACCGACTTCGCGCGCGATGGTGACGTCGTGCCCGGCGGTTCGGAGCGGCTCAGCCACCTTGGGCGAGAGGTTGTGGTCGAGCAGGAACCTCATGCCGGATGGCGCAGCGGCAACTCGCGTTCACGGACGGCGGCCGCCGCGTAGCGGAGCGCCTCGGCAATGTCTTCGGCCTCGAGATCCGGGAAGTCATCGAGGATCTCGTCCACGGACATTCCGTCGGCGACCATGCCGACGACGGTGGCAACAGGCATGCGCATACCCCGGATGCAGGGCAGGCCACCCATCACACCAGGGTCGATCGTGATCCGTTCGAATGCCACGTCATCAGGTTAACCGCGTTGGTTGTCGTTGGCTGTTGCTTTCGCCCTTTTCGCGTGTCGGGACTCGGTGGTAGACCCGGTGTTCTCGACGCACTTTGGAGGCGGTCATGGCCAGCATTGCGAGACGTCAGGACGGGCGCTGGCGAGCGCGCTACCGAGACGCAGCCGGCAAGGAGTACTCGCGGCATTTCCCGCGCAAGATCGATGCTCAACGCTGGCTGGACGAGGTCACGACAGCCGTCACATCGGGCATGTACGTCGACCCGGCTCGGGGGCGGATCACGGTCGGCGCCTGGTCGGCGCGATGGCTCACAACGAAGGTCGATCTCAAACCTTCGACCCGGGCGCGATACGAGGGACTGCTGCGGGTGAACGTCCTGCCTCGATGGGGGACGGTCCAGCTTTCCGACGTCACCCACGAGGGAGTCGCCGCTTGGGTGAGCGAGCTCAGCAATTCCGGCCTCGCCCCTGCGACGGTGCGCCAGGCACACCGCGTCCTGTCCCTGATCCTCTCGCTGGCGATCCGCGACGGCCGGCTCGCGCGTAACCCCGCCGACCGGGTGCCACTGCCGCGCGCCCGGAAGGCCGAGCGCATGTTCCTGACGATGGACCAGGTCGACCAGCTCGCCGACGCCGCGGGCGGATACCGCACGACGATCCTTTTCCTCGCGTACACCGGCGTGCGCTTCGGCGAGCTGTCCGCGCTGCGGGTGCGCTCTCTCGACCTGTTCCGTCGCCGGGCCGAGATCGTCGCGGCCGTTGCGGAGGTGAAGGGGCACCCTGTATTCAGCACGCCGAAGACCCACCAGGTCCGCAGCGTGCCCATCCCGCGGTTCCTCATCGACGAACTCGCCGCGCTCGTTGCTGGCAAGAGTTCGGACGACTTTGTCTTCACCGCTCCGAAGGGCGGTCTGCTGCGGCTGCAGAACTTCCGGCACACCGTCTTCGAACGAGCCGTTCGGGCGAGCGGGCTGGACGGGCTGACACCGCACGGGCTGCGGCACACCGCCGCGTCCCTCGCCATCGCGAGCGGCGCGGACGTCAAGGTCGTGCAGCAGATGCTCGGGCA